>JAJNBB010000036.1 GCA_021155885.1 Fibrobacteria bacterium | reverse complement strand
GTGCTGAGCCTGGTCGACATGTGGGGACGCACCGTCTTCTCCAGCGCCTTCGACCAGAACGGACAGCTGGCCTGGACGGGCGCGTCCAACAACGGCCGGGACGTCTCGGCGGGCATCTACATCGCCCGGGTGACCGTGGTGGATGGCCAGAACAAGCTGCGCAAGGTTCTCGAGCACAAGGTTCCGTTCACCCGTTAAAACGAGAGTAGGGATCCGGTAAATCCTTCTTAAAAAAGGAGTTACCGGATCGGCCTCCCGAGGCCGCCCGGCCGAATGGCCGGGACTTCGGAGGAGCAGTCAGGTTCAGGATTCTCTCGCGCGAAAAACGCGAATTAGCTTAGTTTTGTCGGTTTAATCCCTTTCGGAGACTTCAAATGAAACGTTCCCTCGGTTATCTCATCCTGGCCTTTGGCGGTCTGCTCGCGGTCAACGCGGGCGCCCAACCCTGGACCTCGGCTTACGCCTCGGCCACGGCGACGGGTGACTGCGCGGGCCTGCCCGCGAGCCTGGACAGCAGCGTCTTCCGCGTCACGCCGATCGTCAGCCGCGCGCTGCAGGGAACCGGCATCGCCCGGCCCATGAAGATGGCCTTCGATCTGAACGGAACCTCGGGCCTGGCCGACATTTACTTCACGCTGAAGTACGGCGACATCATGTATTACAACAGCCAAACCCAGACGGTGACCAATCTCGGCCGCATCCCCGGCGTGTGGCGCACCTTCCAGGAGGACGGCCTGGGCGGCATCGCCCTGGATCCCAACTTCAAAACCAACAACTACATCTACGTGTCCTTCTCCTACCGCAATGGCGACACCGCCACGGCGGCGGCGGCGGCCTCGCAGTCGGAGCCTTCGGCCACCGTCGGCCTTCGCGTTTCCCGCTTCACCCTGAACGCCACCACCAAGATGGTGGACACGGCCTCCCAGAAGCTGGTCATCCACATTCCCGCGGCCATGGGCGAGCGCTACCACACCGGTGGCTCCCTGCACTTCGACGGCTTCGGCAACCTGTATGTCAGCGCCGGCGACAACGAGGCGCTCTTCACGGGCGCGGGCAACACGGCCGACCTGCGCGGCGCCATCCTGCGAGTCAAGCCCGCGGCCAACGGCGGGTATACCATCCCCGCCGGCAATTTCGGCGCCTACTGGGCCGCGCAATTCACCTCGCAGGGGCGCACCACCCTGGCCGCCCAGTACCTGGACACCAGCAAGGTCAGGCCGGAGATTTACGTCAAGGGCACGCGCAACCCCTATGTGTTCGGCGTCGACAAGAGCACGCTGGGTCGCATCACCTGGGCGGAGTGCGGGCCCGACAACCAGCGCCAGGAAGAGGCGAACTTCTCCAACGTGCCGGCCTTCAGCGGCTTCCCGTTCTGGGCCGGTGCCGGCGTCCGCCAGACCACCTTCGATAACACCTACAACGAGACGGGTGACGTCAACAGCAGCACCCTTTATGCGCAGTACAACCCCGTCACGATGCTCCAGTCAAATCCCGTGAACACCTGGCCGGCCACCGGCGCCGTTGTTCCCAAGGGCGTAGACAGCCTGCCGGCCATGCACCGCCCCATCGCTAGCTGGACCGGAAACGCGCCCGTCGGCTCCGGCACGGGCAACACCTGCGCGATGGGCGGCCCCTACATCCGGTACAATGGAAGCCTGGCCAATCCCGGCAAGCTGCCGCCGCACCTGAACAACACCGTGCTGTGGGGCGACTTCGCGGGACAGACCTATTACCTCCGGAAAATCGACGCGACCACCGGCCTTCCCACCGACACCAACTACCAGGTCTTCACGTCCGCGACTTACCCGCGGAGCACGACCGCGCCGGCCATCGGCCGCCATATCGACCTGCAGCAGGGCCCGGACGGCTCGCTCTACCTGCTGAACCACGGCGCGGGTTGCTGCAACGGCAACTCGGGCGGCCAGTCGGCGTACACCGGCATCGTGCGCATCACCTACAAGGGCACCTGCAAGGATCCCGGCCTGAATGTCGCCGTCGATCCCCAGGCGCGCGTGACGCGCGACGCCTCCTGGCTGAAGGTCGGGTCCCGCATGTTCTCCGTGTTCGCCCAGGGGCCGCACGAGGCGACCATCCTGGACATGTCGGGCCGCGTTCTGTTCACCTTCCGCGGAGAGGGCCCCCAGGTTTATAACTTGCCCGCCGGGCTCGGCGCGGGCGGCGTGTACGTACTGCGCGTGCGCACGGCGGAGGCCACCGCGGTCCGTCCCCTCGCCGGCCTTTAGGACGGTTTGGGAAGGACCGGTGTCACGAGAAGGCCGCCGCAAGGCGGCCTTCTCGTTTCTGGCCGCGCAAGGTTCTCGAACAAGGTTCCGTTCACCCGTCAAAACGGAATAGGGATCCGGTAAATCCTTCTTAAAAAAGGAGTTACCGGATCGGCCTCCCGAGGCCGCCCGGCCGAAAGGCCGGGGCCTCCGAGGAGCGGTCAGGTTCAGGATTCCCGCGCGAAAAACGCGAATTGGCGGTATATTAGTGTTGTCGGTTTAATCCCTTTCGGAGACTTCAAAAATGAAACGTTCCCTCGGTTATCTCACCCTGGCCCTGGGCGGACTGTTCGCGGTCAACGCGGGCGCCCAAGCCTGGACCAGCGCCTACTCGTCGACCACGGCCCAGGGCGACTGCGCCGCCCTTCCGGCGGCCCTGAACACCAGCTTCGTGACCACGCCCATCGTCAGCCAGGCCCTGTTCGGCACCGTGGCGCCGATCCGGGTCATCAAGATGGATTTCTGGATGCAGTCCGGCGCCCAGTACAACGACATCTACATGATCGAGAAGGGTACCGGCAATAGCGCCCGCGTGCTCTATTACAACGGGGTCGCGAACACGCTCACCGTCATCGGAACCCTCTCCGGCATTAGCAACGGCGGCGGCGGCGTGGACGAGCAGGGCCTTGTCGGCATCGCCCTGAACCCGGTGAGCTTCGGGACGGACAACTTCATCTACCTGAACTACGCCGTGGGCACGAGCCCGAACAACGCTCACTCGGGAGACTCGGCGACCGGTTGGCAGGTGGTCCGCTATACCCTGAATCCGACCACCAAGATGATGGACCTAGGGTCCAAGAAAGTGATTCTCCACATTCCGGCCGGGCAGAACGCCCGCTGGCACACGGCCGGCGCGATGAAGTTCGACAACTTCGGGAACCTTTACGTCACCGCGGCCGACAACGAGGCCCTGGCGAACGGACCCGGAAACACCGCCAGCCTGCGCGGCGGCATCCTGCGCATCAAGCCCGACAATTCGGCGCGCGGCTACTCCATTCCGGCCGGGAACTTCGGTGCTTACTGGGGACAGAAATGGGCCGATTCGGGTCTGACCGCCCGTGCGGCGGAGTACCGCGACACCACCAAGGTCCGGCCGGAGATTTACATCAAGGGCAGCCGCAATCCTTACTCGCTCAGTGTGGACCGCTACCGTCTCGGTTGGCTGGCGTGGGGCGAATGCGGTCCCGACGGGCAGCGCAACGAGGAGCACAACTTCACTACCAAGCCCGCGTTCAGCGGCTGGCCTTTCTGGGCGGGCAACGCGGTCCGTCAGACTGGCTTCGCCGGGAGCTATAACGAACCGAACGAGCCCAGCGCGACGACCGACTGGAGTGCTTTCAACTACAGCGGCATGACGACGGCCATTCCGGTGAACAACTGGTCGGGCAACACCGGCGTGGACACCTTGCCTCCCATGCACCAGCCCGCCCACGCCTACGCCAGCCCCACTTGTGCCGTGGGCGGCGACCCGATCATCCGCTACGACGGCAGCATCAGCAACCCCAACAAGATGCCCCCGCACCTCGACAACGTCATGATGATGGCCGACTTCATGGTCACCAACACGAACACCATCTGGGCCGTGAAGATCGACACGACGACGGGCGCCACGGTGGGCACGCCGACCCAGGTGTTCACGATGGCCAAGACGGGCCGTCCCAACACCAGCAACATGATCGACTTCCAGCAGGGCCGTGACGGTTCCTTGTATGCGATCGACTGGGGCACCGGTTGCTGCAGTTCCGGTTCGAGCGCGACCAACAACGGCATCGTGCGGATCACTTACAACGGAACGTGCCAGGATCCGAACTTGAAGCCGACCAGCCTCGCCTCCCGCGTGCATCGCGGCTCGGTGGACTGGCTGCGCGTCCATGCGAACGCCATCTCCGTCATGGCGGACGGCGCGCACACCGTCCGGATCCTCGACATCAACGGCCGCCTCCTCCACTCGTTCAACGGCAACGGCTCGCGGGAGTATGCCATGCCGGAGCTGGGCGCAGGCAGGATCTTCGTCCTGCAGGTCGAGACGACTCTGGGCAAGGCCGTGCGTACTTTCAACCGCTTGTAACCGCTACGCGTCAAGCATGAAGCCGCCGGGTTCGCCCGGCGGCTTTTTTGTTAACCGGGGTTTATTCCCGGCCGATTTTCTCGCCTCACCCCGGGCCAAGCCAACCCGAAAACGTTACATTCGAAACATGTCGTTTCCCTTCCGCGCCCGGCGTGTCCGACCCCGCGATCTCGGACTTTCCGGCAGGGCGTTCGCCGTCCTGCTTTCGGTCCTGTTGTTCGCCTGCGGCAAAGGTTCCGATCCTTCCACTTCGCCCGGTACCGAAACGCCGGCCCCTCGCATCCTTACGCTTTGCAGCACCACGATGCCCGAATGGAAGCTGGTGCAAATGCTCTCAGGCAATCTGGTCATCGTCGAGGGATTCAAGGCCGACGGGGTGAGCGCCTCCGAAATCATTACCAACCTGGTCGCCAGCTTCGTCATTAATACCCTCGACTTCTTCGCGCTCGACGATTGGGACGCCCGGTTTTCGAGCGGAGTCTACCGCATTCGCAACGGAGGAAACGACTTCGAGATGCGCATCATCGCCCGCGAGGACTTCGGCGACTACCAGGCCGGCGACACGGTGAAGCACAATCTGTTCTCGCCCTCCTCCTTCGTGACCGGGGTCAAGGCGAACCTCAGCGGCTCGGTCTCCTACGACCGCGGCCCCCTGTTCTCTTTGGTCTCCGGAAGCATCAGCTGGAAAAACCTCGAGCCCCGCTTTCGCCTGGACGCGGGCAAGATCTCGCTGAGCTTCGTGAGCACCGGCCTGTGGCGCACGCCGTTCTGGTTCCTGACGCGGGATTCGATCCTCTCCCGCATGAGCACCGAGATCGACCTAGGTTCGCTCAAGAGCGATTTCAAGAACGGCCGCCTGGGCTTCAGCTACGACTCGACGCGCTACACCAGCCGCTACCTCGACATCGAACAGTCGGTGTACGATTCCTGGTGGCAAATGAGCCCGCTCGACAGCACGGGACGGCGATGGAGCTGGGAGGGCAATTACCGCAGCCGCGTGGACAAGACCTTGATCCCCGGGCAGCCGTTCCGGGTGTACATCAACGGCCACGCCTCCACGGTGAATGGGAATCGCACGGGGTATTATTGCGACGGGGCCATGACCGCGGCCGACTCCATCGGGTTCACGGTGGACGATACTTCCGGCACCTGGGGGTATTTCAAGTCCATCCATGGGGACTCGATCGCGTACGGGTACATTCCCGTGGGCAAATGAGCTTGCCCGCTTCGACTTTTTTTCGCCAAATTCGGGGTTTTACGACCCTGTAAAGACTTGTCCGGTAACCCCCAAATTTCCGTGATTTCAGGGTTAATGACATGTTTTTACAAGAAATTCGCATTATTTCGGGGCAACTACAAGTAAACTATGTCCATGTTAAAAAGCACGGCTTTATACCATACCCATCATAAATTCCATATCCCCGTCATGGGAACAGGATTCACCATCGACACTCCGCTTCGGGTGGCCCGTTTCGGGATTTCCTCGGTGATGTCGTTGGTCGACGATATGCTTATCGAGCGTATCCGGAAGCATTACTGCAAGGTCTACGGACTTGCCTACGAGGCCATCGTCCAAAGCCACCCCGACGCCCGCGCGGCCCGCATCACGGCTTACCTGAACCTGGTCCAGGACGTCGTCGACGCGCAAATCGAAGAGATCAAGGCGCTGCCGTTCCTGGCGGGGACGGCCGACGCGCACAACGACAAGAACACCTATTTCGAATGGCTCCCCGATACTTCCCCGGCCAAGCAGGTTTACCTGCGCTGGCTGGCCCTTTCCAAAAACGAAGGGGCCTCCGAAAAGCCCGCCCTCGAGGCCGAGCTGAACGCCCTGATCGTTCCCGGTTCCGTCGACGTCAACATCATGACCAAGCTGGACCGCCTTCCCTACGACAAGGAAGGCAAGCCGCTTCCCTCGGAGTTCAGCGATGCCAAGGCCGCGCTCCGCGGCTTCGCGCTTTCGCGCGTGCGCGGGAACATGACTTTCAGCGCGGGCATCAACCCCACCTTGTACGGCACCTTGGAGCAGTTCCCGGACTTCTACCCCGGCGAGGACGGAAGCAACCCGAAGAAGGGCGTGATCCTCAAGGTCACCGACTACCGCTCCAGCATGATCCAGGGGCGCTTCCTGGCCAAGAAGGGCATCGAAGTGCGCGAGTTCCGCATCGAGTCGGCCCTCAACTGCGGGGGCCATGCCTTCGCTTCCGACGGCTTTTTGATGGGCCCCATCGTGCAGGAATTCATGGACAGCCGGGGCAGCTTCCCCGAGATGTTCGAGCCGCTGATCGAGGCCTGGTACCGCAAGAAAGGCAAGACCTTTCCGGAAAACCGCCGCAATCGCTACATCGACGTGACGGCCCAGGGGGGCATCGGCAACCACGGCGAGATGCGCCGCATGCTCGAGGGCTACGGCCTCGACGCCACCGGCTGGGGAAGCCCGTTCCTGCTGGTGCCCGAGGTGACCTCGCTCGACGAGCATACCCGCAAGCAGCTGCAGGAGGCCGGCGAGGAAGACCTGTACCAGAGCGACGCTTCGCCGCTGGGCATCCTGTTCAACAACATGCGCGGCTCTTCCTCGGAAGTGTGGACCCACAAGCAAATCGAGAACGGCCGCCCCGGTTCGGCCTGCCCGAAGGGCTACCTGGTGTCGAACACCGAGTTCACCGAGCAGCCCATTTGCACGGCTTCCAAGGAATACCAGGCCCTCAAGCTGAAGGCCATGGGGTATGAGACCATCCCTCCCGTGACCGATCCCGACCCCAAGGTGCAGTACGTTTACGCCAAGCAGTGCATCTGCGACCAGCTCGGCAACGGCGCCCTGATCGAGATGGGGGAGACCGCCGTGCGGGCCCCCGTGTCGGTTTGCCCCGGTCCCAACATCGCCTACTTCGATCGCCAGTACACCCTGGGGGAGATGATCGACCATATCTACGGCCGCGGGCCCTCGCTGGTTCCCGAGGACCGTCCGTATATGTTCGCCAAGGACCTCCGCCTCTACGTCGACTACTTCGAGCGCCTGGTGAACAAGCACACGGCCTACGGAGATCCGACGGTGGCCTACCTGCGCGAGTTCAAGGAGAACCTGGAAGCCGGGATGCGCTACTACGGACCCCTGCTGGCGGGCCCGGCCTTCGAGGGCGAAAACCTGGCTTCGCTGGCCGCGGAAATCGGCTTGCAGGGACTTCGCCTCGAGGAGTTATGGCTGGTGGTGGCGCCCCCCGAAGAGCGTGAAGCCGCCCTGTCCTCGCTGGAGGCCGCGGCCGTCTGAGACTCGGCTCCCCCCCGCTGAGCCCCTGAGAAGGGATCTCTGCTGGAATCAGGGACTTACGCCACCGTTTCCCGGTTTTCAACGCAGGCGGTTCGGCGGCTAATTTCGGCTAACTCGTTGATTTAAAAAGAGAAAGCGCCAAACGGGATTCCCGTTTGGCGCTTTGCTTATAGAACCCATTCGATTTCAACAGGTTAGGAAATTTTAATAAAGATTTTTGGTGGGCACGAGTAAGGGCGGGGTTACCCCGCCCTTACTCGTCCTTGTCGGCCTTGTCCTTGCTGTCGGTACTGACATCGAGGTCGAAGAGGCGCTTCAAGGGAATGATTTTGAGGCCCTTTTTCTGGTCCAGGGCGTCGGAAATCTTGTCCGCGGCGAACCCGATGAGCAGGGGATGGTCCGGGTGGTTCGCGACCGCCTTGACGAAGGGGGAGGCGCTGTAGCCGGGCATCAGGAAGTTGACCACATAGGTGTCGAAGTCGGCCTCCTGCATGATCTCGAGGGCCTCCTCGGGATCGTCCGCCACTTCCACGATGGCGTTCGGCAGGATTTGCGAAACGATGGTCATGGTCTCGGTGCGGCGCTGGCCTTCTTCGTCCACGACCAGGATGTAACGCTCCGACGTGTCGGTGGGCACGAAGGCGGTTTCCAGCGGCTCGTCCTCGTCCTCCCGCAAGACCTTGACCAGGTCCTTCTTTTCTTCTTCGAGCAACTGGTCTTTTTCCTCGATGTCGAGGGCGAGATCGTCCAGGGTTGTCTTCAGGGGGGCTTCTTTTTTTTCGGTTTTTTTGGCGGTCACGGGGCTCTTTACGGGTTGCGGGGGAGGAGGCGCTTTCTGAGGCGGCTGGGGCTTTGGCGAGGTCGCTTTCTTTGAGGGGACGGCGACGGCTTTAGCCGCTCCGGCCTTCATCTTGAGGGTCGAAGTTGCCTTCGCCTTGGGCTCGGGCTTCCCCGCCTTCGCGGGGACCGGGGTTCTCGAAGGGCTCACAGGGTCCTCCCGAAACTACAAAACCTCTCCAAGGGAATGGTAGCAAAGGGGACGGGGGATGGGGGACGGGGGATGGGGGACGGGGGATGAGATAGGGGAAGCTCTTATAGAAAAGATTACCCCCGTCTCCCGTCCCCCGACCCCCGTCCTTTCATCAATCCCTCGATCTCGGAAATTTCCCGGGGAATGGACGCGGAAAGATTGCGGCAGCCCCTTGGGGTGATCAGCAGGTCGTCCTCGATGCGGATCCCGATCCACTCGGCGTAGCGTTTGCCGCCCAAGGTGATCGAGAAATGCCCGTACAGGCCGGGTTCGTTGGAGATCTGCCAGCCGGGCTGGAGGGCGTCGTCCTGGTAGAGGCGGTGGGGATCCCCATCGTGCTCCTGCTCCCCCATGAGGTGGGACACGCCATGGGGCTTGCCCTGGTAGGCGCGCTCGGCCTTGCCGCCTTTCGAGAAGAAACGCTTTTCGAGGGCGCCCTCGAGAAAGGCCCACACCTTGTCGTTGAGGTTGCGGATGGTCTCGCCGGGCCGGGCGTTCCGCTGATTCTCCTTCGCGGCATCGAGCACGATGCCGTAGATCAGGGCCTGTAGCGGGTTGAACTTTCCCGCGACGGGGACGGTGCGGGAGATGTCGGCGTGCATGGTGCCCCAACGGGCGCCGAAGTCGAGCAGCACCAGCCCGCGCGGGGAGAGGGGCTCGTCGTTCTTGAGGTAGTGGAGGACGGTGGCGTTGCGGCCCCCCGCGACGATGGAAGGGAACGCGAGGCCGTAGGGGCTGCGACGGAGCATGCCGTATTGCAGGTGCGCCGCGAGGGCGTTTTCATCCCGAAGCGGGATCCGCGATTTCGCCGGCTGTCCCAGCTCCCGCAGGGTTTCCTTAAAGGCCTCGTTCGTGATCGCGACGGCCTTGTCCACATCGCGCACCTGGTCGGCGTCGAGCGGCAGGCGCAGGCGGTAGTGCAGCGCGGCGCAGGGACGGATCTCGAATCCCTTTTTGACGGCGCGCGCCTCGCGTTCGAGGGTTTGCTTGAAGGCGTAGTTGTGGTCGGTCTTGGTGACGCGCACCTTTCCCTGGTCGTCGTACTGATGATAGAACGCGTAACCATGGGTTTTACCGTCGCGGACGGCGGCTTTCACGAGGCTTTCGAACCATGCCTCGAATTCGCCCAGCGGGCGAATGTCCGCGATGCCGGTGAGCGCGCGGACGTCTTCGACGTCGCGCGATTTCGCGGCGCGGGGGCCGGGAGGGTAGCCGAAACGAACCCCGTCCCAGAATTCGCGGTCGGGGTTTTTCTCGGGCACGAACAGGATTTCGGTCGCGGCGGAGCGCGTCTTTCCCTTGCGGCCGGGGACCAGGGCGAGAATAACCTGGGGCTGGTTGATGCCCGTCAGGTAGATCACGGAGGGCTCCTGAAAAATCTTCAGGGCGGGCATGATCCACAGGTTCTCGGCCCCCGGCTCGCGGGGCACGCCGGAGAACAGGGCGAAGGAGTCGAGCGCGGCGAGGTGGGCC
Source organism: Fibrobacteria bacterium (assembly GCA_021155885.1). Classification (GTDB taxonomy): domain Bacteria; phylum Fibrobacterota; class Fibrobacteria; order UBA11236; family UBA11236; genus UBA11236. The sequence goes on along the minus strand of JAJNBB010000036.1, from coordinate 17,759 downwards.
TTGCGGCGTTGCTTCAGGATCGACGGCAGGCGCGCGCCGGCCGAGGCCGCCGGGTAGACCTGGGAATAGCGGCGGAGGAGGGAGGGGGAAGGGGTCGACACGTGCGGGGGCTATGCGCTGAAGGACGGGGGATGGGGGACGGGGGAGGGGAGAAAAAACAAAGAGGGGGGAAAATGATCGGACAATCCCCCGTCCCACGTCTCCCGTCCCCCGTCAAACAATGAATCCTCCCGAAGCATCCTTCGTTACCACTTCCCGCTGACATAAGGCAACCCGCTGGCTACTTGCTCAACCTCTGTCAGGTGCGACAAAAGCTCGCTCATGGGGTTCCATTGGCCGCTGAGGAATTGCGAGCGGGGGCCGTCGAGGAAGGTGACCGGCTCGGTGATGGGGCCGCGGATTTCGCGGGCCTTCACGTCGAGGACCCACGAGGCGGCGGGGTCGGCTTCGGCGGCGGCCAGCAGGCGGCCGATGGCGGCCTCGCCGACGGTCGCGCAGGGAATGCCGAGCGAGACGCAGTTGCCGAAGAAGATCTCGGCGAAGCTTTCGGCGACGACGCCCTCGATGCCCCAGCGCATGAGGGACTGGGGCGCGTGCTCGCGGCTGCTGCCGCAGCCGAAGTTCTTGTTCGCGAAGAGGATTTTGGCGCCCTGGTACTCGGGCTTGTCGAAGGCGTGGACCTCGCCCTTGGCGGCCAGGCCGCGGCGGTCGTCCTCGAACGCGTGCTCGCCGAGCCCGTCGAAGGTGACGCAGCGCAGAAAGCGCGCGGGGATGATGCGGTCGGTGTCGATATCGTTGCCGCGCAGGGGCACGGCGCGCCCGGACACGGATTCGATGATGGCGGCGGCGGTGGCTTGCATGCTCTTAGGCCTTGTTCTCGAGGTGAAACAGTTTGCGGGCGTCGGTCACCTGGCCCGTGAGCGCCGCGGCCGCGGCCATCACGGGGCTCATCAGCAGCGTGCGCCCGGCGGGCGAACCCTGGCGTCCCTTGAAGTTGCGGTTGCTGGTCGAAGCGCTGACTTGGCGGTTCTTCAGCTTGTCGGGATTCATCGCCAGGCACATGGAGCAGCCCGGCTCGCGCCATTCGAAGCCCGCGTCGGTGAAGATCTTGTGCAGCCCGAGCGCTTCGGCCTGTTTCTGCACTTCCTCGGAGCCGGGAACCACGAGGGCCTGGACGCCGGAAGCGACCTTGCCGGTCTGCCCCTGGACCATTTTCGCGGCTTCCTGCAGGTCCGAAAGGCGCCCGTTGGTGCACGACCCGATGAACACGACGTCGACCTTGACGCCCTCGATGGGCTGGTTGGCCTCGAGGGACATATACTCGTACGCCTCGCGGATGAGCGGGCGTTCGGACTCGATGAAGTCGGACTCGGCCGGAATGGATTCGTTCACGGCCACGGACTGGGCCGGGGTGATGCCCCAGGTCACGTGCGGCGCGAGCGAGGCGCCGTCGATCACGACCTCGTCGTCGAAGGTCGCGTCCGCGTCGGAGGCGATGCTCTTCCAGTACTCCACGGCCTTGTCCCAGTCCGCGCCCTTGGGGGAGAATTCACGGCCTTTGAGGTAGTCGAAGGTGACCTGATCGGGGTTCACGTAGCCGATGCGCGCGCCGCCTTCGATGGACATGTTGCACAGCGTCATGCGCTGTTCCATGGTCATGGCCTCGATGGCTTCGCCGGCGTACTCGTAGGCAAAGCCCACGCCGCCGTTCACGCCCAGCTTGCGGATGATCGCGAGGATCACGTCCTTGGCGTAGACGCCCGCGCCGAGCTTGCCGGTGACCTTGATGCGACGGACCTTGAGGCGGCCCAGGCTCATCGTGCCGGTCGCGAGGATGTCCGCCACCTGGCTGGTGCCGATGCCGAAGGCGAGCGAACCGAACGCGCCGTGGGTCGAGGTATGGCTGTCACCGCAGGCGATCGTCATGCCGGGCTGGGTCAGGCCCAGTTCGGGGCCGATCACGTGCACCACGCCCTGATGCCCGGAGTGGGGCCCGAAGAAGGCGACGCCGTGTTCCTTGGTGTTCGACTCGATGGCCTGGAGCATTTCCTCGGCCAGGGAATCCTGCAGGGGACGCTGGCGCGACGCGATGTCGGTGGGAATGATGTGGTCGACCGTGGCGAAGGTGCGCCCGGGAAACTTGACCTTGAGGCCGCGGTCGCGCAGCAGGGCGAAGGCCTGGGGAGAGGTGACCTCGTGGACCAGGTGCAGGCCGATGAAGACCTGGTACTGGCCGGAGGAGAGACGGCTGACCACGTGGCGGTCGAAGACTTTTTCGTAGAGATTTTTAGCCATAATAGGGGAGTAAAGATAGAAAAACAAAAAAGTTGGGGGTTGGGCACTTTGATCCGTTCCGGACCCTGTCGTTGGGAGTAAAGCCCAGTTAACGCCGTTAACGCCTATTGCTGATGCCTAGGAATAGACGCCTGTTTTAACTCCCAACCCCCAACTCCCAACCTCCAACGCTTCGCCTTTATAACTCCGCCAGGATCGCCTTCTCCACCACTTTCGGAGGATGGAGCCCCACGAAAGCCTTGCGGACCTTGCCGTCGCGGCCCAAGAGGAACGAGGTGGGGAGCGCCTGCAGCCCCCCGAATTTCTGCTCCGAGGTTCCGTCGTCCATCAGCATGGGGTAAATGATGTCGTACTTCTGGTAGATCGCCGCCATTTTTTGGCCTTCGGGATCGTCGATGTTGATGGAGACGACGCGAAATCCCCGGTCGCGGTATTTCGCGTGCCATTCGTTCAGGCTCGGGATTTCCATCAGGCAGGGCTGGCACCATGTCGCCCAGAAAACCGCCAACGTGACTTTTCCGTCCCCGGGCCCGAAGGAATAGGTCTTGCCTTCGAGGGTGGTGAGGGACACGGGAGGGATCCGCCCCATTCCGGCGTCCTTTTTCCCGCCGGATTCGCATCCGGACAGGAGGAGGCCGAAAAGGAACGCGAGAAAGGGGGCCGAAAGAAGGGAGGGGCGCATGGAAAGAATATAGAAACCGCCTTTTTGATTTCGACATTGCATTCTCAATAAGGATTTTTCTATGCTTGGCGCATGTCGAATCTCTGGCTTCCGGCCGGTTTGGCCCTGAGTTCCTGGGCGGGGTTCGCCCTGGGAACCTTGCCGTTCCGCGTCCGTTCCTCGCACGATTCCCACGACCTGGCCGAGGCGGCGGAATCTTCCGTCACCGATCATCTTTATCCCCTAACCGTCGCCTTCTTCATCGGGTACCTGGCCGTCATGGCGGTCCCGCACGCCGACGGTTCGTGGACGGGATCCGGCATCGCCCTGGCTCTGCTGGCGCTCGCGGCCGGCGCCGCCTTCATGGCCGTTCTTTCCCGCAAGGTCTTTCACCGGGATCCCTGCTGCGAAACCGGGCATACGCACGACCCGCTGGGCTGGGCGTTCTTTTTGGCGCTTTCGGTGTGCGCCGTCAACGACGGCATCCTGATCGGCCTGATCGACCCGCCCTGGTTCTCGGGGCTCAACCTCGGCATGGTCGTACACAAGGTCACCTCCTCTTTCGCCCTGGCCGTGGCCCTCGGGCACTGGCACTATCGCGGCCGGCGCCTGCTGGCGATGGGCGCGGTCAACGGCCTCCTTAGTCCCCTGATGTTCTTCGCGGGGCAGGGCCTGCGCGGCGTGGAATCGCTGCCGCTCGAAGGCCTGCTGGGTTTCTCGCTCGGGATCCTGATTTATACCGTATGCGCCGGCATGTTGCCGCACAGCGGGCGCATGCTCAAGCGCAAGCCGACGGCGTGGATCGGGTTTTTGATCGCCTTGGTCGTGGCCGTGGGGCTTGGCTTGCTGCATCGCAGCTATCACTAGCCGGGTTGCAAGGTTGTTGGTTGTTCGTTGTTGGATGGAATCAGAGCGGCCTGGTGGCCGCTTTTTCATTAGCAGGAAATACGACGCCAGGTTTTGAGTTTAACCAACAACTAACAACCAACAACTTCTTCCCTAGTCCTCCCCCTCCAACATTCCCTCCAGCCGGTACGTCTCCTCCACCGTGTGCACCGCGCCTTCGGGGCGCAGTTCGCTGGAGCAGAGGTGAAATTCCTGCACGGGTATGCCAGGTAGGCGGAAGAGCCCGTTGCGGATTTCGAAGGCGGCGACGTGCTCCGGCTGCGCGCGGCGGACGCGCGCGAGGGAAACGTGGGGATGGAACTTGCGGCCCTCGGGGGCAACCCCGGCGCGCGCCAGGGCGCTTTCGATGCGGTGGCGAAGCCGCAGCAGGGGATCGCAGGGAGCGGCGCCCGCCCACAAAGTTTCGGGGTCGCCGCGCAGGGGAAAATGACCGGTGCCCTTGAGGTCGAGCAGGAAGGACTCCGCGCGCACTTCGCGCAAGGCGCGGCGGACGTCCTCGAGGGAGCGCGGCGCGGGGTCCCCGATGAACCGCAGCGTCAGGTGGTATTGATCGGAACCGACCCAGTCGGCGCCGGGCAGGCCTTCGGCGGCGAGGTCGTCCAGCCGGTCGGTGACCTCGTCGGGAAAGCGCAGCGCGACGAAAAGGCGAGACAGGGCGCGCCGCATCAGGGGGCTTCGGTTTCGGCGGCGATCCAGGCCAGGTAGTCGGGGTCGCCCGACGCGAGGGGAAGGAAAACGACGCAGGGCCTTTCGGCGGGATGCAGGGCGCGCACGCGCTCGAGCAGTTCGTCGCGCAGCCCGGCGCGCGTTTTCGCGATCAGCACGGCTTCATGGGCGCTCTCCATTTTCCCGTTCCACCAATAATGCGATTCCATGGAGGGAAGAATATTGACGCAGGCCGCGAGCCTTTCGGCCACCAGGATTTTGCCGAGGCGCCGGGCCTCCTCGGCGTCGGGCGCGGTGATGTAGGCGAAAAGGAACTCCATGCCGGTGAAGTTACATTTCCCCGGATGCCCGAAAACACGCTCTCCCGACCCGCCCCGCCGCCCCGCGGGCGTCTTTTCCTGGGCATCCTCCTCCTCAATGCCTTGCTGCTGTTCCCCGTCCTGTTCCAGACCTACAAACACTACAGCGAGCGGACGGCGGCCTGGGACGTGAGGGCCTTCATGGCCATCGCGGAAAAGGGCCCCGCGGGCGAGCTCCCGCCGTTCCGCTTCCGCGTTCTGACGGCGCTCCTGGTGCGGGAAATGCACCCCCTGCCCGCGTACGCTATCGAGGTGGACTTCACCACCGACCCCGCGGTCAAGCGCCGCTTCTTCCATTTCATCGTGCTGAACGGTCTCTTTTCGATTTTGACCTCCGGCGTGATTTTCCTGTACCTCCTGGGCAAGGTGCGCGGCGCCTTCGCGTGGGCGGGCTCGCTGATGTACCTCTTTTCCTTTTTCAGCGTGACGTGCGGTTTCATCCCCATGGCGGACGCGTCCTCCCATCTCGCCATCGCCGCGGGCGTGCTGTGCTTCGAAAGGCGCCGGTTCGGCTGGTTCGCGCTGGCCTGCCTCGCGGGGGCCTTCGCCAAGGAAACCGCCCTTATCGTCCTGATCGGCTGGGTTTTCGTCCATTCGCTGAGGAACCGGCGGAACCTCGCCGCCCTGTTATGGACCCTTCCCGCGGTGCTGGTCTATGCGGCGGTGCAGCGGATTTTCCCGGGCCCGCTCGTCTATCCCTATTACCAGCCTTCCTACATGCTGAGTCACCTGCTGGCGGTGTTCCATCCCGCGTCCCATGACGCCGACTTCCTGATCAACCTTTTCCTCTCGCAACTGCCCCTGCTCGCGGCGGCGGCGGCCTGGTTGTATCTCCGGATCCGCAAGGCGGTCCTGTTTCCGCTGGATCCCGGGCTGCTGCTGTTCCCCGTGATCATGTGGATGGGCCTGGTGATGGGGCTCGGCCCGAATACGGGCCGGTTCGTCTTCATGGCGTTTCCCGCCTTCATGCTGTTTCAGGCGCAGATGCTGCAGGCGCTGCGCGACAACCTGATCCCCGGCCCGTCGGACGGGTCGCCCGGGGCGATTCGAACGGGGTAATCGGCCTCGTTCGCGCGGAATCCATTATCTTTACGCCTTAACCTCACCCAGGATTCCACATGCCCTCGGCGAAGCCCTCTTCTGGAAAATCCACTTCAAAGACTGCCGCGAAACCTCTCGTCGGCGTGATCATGGGCAGCAAGTCGGACTGGGAAACGATGAAGGAAGCCGTGGCGGTGCTGACCGAGTTCGGCATCCCCTTCGAGGCCCGGGTGGTGTCGGCCCATCGCACGCCCCGGCTCATGGTGGAATATGCGCAGGCCGCCGAGAAGAACGGCCTGGAAGTGATCATCGCCGGGGCGGGCGGCGCGGCGCATTTGCCGGGCATGACGGCCTCGCTCACCCCCTTGCCGGTGATCGGCGTGCCGGTTTCCTCCAAGCAGCTCAAGGGGCTCGACTCCCTGCTGTCCATCGTGCAAATGCCCGCGGGCGTTCCCGTGGCGACGGTATCGATCGGCAACGCGCGCAACGCCGGCCTGCTGGCGGCGCGCATCCTCGGCGCGAAGCATCCGGAATACCGCAAGGCCATGGCCGCCTTCCTCGCGAAGCAGGAGCGCGACGTGCTGGCCCAGCGGCTGGAGGCCTGATGTCTTTGAAGGGGGCCGGGGGAAAAACGCTGCTGCCCGGCTCGGTGTTGGGCATTCTCGGCGGGGGCCAATTGGGCCGCATGTTCGCCATGGCCGCCAAGCGCCTGGGTTATCGCGTCGCGGTGCTCGAGCCGGCGCCCGACTCCCCGTGCGGGCAGGTGGCCGACATCGTCATCCAGGCGGACTATACCGATGAGGCGGCGTTGCGCCGGCTGGCCGCGGTGAGCGACGCGGTCACCTACGAATTCGAGAACGTCGACGCGCGCGCCGTCGAGTTCCTCGAAAGCCTGGGCAAGCCCGTGCATCCCTCCTCGTCGGCGCTGCGTATCACCCAGGATCGCATCCTGGAGAAGACCTTCGCCCGCGAGAACGGAATCCCCGTCACGCCTTTCGCTTCGGTGCGCTCCGCCGACGAGGCGCGCGCGGTGTTTCACGGAGAGGCGTTTCCGGGCTTCCTCAAGACCGCGCGCGGCGGCTACGACGGCAAGGGCCAGGCGCGCGTGGGCAACGGCGAGGAGGCCGCGAGGGCCTGGGCCGACTTCAAGGGGCACGACCTGATTTTGGAGAAGCTCGTTCCGTTCGAAAAGGAGATCAGTGTCGTGGCCTGCCGGGGGCGCGACGGAAGCTTCGCCGCCTATCCCCCCGCCGAGAACGCGCACGTGCGCAACATCCTCGACGTCAGCGTGCTTCCGGCGCGCGTTTCCGCGGCCTCCGCCGCCGCGGCGGTGAAGATCGCCCGCCAGGTGGGCGAGGGCCTGAGCATCGTGGGGACGTTTTGCGTGGAGCTGTTCGTGCTGCCGGACGGGGAGATCTGGCTCAATGAGATCGCGCCGCGGCCCCACAATTCGGGCCATGCGACCCTGGACGCGTGCCTGTGCTCGCAGTTCGAGCAGCAGGTGCGGGCCTTGTGCGGCCTGCCGCTCGGGTCGACGGCCCTTTTGCGCCCGGCCGCGATGGTGAACCTCGTGGGCGACGGCGGGGGCGACCGCCTGGCGGGCGTCGACGTCCTGCTGGCCGATCCGGAAGCGGCGCTGCATTTGTACGGCAAGAAGCACGCGCCGAGGGGGCGCAAGATGGGCCATTTCACCGTGCTGGGCGAAACCGCCGACGCGGCCGAGGCCAAGGCGCGCGCGTTGCGCTCGAACCTGAAATGGGAAGCCTGAGGGCAAGTTTCAGCGCGCGGACTCGGCGTAGAAAACGCAGAAGTACTTGCGGGGGTCGGTCCACGCGGCCGAGGCCTCGAACCCCGCGCCCTTCAACAACTCCGTGAACTCTTCCGCCGAATACTTGTAGGAGTTTTCGGTGTGGAGGCTTTCGCCCTCGCCGAAGCGCACCGTCTTCCCGGCCACCCGCGCCGTCACCGCGCGCGTCGCCACCAGATGCATCTCGATGCGCGACAGCCGGGCGTTGAAGAACGCGCGGTGCCGGAACGCGTCGAGCGGGAGGTCGCCTTCCAGCGCCTTGTTGACGTGCCGCAGCAGGTTGAGGTTGAACGCGGCGGTGACGCCGCGGCGGTCGTTGTAGGCCCTTTCGAGCACGGCGGCATCCTTGCGCAAATCCACGCCGAGGACCAGGGCGCAGCCCGGCCCCGCCACCGCGCGCATGTTGCGCAGCAGCGCGACCGCCTCCCGGGGATGCAGGTTGCCGATGGTGGAGCCGGGGAAGAACAGGACGCGTTTTCCCTCGGGAAGATCGGCGAACGGCAGCGATCGCAATTCCATGTAGTCGGCGCAGACCGGGTACAGGGAAAGCCCGGGGTATTCCTCGAGAAGGCCCTCGACGGCGCCCTCCAGCGCGGCGCGGGAAATTTCCACCGGCACGTAGCCCACGGGTTCCGGCAGGCAGTCGAGCAGGATGCGGGTTTTGCGGCTGCTGCCGCTCCCGTACTCGATCAGCAAAACCTCACGGCCCAGCCGGTTGGCGAGGGCGTCGGCGCGGGCTTCCAGAATCGCGATCTCGGTGCGCGTCGGGTAGTACTCGGGCTGGTCGCAGATTTCCTCGAACAGGCGGGAGCCCTCGCGGTCGTAGAAATACTTCGGCGGAAGGCTCTTGGGATTCGCTCGCAGGCCCGCGAGAACCTCGCGCGCCTCCATGGCGGTGCGCGGGTGCAGGTCGCGCAAGGCGACGGGGGACGTTTCGAGGGTCAGGTCCGGTCGGCGCATAAACGTATTCCCGTAAAAGGCCAGCGGTCCTCGGGCCGGAAGAAGTTGCGGTAGGTCGGCCGCAGGTGCGAGGCCGGGGTGGCGCAGCTTCCCCCGCGCAGAACGCGCTGGTTGTTCATGAACTTTCCGTTGTATTCCCCGAGCGCCCCGCGCGGGGGCGTGAAGCCGGGGTAGGGGCCGTAGGCGCTTTGCGTCCACTCCCATACGTCTCCCAGGGCCTGCGAGAGGCCGTTGACGAGCGGAGCGTCCGCGGCGGCGGGGGCCGGCTGGAGGCGGCCGCTCTCCAGGAAGTTGGAGCCGGAGACGGCGTGCCGCCAGGAGCTTCCCGCGCCCACGGCGTTTTCCCATTCCGTCTCGGTGGGCAAGCGCTTGCCGGCCCAGCGGGCGTAGGCGTCGGCCTCGTAAAAACTGACATGGCATACGGGCGCGTCCGGATCCACCGTCTGCATGCCGCCTAGCGTATAATGCCACCATTCCCCGTTTTGCCGCTCCCAGTAAAGGGGGGCTTCCCAGGCCTGGTTCAGAACCTGGTCCCACCCATCCGCGAGCCACAATTCCGGCCGCCCGTATCCCTTGTCCTCGATGAACCGCAGGTATTCGCCGCAGGTGACGGGTTTTTGGCCGAGGGCGTAGGGCTGCAGGTAGGCGATGTGGCGGGGGCGCTCGTTGTCGAAGGAGAACGCCTCGCCTTCCGCGCCGATGGGGCGCGGGCCTCCCGCGAAATCGATCCACGCGAAGGATTCGGGCCGTTCCCGGTCGAGGGGCTTGCGCGCCGGGGCGCGGAACCCGGCATAAGCGGGCCGCAGGGGGTTGAAGGCGAAGTTGTACTGGATGTCCATGACCAGCAGTTCCTGATGCTGCTGCTCGTGTTGAAGCCCCCATTCCAGGATTTCCGTGACGGCCGGGTCGTTTCCCGAAAGCGCGAGAAGGTCTTCCACGGCCGTGTCGACGTGGCGGCGATAGGCGTATACCTCGCCGACGGTGGGACGCGAAAGCAGGCCGCGTTGCGACCGGGCGTAAGGGTGTCCGAGCGACCGGTAATAGGAGTTGAACAATTCGTGAAAACGACTATTGAAGGCCCGGTAATTTTTCAGATGGGGCAATAGAAGAAAGGTCTCGAAGAACCAGGTGGTGTGCGCCAGGTGCCATTTGGGCGGACTGGCGTCGGGGAAGCATTGAATTCCGTAATCTTCCGTTTCCAATGGGTTACATAGTGTTTCCGTGAAATATCGAACATTTTTAAATCCATGAATCGAGTCAATGAAATCAGGGGTTTCGGCGTGCCCGCGTCGGGTGTCCGTTTGCATGCGCGCCGAGATCATGGGGGCAATATACGGGGCCGCGATTTGAAAGTCCAATGCGCCGGATTGCCCGCGCGAAAGGAGGCTGCCGTGCCGGGGCTTGCTAGTTTCCCCTGCAAGGCTCCGGCATGATTCTCCATTTCACCATTCCCTTTTTGTGCGCCCTGGCGTTTCCCGCGGGGGCCTACCTGTTGAAGCGCGCCCTGGAATCGGGGCGCGGCCCCTGGGGCGTCCTGATCGTGGCGAACCTCGCCGTGACGGCGGCGTTCGTCCCCCCGCTGTTTTGGATCCGGCCGGGTTTCCCGCCGCCGGATCTTCTTTACCAGCCCTTTGTGTGCGGGGTGTTTTTCTTCGCGGGGCAGGCGGCGGCGTATCGCTCCTTCACCGGGGATTTGTCCGTGGCCGTTCCCGCGCAAGGTTCCAAGGTTTTGTGGATCGCGCTTTTCGCCTGGATCTTCCTGGACCAGCCCGCCGGGTGGAAGATCTGGGCGGCCGCGATTCTGGCCATGCCTGCGTTTTACTTCCTCCGGGAACGCCCCCCCGGAAAGGCGGAAAGCCGCAAGCTCTTCGCCACGCTCGGGCTGGCGACGCTGGCCGCGGTATTGCTCGCGGCCCTCGACACCGGCATTCAGGCCTGGTCGCGGTCCTGGAATCTCTGGGTTTTCGGTTTCTGGACGTTCCTGTTTCAGGGAATTTTCAGCCTGTCCCTGTGGCTGTTCCCGGCCGGACGGAAGATGTTCGCCTGGTCCCGTGAAACCTGGAAGCCCGCCCTGGCCGGTTCCGCGGTGATGGCGGCCATCTCCCTTGGCTTGGTGTGGGCCATCTCCGCTTCCGGAAAGGCGGCCTGGGTCAACGTCCTGTTCAGCGCGCGCGTCCTCGCGGGCGTGCTGTTCGTATGGATGTGGGGCCGCGCCCTCGGCATCCGCGAGGCGGGTCGTTCCGGATCCGGGAGGATTCTCGCCAACCATCTCGCGGGCGCGGCGTTCATGATGACCGCGATCGCCTTGGTCTTGCTATGAGGGGTCTGCCATGAAGGCCCGGTCATGAAGGTCCGGGTCGGGTGCGCGGGCTGGTCGCTTTCCAGCGCCGTCCGGGATTCCTTTCCGGGCCCCGGGACGCACCTGGAGCGCTATGCTCGCGTGTTCCCGGCGGTGGAGATCAACTCGAGCTTCTACCGGCCGCATCGGCCCGAGACGTACCGGCGTTGGGCCGCCAGCGTCCCGCCTGAGTTCCGGTTCACGGCGAAGATCCCCAAGGAGATCACGCATGGGCTGCGGCTGCGCGGCGCCGAGGAAGCGCTCGAACGCTTTCTTTCCGAAGTCACGAACCTGGACGAAAAGCTCGGCGTGCTGCTCGTCCAGCTTCCTCCGAGCCTGGCCTGCTCGGTCCGGGAGGCCCGCCTTTTTCTTCAAGGCTTCCGGAAGCGCTTCGGGGGCGGCCTGGCCTGGGAGGCGCGGCATGCCACGTGGTTCACGGAAGAGGCGGATGCCCTGCTTCGGGAATTCGGGGTCGCCGCGGTCGCGGCCGATCCCGCGCCGATGGAGGCGGCCGCCCGGCCGGGCGGCGCGCGCGATTTCGCCTACGTCCGCCTGCACGGGTCCCCGCGGATGTATTACTCGGCCTATCCCGCGGAATTTCTCCGGAACGTGGCGGAGCGGGTGCGCGCCTTTCCGGAAGCCTATGTGATCTTCGACAACACCGCCGAGGGCGCCGCCGTGCCCAATGCGTTGGAATTCATGAAGCTTGTGAACACGGGAATGTTGGCCGCAAAGGATCGCAAAGAGATTTCCACATAGTCTTTGCGTTCTTGGCTCGCACCTTGGGTGCTCATACTTTCAACTCTACGCGATAAACGCCAGTCGTCATGCGGCCATTTCATTCTTACGACTTCTTGCTTTCCTTTTTTTCCTGTTTCTTTTCTTCCTGGCGGCTCGGGACGCCTTCGAAGCGGATCGAATTATTCAAGTCCGGGTGAAGCGCGCGGATGAACGCGTTGCGCAGCAAGGTGCCCACGGTTTTCCAGATATCGGGATTCGGGTCCGAAAACCGGCCGGAGAAGGGAATTTGCGTGCCGACTTGCGCGCGCGGCTGGTTTTCGAAAATCTGTCCCACCGCGCCGACGATCGTTTCCCAGGCGAGACGGAGGGGATTTTGGGCGTCATTTTCCAGGCTCGCGATGTCGAGGTTTTTGGTCAGCGGCTTGATATATCCCTTGAAGCCGCCTTCCTTGGCCGCCATTTCGGTGAACAGGCTGAGCGTGCCGTTTTCGACGTCCATGAAAGCGTAGGCGTTGAAATAGTCGTTGAGGGTGGCGAGTTCCAGGTCCGTCAACTCGGCGTTCAGATCGAAGGTCGGGTCGGTCGCGAGGGGCGCGACCTTCATGTCGATGCGCAGGGGCGCGTGTTCCATGGCGCGCCCCGTGAGCTTGAAGGTGGCGGGCAGGGGGGAGGATTGTTCCTGCGAGTTCGTAAGCCCGGTGGCCACGGCATTCAGGTGGTCCAGATGAATGTCGACCTTGGGCGTTCGATGGAAGTCGCGGAAGTGGATCTCGCCCTGGAGGATCTCGAAGCGGTTGATGGTCAAGGGAAAAAGATCCTCCACGACTTTCTGCCAGCCTTCGGCGTCATTTTGGGACTGGGCCTTCGTCGGCCCGGACACGAAGTTCAAGCGGGGGTGGTCGAGCGTGATCTCGCTGACGACCTTGCCGCGCAACAGGGCCTTCCATTCCACGGAGAAGTCGGCCGACCGGGCCGAAAAGAACGGCACGGGAACGTTCCCCTCGACTTTTTGGAGGCGGACGCCCTCGATCGTGTATGCCCCGCGCCAGAGGCTGATGTCCACATCCTCGATATGACCCTTGTACCCGGGCATTTCATCGAGCTTTTTATTGGCGAACCGCAGGACAAGCGGTTCCAGCAGGAGTTGAAGGGCGACCAGGAGAACGAGAAGGATTCCCACCACGATCAGGATGACGTTGCGGGGCCGCCACATGGATTTTTTTGAGGACTTGGACGGGGTCATCGGGGATTCCTTTCGCGAGGTACGGTTTTAAAAAACGATTCCGTACCCCCCAAATCAACCCCCCCTTTATTTTTGCGATTCCAGGATATCCCAGCGGAGGCCTTCCTGGTACGGGATGAGTTTTCCCAATCGCGGATCCAGGGAGTGGGCGAAGGCCCCTATCCACAGGGCTCCCAGGGCCCTCCATTCGTCCTGATCGGGCCGTATGAACGATCCGGACAAGGGTCTTTCGCTCCCGTATACCACGCGCTTCTCTTTTTCCAGAAACCTTCCGGCGGCATCCACGAAGGTTTCCCACGTCTCCTGGAAAAACCCCCCGTCGTTTTTTTCATCCAGGATTTTCAGGTTGAGGAGGCGGGGACGAAGGATGCCCTGAAAGCGGCCGTCGCTCGCCCGGATGCGGCTGGTGAACCCCACCGTGCCCGCTTCCACGTCCAGCTTTCCGTATGCCCGAAACAAAGGGTTGAGGGCGGCGAGCGGGAAATCGTCCAGGCTCGCCCTTACGTCCAGGTCCGGGTAGCGCGCCCCGGGGACCATCGTCATCTCGATCTTTACGGGGGATTGTCCCATGGCCCGCGCGGTGATCCAGGCGGAGGCGCGTCGGCTTGTATCCCGGGTGCCGGAATCCGCGGGTTGAAAGGAGGCCAGGCCGCGGGCGTCGCCCTCGAAGCGGTCCGCGAACACATGGATGGGTGCTTGTCCTTTTTCAGCGGGTTCGAAATCCTGATAGTGGATGGACCCGCCCCGCACCTGCAGGCGATCGATGGGGAAGGGGTAGAACCACTGCAGGATCTGGGAAAGCGGCCTGCGTTTTTTGCGGCGGGGAAGCTGCTTGACGACGTGCCAGGCGGGCTCGTGCAGGGTGATTTCGCCGGTGACGCGCCCCCGGAAAAATCCCGTCCACTTCAAGGAAACATCGATCGACTTGGCCGTGAAAATCGGCAGGGACGAGTCTTTCCAAAGCCTGCGGATCTCGAAGTCCTTCAACGTATACCCGCCGCGCAACAGGTTGATGTCCAGGCCTTCCACATGATTTTGAAAGGCGGGATTCTTGTTGAGGCTGCGGTTCAGGGATTTCAGGACGAAGGGAGGGGCGACCCACTCGATGAGGACGACCAGCGCCGCCAAAGCGGCGAGCGCGACCAGGAAAGGGTTCCGGGCCAGTCCTTTGCGTGCTTTTCGTGACCGCTTCATCGAAACCCCGTTTCCCATAATGAACGAGGATCGCCCCCGGGAAACCACTTTCGCCTCAATCCCGGATCAGGAAGCCTTCCGATCCCGTCGCCGGGATCTCGGTGACGCGCACCTCCTCCACCCGCGCGTGCGCCGGGCCGCGGCGGCACCACCGGATCAGCGCGCCCACCTGGGTGGACGGCCCTTCCGCCTCGGCGCGCACCGACCCATCCGGCCGGTTTTCCACCCAGCCGCTCAATCCGAGCTTTTGCGCCTCGCGCCGCGTTTCACGGCGGAAAAAGACTCCCTGCACGCGGCCGGTGACGACGAGGGCCACGCGCCGGCGATTTTCCCGATTCTCGAGGTTTTCCATGGCATCCCGGGGAAGGTCCCTTCCCAATATCGAAAATGCGGGACGATTCTTGTATTCTTCTTGCCTTTGGTGGGGAGATGGAGAAGCTTATGGCGAAAGAAATCAATCCCGATTCGCGGTGTACCTGCGGCAGCGGCAAGAAGTACAAGAACTGCCACGGCGCGGCCGCGGCCGTTTCGGGAACCGCGAAAAAAATCCCCAAAGCCTATATCGGCGCGGCCGCTCTTGCGCTCATCCTGGCAGGGATCGTCTTCTATAAAACCCAGTCGAAGCCGGCCAAGACCCAGGTGTGGTCGGAAGAGCACGGCCACTACCACGACGCGCCTTAGGCCCCGGGCTGCGACCGGCGCGCAGTTTCGTCGTCTTCTGTCGCGAGGCTATCAGCCTCGGTGATTCGCGCCTTCCGGTGCTCATGCCAGCGGCTCCTCAGACTCCTGCCTGCGGTGATTCCCCTAAAGGCGCTCATGCTTTAAACTCTTTGGAACCCTACCGGCGCGGGTCTCGCTCCGGGGTATTGGCATAGGAGCGCTAACGGCTCGGTTATACCTTTTTCTGATATCGTTTTACGAGCAGCCCGAAGCTGACGATCCCGGCGACGCTCACCATCCAGAGCCCTATGCGCGCGGCGCCGAACATCCACAGGTCGCGCGCGCCCAGGTTGATTCCCTCCAGCGCCAGATTGCCGCCCAGGTCTCCGACGTAGACGTAAAACAAGATTCCCGGAATTCCGCCGAGCCAGGCCCCGAAGAGGTATAGCGGAAAGGGGATGCCCGCCAAGGCGGCCATGTAGTCGGCGATGGGCATAGGGAACAGGGGGCAGGTGTGCACCGACAGCAGTGTGCGCATGGGCTGGGCGCGCCCGGCGCCCTCGACCGCCTTGAAGGTCTGGTACCGCGAGACCCATTCGCGCGCTTTTTTCCGGAACAGGTGGGCGATCAGAAAGGCCAGGGCGGCGCCGAGCAGGGAGCCCCCGGCGGCGGCGAGGTAGCCGTATCCCAACCCGTACAGGGTGCCCGCGGTGATGCTGAGCAGGGGAACGGGGGCGAAGAGCAGCAGCAGTACCGCATAGGTTATGAGGAACAGAAGAACGCCCCACGCCCCCAGGTCGCGAAAGGTGGAAGTCCCGTTCTGCAGCCAGGCCTGGAGGGGAAGATATTTATGAAGGGCCAAGATCGCCAGGATCACCAGCGCGATGAGCGCGATTTTGCGGAAGCCTTGCCGGATCGCCGTGAGGAAACGCCCCGGGGTAAAGCCCGCGAGCCGTGGAAAGTTCATGGGCGGCGGCCGAACTCGACGTCTTCCATTTGCGGGAGATTCATGAGCTCACGCAGCAGCTTGTCCAGCGGGACGCCCTCGAAGAGCAAAGCGTGGAGGCCTTCCAGGATGTGCATGCGGATGCCGAGTTCGGCGAGCTTCTTCCGGACGATCGCCACCGTGTGCACGCCCTCGGCGACCTCGCCGATCTCGCGCACGGCCTCGTCCAGGGTCTTGCCCTGCCCGATGAGGTATCCGACCCGGAAGTTGCGGCTGAGCGGGGAGGTGCAGGTGGTGACCAGGTCGCCCACGCCGGCGAGCCCGAGGAAGGTGAGCGGGTCGGCGCCCCATTTTTCCGCGAAGCGGCTCATCTCGGCGAGGGCGCGCGTGAGCAGCATGCCGCGCGCGTTGTCGCCGAGGTCCAGCGCCGTCGCGAGGCCGGTGGCGATGGCGTACACGTTCTTGAGAACGCCGCCGAGCTCGACGCCGCGCACGTCGGGGTTGCTGTAGACCCGGAAATAGTCGCCGGAGAGGAGCTCCTGCACGGTGGCGATGAGGTCGCCGTGTTCGCTCGCGATCACGGTGCCGCTGATCTTGCGCGCGGCGATTTCCTTGGCCAGGTTCGGCCCGCTGAGGGCGCCGATGCGCCGGCAACGGACCTCCTCGGCGAGGATTTCGGTCATCAGGCGAAAGGTACCGGTCTCGATCCCCTTCGTCGTGCTGACGATCATCTGGTCCTCGCGCATCCAGGCGCCGAGGCGCCGCGCGGTCTCGCGGAAGTAGGGGCTGGGGACGCAGATCAGCACCAGCGAACAATCGCGCGAGGCCTCGGCCAGGTCGGAGGTCGCCGTGATGTTGGAGCTGAGGGTCAAGCCCGGGAGGTATTTGCGGTTCTCATGGGTGGCGTTGAACTCCGCGGCGGCCTCGGGGCTGCGGAACCATAGCGAGACCGGGCGGCCGCGGGTGCCGATGATGTCGGCCAGCGCGCTGCCGAAGCTGCCGCCGCCGATGATGCCGATGCGTTCCGTCACGGCGCCGTTCCCTCCGTTGTCCCTGCCTTTTTCCAAAGGGCCTCCAGATCCTTGACGGTCAGTTCATCCAGGCGCTTCACGACGCGGTGCGCTCCCCGGAGGGTTTCCGCCCCGTGCGTGGTCGCCACGCCGACGACCTTCATGCCGCCCCGAAGGCCCGCTTCGATGCCCACGGGGGCGTCTTCGAAAACCACGCAGCGTTCGGGCGGCATTCCCGCCCTTCTCGCGGCCTTTAAAAATACGTCGGGATCGGGCTTTCCCTTGTCGACGTCCTCGGAGGAAACGATGCCCTGGAAGTAACCGCTGAAACCGAACAGTTCCAGGCAGATTTCGATATTCAGACGATGAGAGGAGGAGCCCACCACGCAGGGAATTCCCGCGTCGTTCAGGGTTTTCAGGAAGGCGCCGACGCCGGGAAGGGGCTCGATGCCGTCCGCCTTCAGGATCTCGCGGTACAGTTCTTCCTTGCGCAGGGAATAGGCCTGGATTCGTTCCGGGTCGCGGGTCCATTGGTAAAGATCCGGAATGATGGCTTCGTTTTTCATCCCGAACCGGGCAGGGGAAGGGCGATCTCGGCGGAGAGCTGTTGCCAGCTGAGTTCGTGCTGCCGGGCGGAGTCGATCACGACGCCGTCCCAGTCGAACAGCGCGCCCAAGGCGGGGGTGGAAGGCATGGGAGGAAAGATAGACAGGGACAATAGGCAGTTGACAGGGACAGCGAACACAAAAACAAGATAATTGCGGCCTGGAATCATTGTTCTTCTCTGTCAACCGTCCCTGTCTACAGTCTCCGTCTGGTTAGATTTCAACCGTAATGTCCCTTTTCTCCCGCATTCTCTTCCGCGCCTTGCTGGTTCTCCCGGCCTTCCCGGCGGCGGCGAAAGTCTATCCCGAGGCGCCGACCTCGCGCGA
>JAJNBB010000035.1 GCA_021155885.1 Fibrobacteria bacterium | reverse complement strand
GGTGGCGTCCTCCGACGCCATCGTGGCCCAGTGCGCGGTCAACGACGTGCACCCGCACGTCCGCATCCAGGCGCTGGCCAAGCTGATCGCCAACCCGGCGCCGACGACGCCCGCCTCGATGGTCCAGGCGTATCGCAACACCGACGGGTCAGGCACCGCGGCGACCAACTACGCGAACGTGGCCTTCAACGCGGCGGGCGCGTCCAAGGTCACCGAGGATGCGGTCAACACCGAGCGCCCCTCCACCTGCCCGGCCTACGCCCTCCCCGTGGCCATCGGCCCGAACACCTCCGCGCGCGACTTCGCCCGCAGGGACATCCGCTTCCAGGTGCGCGACGGCGGCTTCGTGCTCGCCAACAATCTCCAGTTGGGCTCCGGCCAGCTGTCGGTCAGCGATCTGCGCGGCAAGGTGGTCTTCCGTTCGACCTACAATGCCTCCACGGCGTCGTGGTCGAACCCGGCCGCCAGGAACCTGAGCCTGCCGGTATATTTCTACACCTTCCGTGAAATCGGGGGCGCCTCCTTCAACGGGCGCATCGTCCTGAACGCGGGATTCTAGGCAGAAAAGCCGCCGTGCGTCCCGGCCTTCTCGAAAGCCTCCCCTCGCGGGGAGGCTTTTTTGTTTGGTACTTTTGAACCGTCAAACCGGAACGGGAAACGCCATGCTGCTCGAAAAAATCAACGCCGACCTCATCGCCGCCATGAAGGACCGCGAGCCTTCGCGCAAGGAGGCCAACCAGGCCAAGGTGACCTCGCTGCGAACCCTAATGGCCGAGGTCAAGACCTTCCAGGTCTCCAATCGCCGCGACCCCTCCGACGAGGAGGTTTCGTCCATCCTGCAGAAGGGGATCAAGCAGTTCCGCGAGACCCTCGACAAGGCCAACGGGCAGAATCCCGCCGGCCTCGTGCGCCAGGACATCGTCGACCAGGAAAAGATCAAGATCGCGCTATACGAGGCCTATTTGCCCGCGCAGATGACGCGCCCCGAGATCGAGGCCCTGGTGAAAGCCGCCATCGCCCAGGTGAACGCGCAGTCCGGCAAGGACATGGGCGCCGTGATGGGCGTGCTGCGTCCGCAGACCCAGGGCAAGGCCGACGGCAAGCTCGTCAGCGAAGTCGTCCGCGAACTCCTTCCCAAATAGGCGCGCATGTCCGATGTCGTCTGCTACTGCTTCGATGTCCGCAAGGACCGCATCGTGGCAGCCATCGAGAACGGATGCCGGTCGGTCGAGGAAGTCAAGAATCTGCTGGGAGTGACGGGCAACTGCGCCGGCTGCCAGCCCGACATCGAGGCCCTGCTGGAGTTCTACGGGAAGTATCCGGCTAAGAGCTGACAGCGGACAACTAGGACAGAACAAAGCATTGGGCGCCCGGATAGCTCGGCCGCCCCGGCCAAGGCGCTTCACTCCGGTCTTGTGTTTTGTCTCAAGTTAGTTCCGCCGAGCGAGACCGAGCGAGGCAAGGCGCTCCGACGCAGCCGTACCGGGAGTACGGCGAGGAGGAGCAACGCCGTATCGCGACGGTCGCAGCCGGCGCGCTTCCCGGGGCCCTTAGTCCCGTTCCACCCACAGCACGGAAGCCTTTCCTTGCAACCTGGTAAATACCAGAGTCGCCGTATTCGGGCCTCGCGGCTTTAACCGTTTCCGCCAGTCTTCGGGTTTAATATCCAGCCCGCGCTTCTTGATCTCGAGGATGCCGACTTCGCGCGCCGCGATCTCGGCCTTCAGCACCGCCTCGTCGCACGGCAGCACGCGAAGCATGCGGTAGCGCTTCAACAACGGCGACTCGACGCGCGCGTTGCCCCCCAGGTAGGCCAACCGCCCGTCCAGCTGCCACAAGCCGTGCCGCTCGGCCAAGACCCCGAACAGGTGGGCCCGCACCACGCTTTTGACCGGCTCGTAAAACCAGGATCCCGGCTCTGAAACGTTGCCGAAGGTCGCGTCCAGATCGGCCGCCGGGGCTTCGACCACCGCGGCGGCAAAGCCCTGCGGTCCGACCGGATACAGCTCCGCGGCGCGCACCCATCCGGGCTTCCCGAACGCGCCCGTGCGCACGGTCAATTCCAGGCATTCATCGCGCAGGCCGATATACTCGCATTCATAATCAAGGTGCGCGTCCCCGAAAAGATCCGGCAGGCGCGTTCCGGGCCCCAGCTTGAGCGCCGCATTCCCGAACCGGCGCGTGATCGCGGCCAGGGAATCCCAGCCCGGTTCCGGTTCCGCGTCGAAATCCCGCTCTCCGTAAGACTCCGCCAAAGTCCTGCGGGCCGGGTCCATGAAAATTCCGTCCACCGTTCCCGGCCTCGTCTCCAGGCGCGTCACGTCGGCGCGCACCGCCCAGGTCCCGGAGGACCGGTACAGGCCCGTGTTATGGCGCCACGCGCGCAGGGTCTCTTCGTGGAGGTCCACGCCCAGCACCAAAACCTCCGGTGGCAGGCGCATCGAGTCGCCCCCGAGGCCGCAGCACAGGTCCGCCACCGCGCGCACGCCCGCCGGAAGGCGGCCCGCCTTGTAGAGCGCGACCGCCTCGGCGGTCATCTGCTGCTGTCCCAGGGCGGTGAAAAGCATCTCCGCCGCGCGCGGTTGCTTGCGCAGGGCCTTGAGGCGCAGGGCCCGCTGCTCGAGCAGCGCGGCCCGTTTCCAGGGCTCCAGCGCGCGCAGCCACGAAGAGCCCGCCAGGGCCAGATCCTCGCGCGGATCCGTCGTGACTTGACGCAGCAAGGCCGCGCCTTCGGCCGAAGCCAAATACGCTAACTTTGGGGGCATGATCGTCGGAATCGGCACGGACATCGTAAAGACGGAAAGGATAAGAAAGTTGCGTCCCGCCGCCGTCGCGCGCGTTTTGACCGAGGCCGAGCGCGCCTATTGCGCGCGCCACGCCGACCCCACCGAGCGCATCGCAGGGCGCTTCGCCGCCAAGGAAGCCGTTTTGAAGGCCTTCGGCACCGGCCTCGCGCAGGGAATTTCATGGCGGCACATCGAGATTCTGCCCGATTCGCACGGCGCGCCGCAAATTTCCTTTTCGGGCAAGGCGAGCTCCCGCATGCGCGCATTGCGCGCAACCCATTGTCATGTCTCAATTTCGCACACTAGCGACACCGCGGTGGCTTTTGTACTTTTGGAGTGCCGCGAAAATGTTTCTTGACACGGGCCCCGGCCCGTAATAGAATTGAGACAGGGATTCACCCGCGTGGAGGAGAGCCGTGAAGCCTATTCAGATCAAGTGCCCGCACTGCAAGGAAACCAGCGAACTGGTGTTGGAATCTGAAGCCCACATGGTCGTGCTGAACTGTCCCGCTTGCGCCACCGCGATGATGTACTACTACGGCAAGACCTTCGTCATCGACGAAAGCGAAATGAAGAAGATCCAGGGAAGCCTGCACATGACCACCGTGCAGGGCCTGCTCAAGGGCTCCGGCTCGCGCGAGACCGGTCCGCATACCGCCGTGGTGCGGCAGCCGGATCCGTACCCCGCGCACCAGGCCGGCGCGCCCGTGCGCGAGAAACCCTTCGCCCAGGACGACATCACCAACCTCAAGATCGACCTGGCCCTCACCAAGGACGTCAACGACTTCATCCGCGGGATTTAAGCAGGAATAACGCTTGAGCCATCCAGCCGTTTTGCTACCATTCACTGGCAGCGGCGACATACCCAAGTGGTAAGGGAGAGCTCTGCAAAAGCTTTATTCAGCGGTTCGAATCCGCTTGTCGCCTCCAACTTTAGCTGGTAGCTGTTAGCGGACAGCTTACAGCAGGACAAAAAAGACGGCTCCATCGGGGGGGTCGTCTTTTTTTTGTTGGGGGCGCCTCGGGCCTCACGTTCCGCAGGGGCCCAGGCGCTTCCCGGCTGTCCGCTGTAAGCTAAAAAGCCTGCGCCAAATCCAGGATCCAGCGGCTGCGTCCCGGATCCTCGGGGTCCCGGGCATAGTCCACGCGCACGTTGAACAGGGTCAAAAAGCCGTAGCGCGCGCCCAGCCCGACCGCGCGGCCGCGTCCGGCTTCCGTCACGGACTTGCCCACCTCCCACACGTTGCCGTAATCGGCGAAGGGCACGATTTGCACGCCCGCGAGATGGCCCATGAAGCCGGAGGTGGCCTTGAAGAAGGGCTGCAGGCGGAGCTCCGCCGAACCGAGCACGTAGGCGGGCTCGACGCCTTCCTCGAGACACTTGTCGCCGAGCTTGCGGGGACAGACGCTGCGCCAGTCGCGGCTGCGCACGCTGCGCGGCCCGCCCAGGTAGAAGCGGCCGGAGTTGATGCCGCCCTGCCCGTAAAAACGCCCGCCGTCGAGGCGCATGGCCACCACCAGCCAGCGCCCGACCGGGAGGTAGGCCGCCGTTTCCACTTCGAGCCAGTTGTGGCGCGTGGCCTGAAAGAGCGCCACTTCCCCGTTGTCGTACAGGGGGCCGCCGTTGCCCCAGGTGAACGCCAGCCTTTCGCCCATCGACGGGTTGATGGGGTTGTCGAGATTCTGGAGGTACACCGAGTTCAAAAAATTCAGGTTGAAGTCGCGCGCGCGCCTCGTGGTGTCGGTGAGCTTCTCGCTTTTGGCGTAAAGCTCGGCGGCGCTCACGACCCGCGCCCAGGGCGCGAGGGGGCGCGAGACCCGGCTTTGGTTGGAGACGTCGAAGTCGCCCTCGAACCAACCGGCGCTTCGCTGCAGGCGACTGTCCTGGTACCAGTTCGCGATCACGTCGTTGTCGAAGCGCACCGAGGTGCCGAACAGCAGCGGGGCCGAATATCCCGCCAGCACCGACTGCTTGCGCTGCGCCAGCGTGAGTCCCAGGCGCGCCTCCTGCAGGCGCCCGGCGAAGTTGGCATGCGACCAGGCGAGGTCGGTGCCGAAGCCGTACTGCGTTTCCCAGTACCCCGCGATTTCCATCTCGCCGGGCACCTTCTCCTCCGCGTAAAGCAGGACGGCGCTGTTCGCTCCGGCCGCCGGGCCCGCGCTGTCGCGCAGCCTCACGAAGTTGAACGCGCGCGTCGACCGAAGCTTGCGCTCGAAGGTGTTGATGTCACGGAGCGAAAGCGTGTCCCCGCGCCCGGTGGGAAAGAGCCCGCGCAGCACCGAAGGCCGCGTCTTGCCGGACAGCCCCGTGGTGTCGCCCTCGCGCACGATGCGCAGCATCAGCGTGTCGAATACCAGCGCGGGGCCGGGCTTTACCTTGAAGACGACGTCGACCGCCTTGCGGTCGAAATCGTAGAACAGCGATTCGGCGGCGGTGGCCTTGAGGAAGCCGGCGTTGCCGCAGAACTTCAGGATCTCGCGGCGGTCGCGGAACAAGTAGCTCTTGTTGAACACGCGTCCCGGCCGCGAGGCCAGCACGGTCGTGTCGAAGCGCGGAAACGGCGCGGGGGGAAGATCGGCGCGCACGGTGCCGAAGCGGTAGCGGACCCCCTCGGAGACCCGCACCTCGATGCGCACGGGCGGGGCGTACTCGCGGGCCGCCCGCCCCGAGTCGGCGAACACGGGGACGACCGAATCCTCGGCGTCGAAGTATCCCTGCTCGCGATAGCCCTCACGGATCAGCAGGGCGGCGTCCTCGGCCCACGCGCCCCACTCTTCGCGGTCCCATTCCGGAACGGGGTCGGGCAGGGGCACCAGATCGGCGACGCGGCGCGCGTTGAAGGCCTTGTGCCCGCGCACCTGGATCGGCGGGGCCTCCGCGGCCGCGGCGATTCCCAGGAGGCAAAAGAGGGCTGTGAACGCCCGCCAGAAGGCCGCCGGACGCGGGGTCACCACAGGCCCCAGAAGCGGTACCGGTAGCGCAGGCCCGCGCGCTGGCGCACCTGGCGGTCTTCCTCGAAATCACGGGTCTCGGGCCGCGTTTCCACCGCCGCCTCCACCGTGAAACGGTCCTTGAGGCGGGTCCGCCAGGCGCTGTCGGCGGCCCATCTCTCCAGGGGCGGGCGGTACTCCGCGGCCACGCGGTATTCGGTCGGATCCGATTGCTTGGTTTCGGGACGGTACCCGATGCGCGCCTTGAAGCCGGTGCGCAGGACCTCCTTGCTTTCTACCTCGATGGCGAGGGCCTCGAAGCCGCTGCTGTCGCTGCCCATCAGGGCGCCGAGCCCGCTCACCTGGGTGGACTTGATGAACCCGCCCGTGCGCTGCGCGACACCCTGGGTCAACTGGTTGTTGATCACCGGCTCCACGATGCCCACCGCGGCGTTGCCGTAACCCGTCTCGCCCGACTGCAGTTCGGCGGCGTAGCAGCCCTGCGTCATGGAGCGCAACAGCACGGCGGGAGCCACCGGTTCCCCGGTCGTCTGCCCGCAGTCGGTGTCGTAGGTAAAATTCACGTCCTGGAGCCGTCCGTCCAGCTTGATGTACATCATGCAGGTCGAGCGCGTGTCGGGCCGGCAGTCGGCGCGCAGCTTCTTTTCCCCCTCGGCCAGCAGCAGGCCGTCCTGCAGCGTGGCGTTGTCCCATTTCACCTCGAGATCCCGGATCGTGTAGGCCTGCTGCACCTGGCCCACCTCGCCCTGCAGGCCGGTAACGCGGCCGTTCACGAGCGTGTACGGGGGAACGCCCTGCAGCGTCATCTCGCCGATGAAGGTCATGCGCAGCACGTCGGTGTCGATGCGGTTGCGCGGCCCCTTGGCCTCGATCCCCACGTCGAGGTCCCAGGAGCGCGAACGCTTGCCGGTGCCCGCGACGGGGCGCGGGCGGCCGAGCGAGGAGAAAAGCCCCCAGACCTCCTTGAAGCCGAACTTGATCTTGCGCTGAAAGAAAAAATCGTGCACGGAGGCGCGCGCGAAAATCCGCGAGGGAGGGGGCGTGGGCCCCGGCGGCGGCAGCGTGACCGCCACGCGCAGGGCGTCATAGCTTCCTTGCACCCGGTACGGCGTGGGCGGCATCGAGAAGGACCCGCTCCGCGCGTTAAGGGAGGCGGTCAGTTCCTTGCCCGCGGCCCACTCGGCGCGGCCCGCCACGTCCTCCGCCGTGAAGCGGTGCCCCTCGGCGAGCGCGATGCCGACGCGCGCGCCCGTGAATTCGAGGCGCGCCGCGAGCGGGACGGCCGTGGCGGTGAAGGTTCCGCCCACCCCGCCGCCCCGCGCGTCGCGGATCGTGAGGTCGGGGATGATCAGCGCCCCGTCGGCATAGACCGGCGTTCCCGCCAAAGTCTGCGAGTCCCCCGCGATCGCATACGCGACCCGGAAGCGCCGCGCGTCGAAGCGCAGTTCGTGGAGGAACCCGCGGTCGAGCGGAGCGGAGAAATCCCCCTCGAGAACCGCGTCGTTCAGGGCCGGCGCCTCCGCCTGGTTGGAGAGCGGAATGCTTCCCTTCGCGCTGAGGGTTCCCTCCAGGAGTTTCCATTCGGGGACGCTTCCCTCGAGCTTCAGGCGGAATCCGTTCGCCGACAGGGCCTGGAACCAAAAGCGCGGGGCGCGGGAATCGAGGCCGGAAAACACCGCGGTCATCGAGTCGCCTAGCAGGGCATGCTGCTTGGAGGTCGTGACCGCCGTCACGCGCAGCGAATCGCCCATTCCCCGCAGCGAAATCCCCCCGACCTCGGCCCACTCCCGCAGGGCGGGGATCCTCAGCGGCCCGGTCTTCAATTCCCCCGCCAGTCCTCCCGCCGGCGAATATTCCAGCCGGCCGTTCACATAGCCGTCCATCACGCGCGCGGAGCGGCCCACCAGCGCGTATACGTCGCCGATGCGCAAGGAGTCGGCCCCCAGTCGCCACGTCCCGCCCATGAGGGTCTGCAGCCCGTAGGCGCCGCGCAGCGACTTCCCGTGGAGCGGCAGGACGCCGTCGCCCACGACCCGCGAAGGGCCGGTCGTCATCTCCGCGGAGGTCGCCCGCAGCGAGTCCTTGTCCCAGCCGGCCCGCAGGCGGGCCTGCAGCATATTGCCGGCGCTGGAATACGAGGCGCTGAGGTCGGCCTCGCCGGTCCCGTCCCGCAGGTCCCAGCGGAACCGGCCGTCCAGCCAGGGGTTAAAGGCGGAGAAACGCGCGAAGGGCTGGTAGGGGAACATGGCCACGCGCAGGTTGTCGGCGGTGGCCTCCACCAGGCCCGGCCGCGGCATCCCGAAGACCCCGTAGCCGTACTCGGGATGCCGCGCCTCGAAGCGCAGCGAAACCGCGTGCGCCCCCGAAGGCGCGCGCCAGCGCACTTGCCCGGTTCCCGTGAAGACCTCCCCGTCCTTGTAGATCCGGGCCGACCGCAGGGTGTAGGCCGACGCCGTCACCTCGTGCCCGGCCTCTATGCTGTCGGCCACCGCGCCGTAGGCGCGCACGCCGCGGAAATGCGTGACTCCCGTCACGCGCCCGCCTTCCCATTCTCCCTCCAGCCGCGCGTCCTGAAAGGACACGTTGGTGTCGGTCCAGGCCACGGCCCAGGCCTCGCGCGGCGAAACCGGCCCCGAGAACTCCAGCCTTCCCGGCTGGTCCCCGCTCCAGGCCAGGTCGATCTCGGATTTATCTCGGGTCACGATGTGTCCAAATACATTCAGGCCGGTGTCGAGCCTTCCGGAGGTCACTTCGAAGTCCAGCGGCAGCTTCCAATGGCCGATCGCCCATTCCCCGCCCCGCGACTCCGCGGAAAATTCGCCGCGCCAGCGCCGCGGGTTTCCGGGCGGCGGCCAGGACGCGGGATGCGACCACCCGGCGCGCGCGCGGAAGGCCTGGCCTTGGCCGGATCCCGCCAGGGCCAGCGCGCCGCCGCGCGGGGTGGCGCGCGCCTCGAACCTCCAGACGCAGGACCGCAACGGCGCGAGGGCGGCGGTGCGCGCGCCCCCAGTAACCTCTATGTTACGGGTGCTCCAGTCGGCCGTGCCCCGCGCCCGGACCTCCGAAACCGCCGCGAGGCCCCGGGCGGCGCCGGGGGAAGATCCGGGAGGCAGCCAGTCCCCGGGGCGCCGCGAGAATGCCTCCAGGGAGTCCGCGCCGCGCCGCAGGTCGCGCTTGTCGCGCACCCCGGACACGAAGACACGGTCGCTTTTCGCGCGCAGCGCCTCGACCTCGTAGCGCAGGACGGGCCCGCGCCAGCGCGCGCGAAACTTCACCCGCGCTTGCGGCGCGGCGCGGCCCGGGTACGGGTCGAGCCGGAATTCCCCCTGCAGGCCCAGGCGGCCGCGGCTTCGCACCGAGCCGGCCGACGCCTCGATGCGTTCGCCCCGGACGGTTCGCACGCTGAGCACCCGCCACTCCAGGCCGGCGCTGACCGGAAAGCGCAGGCCGGCGGGAAAGACGAGCGGAGTCTCCGCGCGGTCGCGCGGATCCGACAGCCTCAGGGCGGCCGAATCGACCTGAATGTACAGGGCGGAGCTCGAGGGGCGCAGGCTGAACCAGTCGATCAGGCGCGCAGAGGGCCGGACGAGGTGCAGGCGGAAAACCGGGGAGAGCACGGTCATGGAATCGGCGGTCACCGCCAGCAAAGGCGAAACGTCCGCGCCGTAAACGCGGACGCGCATCTCGCCGAAACGGCGCTCGCCGCGCAGCGAACCTTCCGCCCACCGCACGGCCATGAAAACGGCAACGGGCACGGCCAGGATGAGCAGGAGAAGGCCCAGCCAGAAGGAATGAAATAGCCTAGTCCGGATCTTCAAAATACAGGGCCCGCCCCCGCCCCCGGGCGGGGTTCGAAAAATAGGATTTCCCAAGGGCGGGAAATTTCGATTAATGCTAATTTAATTGACCTTCGCGGCCAAAACGGCCTTTTTGTTTAAGGACAAGGGACAGCTCAATGAGAAAAAGTTTGATCATGATTCCGGTGCTCGCGGCCATCGCGGCGTGCGGTAGCAGCGGCGAAAAAGGCCACACCCTGGCGCGCATCGACGGAGACAAGTTCACGGAGGGCGATCTCGACCTTCGGCTGAGCACTTTGGACGAGGCCCGGCGCGAGGAGGTCCTCCGGGACCCCGAACTGCGCCGTCGCGAATTCGAAAACATCCTGCGCAATCGTCTTTACGCGCTGGCAGGCCAGACCTCGGCCCACGGAAAGTCGAAGCCGCTGCAGAGGCGCCTGGCATTGATTGACCAGCGCGTGATCACGCAATACTATTTCGAGACCTTCCTGAACGGGAACGCCGGCCTGACCTTGGCCCAGATCGAGGCCTACTACGAGGCCAATCCCTCCCAATTCAAGGGCGATTCGGGGAAAACCCTGCCTTTGACGCTGGCGCGCGCCCGGATCATCGACACGCTGATCCTCAAGTCCGCCAATTTCGACTCGATCTACCGCGCCAACAACCGGAACTTCGTACGCCGCGCCAACGTCGACGTGGGCCTGATCCAGGTATCCTCCCGCAAGGAAGCCGACGCCGCGCTGAAGGCCCTCAAGAAGGGCATGTCCTTCGGAGCCGCCGCCGCCAAATACTCCCAGCACGCCTCCAAGAGCAATCAGGGCAACGCCGGCTCGCTGACCGTGTCGGGACTGCAGTACGACATCGGTTCCCAGGTCGTTTCGGACAGCCTGTTCTTCGGGCCGAACCGGCTTAAGCCGGGCCAATATTCGGCGCCCATCGCGAAGGATGGCAAATTCCTCATCGTGACCCCGCTTCGCTATGAAGCGGAATACACCCCGCCGCTGAGCGAGGTCCGCTCCCAGATCGCGGCCGACTACCTGCGCGACTACCGGGGCCGCCTGGGACAAGAGGCCGTGGCCTCCCTCAAGGCGAAGCACAAGGCCCGCCTGGTTTCGCTGGACAAGGGCTTCACCGAAAAGGACCTGCGCGCCTACTACGAGCAGCACAAGGACGCCTACGAAAGCCCCGAAACCTTCGAGCTGTACCACATCGAGGCCTCCGGCGAAGCCCGGCTGAAGGCCGAATTCGGGAAGGTCCGGGATTTGGAGCAGTTCAAGGCGCTGGCCTCGAAGATCAGCGAAAACAAGCTCACCAAGCCCCAGCAGGGCTATCTCGGGGACGTCAAGCGCGACTTCAGCCTGCCCTACGGCATCGGCACGATGCCCGCGCTTTTCGCGACCCTCGACGAATCGCAGCCCGGCAAGGTGGAAACGCTGGTCCAGAACCCCTCCAACCAGACTTGGCACGCCTTCTGGCTGGTGAAGAAGGGCGAACGCCGCCTGAAACCCTTCGATCGCGTGAGGGCCCTGGTTCAGGAAGACCTGAAGGCCAACCGCATCGAGTCCGTGAACGCCCGGGACAGCCTGGCCGTAATCGGGGCGTCGGGCCTCGTGATCCGCGAGGAGGACGTGCTTTTCCTCCGCGAGGAAATCCCGCCCCAAATGCAGGAGCGCTACTCGCGCGAGCAGCTGGTGGACTATCTCCTCATCTGGCGCATCGTCGCGGACGAGGCGCTGAGCCTCGGCCTGGACAAGGAAAGGAAGCTGCGCGCCCTCCGCCTGCAGAACGAGGACTCGTATTGGGGCAAGGTCTACCAGGACTCTATCCTGAGCAAGACCTGGGAAGAGGACCCGGCGCTGCTGGCGAAGACCTTCAAGGCGCAGCGCCCGCTGTTCACCCAGGATGAAAAGGCCGACTGGAAGCCGCACGCGCGCAACATCGCGGCGTACCTGCAGCTCACCCCGCAGGACTTCAACCTGGAATACCACACGAACCCGGACCGCTACATGCGCGACACGGTGCGGCTCTCGCTCGCCGAAGCGCGGAACAGCGTCTTCCAGGGCCTGCTCCCCACGGCCTACGCCCGTCTCGACGAGCGCGTCCTGGCGAAGCTGAAGGCCCGCTTCAAGGTGAAGATCGAGGATCCGACCCTGAACGAGCCGCCGCTCGAACCGGCCGCGGCCTACAAGAAGGCCCAGGACCTGCACTACGACCGCAAGCTGGATCAGGCCCTCGCCCTGTACGAGAAGCTGCGCGTGAAGTTCCCCGCGAACGCCGGCCTGCAGGATTCGGTCAGCTTCGGCATCGCGCAGATCTACATCGAGCAGGAGCGCTATCCCCAGGCGATGTCCGAGTACCGCCGGGTCAGCTACTTGTACCCCAAGAGCCCGAACGATTACAAGGCGATGTTCATGGTGGGGTTCATTTACTCGGAGCACCTGAAGAACGATTCCGCCGCCGTGCGGGCCTTCGAGGCCATGATCGCCAAGTACCCCAAGAGCGACCTCACGGACGACGCCGACTGGATGGTCCGCAACATCCGCAGCGGCGGCAAGCTGATGCCGGTGCTCGAGGACGAGCCCGCGGAGCCGGAGCAAACCCAGAGCAAGGAAACCCGGTAGGCGATTCTTCCGCGGTCCTCACGAAAAAGGCCGGTTCCCCAGGGGACCGGCCTTTTTCGTTTACGGGGGTTTTCGTTCGCCCCGGGAAGCGCCCGCATCCCGTCCGCCGTGTTACAACAGCGCCCGGTTATCACTTGTTTTTGGAAAATTGGAGCGGACAATCGGACTCGAACCGACGACCATCTGCATGGGAAGCAGAAGCTCTACCAACTGAGCTATGTCCGCGAGGAGGCTTAATATAGCGAATTTCGGCCCGCTTTTAGTTATCTTTTTGATCCCATTTTTTTCGGAATTTACGGCGGAACCATGACCACAAGCCTTCAGACCACCTTCGTCATCATCAAACCCAACGGCGTCAAGGGCGGCATCATCGGGGAAATCATTTCCCGCTTCGAAAAGTCGCGCTTGTCCGTCGCCGCCATCTCGCTCCGCAACATCACGCGCGCCGAGACCGAGGGCTTTTATGCCGAGCACAAGGACCGCGGTTTCTTCGGGGAGCTGGTCGACTTCATGACCTCGGGCCCGGTCGTCCTGCTGGCCCTGCGCGGCGAAAAGGCCGTGGAGGCCGTGCGCCACATGAACGGGGCCACCAATCCCGCCAACGCGCTGCCCGGCACCATCCGCTTCGACTACGCCCCCAACACGGGCGAGAACGTCGTCCACTCGTCGGACTCCGCCGAAAGCGCCGCCCGCGAGCTCGCCTACTGGTTCAAGGCCGAAGAACTGACGGAATACACGCCCGCCTCGCACGTTCTCGGATAAGTCGCGGGACGCTTACAACCCCGGGGGAAACGCATGCTTCTTCCCTATAAAGGCCGCTCTCCCACGCTGGGGCGCGGCGCCTTCATCGCCCCCGACGCCACCTTGATCGGCGGCGTGGAAATCGGCGAGGATGCCTCGGTTTTCTTCCAGTGCGTGCTGCGCGCCGACATCAACGACATTCGCCTCGGCGCGCGCAGCAATCTCCAGGACCACACCACCGTGCACCTGTCCAGCGACGTTCCCACCCTGATCGGCGAGGACGTCAGCGTCGGTCACCGCTGCATCCTGCACGCCTGCAACGTGGGCGACCGCGTGCTGGTGGGCATGGGCAGCATTCTCATGGACAACGTGACGATCGGATCCGACAGCATTATCGGGGCCGGCAGCCTGATCCCGAAGGGCAAGTCCTTTCCGCCGGGCTCCCTCATCGTGGGAAGCCCGGCGAAGCTCGTGCGGCCCCTCACGGACGAGGAGAAGGGCGGCATCGCGGCGCTCGCGCGCAAGTACATCGGGGTCAAGAACACCTACCTGGAAAGCCTCCGGGGCGGCGTATGAAAACCCTCGCCATAAACCTCGTCTTTCTCGTCGTCCTGTTCTTCGGCCTGGGGTGGCTGATCAGCACGTACATGGAAGTCAAGGCGGCGCGCGAGACGTTCACGGATCCGGCGAAGGTGCCGATGGTCGACGCCGTGGTCGTGCCGGGGGCGAGCGTGTACCGCTCCGGAAAGCTCTCCCCCGTCCTGAAGCAGCGGATGGAAGCCGCGCTGGCGCTGGCCGCGCGGCGGCCCGGCATCAAGATGGTCCTGTCGGGCCACACGGTGCCGCAGGGCTACAGCGAAACCAAGGCCATGCGCGACTACGCCGTGAAGCGCGGGTTCCCCGCGAAGAACGTGATCCTCGACGAGGAGGGGCGCAGCACCTTCCTCACCTTGTTGAACGCCCAGAAAAAACTGGGGCTGCGGCGCGTGGCGCTGGTCAGCCAGGGCTATCACCTCCCGCGCGCGCTCTACATCGCCCGCCGCCTGGGCATGACGGGCTACGGCCTGCGGGTGGAGACGAACGCGGCCCATCCCTCGGGCGCGACCGCGCGCGAATGGTTCAGCCGCGTCAAGGACTTCGCGCTGGTGCGCCTCTTCCGTTACTTCCATTAAAGCCGGGCCGCCGCCATGTTCAAACTGGCCTTTCTGATCAACCCGGTGTCCGGCGGCGGCGTGGGCCGGGAAGTGTTCGCGCGCCTCGAGGAAATCCTCGACAGCTTCGGCATGAAGCGCGACGCCTGGACGGCGGAGATGACCGACGCCTCGCGGCTCGAAGAGCAGACCGACGCGCTCATCCGCGCCTCGCGGCGGCTCATCGCCGTGGGCGGCGACGGCACCTTGGGAATCGTGCTGGACCGGGTGCGCCGCCTGCGCCCGAACACCGCCATCGGCCTGATCCCGCTCGGCACCGGCAACGACCTGGGCCGGGCCCTCGGGGTATACCGCGTCTACAACGCCAAGGGCCTCGTCGCCTGCCTCAAGCGCCTGTTGAAGGCGCCCAGCCTTCCCTTCGACTTGTGGGACGCCGGCGAGGGAAAGGCCACCTTGGTCTCGTACCTCAGCACCGGCCTCGACGCCGGCGTGCTGCGCGCCTTCGACCGCGCCCGCAAGCGCGGCAAGCTGTTCGGCGGCGCCCTGGGCAACAAGCTGTACTATCTGCGCGCCACCCTCTCGCGCCTGCGCTACCGCTTTCCCGCGGGCGCGCACGCGCGCGTGGAAACCGACGCGGGCTGGATCGAAATTCCCCTCGAGGGAAAACGCGTCCTGCTCGCGGCGAACATCAACTCCTACGCCGCCGGCGCGCACCCGTTCCCGGGCAACCGCTTCGACGACGGCGTCCTCGAGGTCGCGGTGTACGACGCCCTGTGGAAGTATTTCCTGATCACCATCGGGTCGCGCCTGCTGCCGGGCCTGGCCCGCTGGATGCGCCGCTCCCAGCCCCGGCACCTCGCGCGCCGCCTGGAGCTGCGCCTGCCCCACGGCACGCCCCTGCAAATCGACGGGGAGGACCACACCAACGGGTTTCCCGAGGGCGTCCTGAACGTGTCCTTCGCGGCCCGGGTGCGCCTGCTGGACCTGCGGCGGTCGTTTTACGCGTTGTTTTAACAGGCGGGCAGGCGGCAGGCGGCGGTAGAACGCCGAAACCCCAATTACCCTCGGCACTACCGCCCCACCGCCTACCGCCTACCGCCCACCGCCCCGGCTTCTTACATTATCCCCTCAACATCGTCCCGGAATTTCCATGACCTTCCCCCTTCGCCTCCCCGCCCTGCTCTCCGCCTTCCTGCTGCTTTTGGCGGTTCCCGGCGCGCAGGCCCAGCTCAAGCCCGCTCCCAAGACCGCTCCCAAGACCGCGGCCAAATCCACCGCCTCGGCGCCGGCCAAGGCCGGCGGCACCGCCGTGACCGTGGGATCCGTGAAGATCACCAAAGGCAAGATCGACACCTTGGTCCTTTTGATGGCGCGGTCGCGCGGCGCCGACCTGTCGGAAGTGCCCCCGCAGCAGGTCGCGCAGATGAAGCGCATGGTCGCCACCAACCTCATCGGACAAGAACTGCTGGAGCTGGAGGCCAAGGCCCAGGGCATCAAGGCCGCGCCCCCGCAGGTCGACTCGGCCCTGCGCGTGCTGAAGAGCCAGTTCCCCGACGCCGCCACCTACCAAAAGGCAATGCGCCAGAGCGGCGAATCCGAGGCGGCGGTGCGCGCGAAGATCGCGCGCCAGATCCGCGCCGACCAGGTCCTGGCCGCGAACGTCCGGCAGCCCGCGATGCCGACCGAGGCGGATTTGCACGCCTTCTGGGAAAAGAACCGCAAGGAGTTCCCGGTCAACGACTCGCTGCGCGCGGTCCAAATCCTGCTGCTGGCGGACGCGAAGGTTCCCGCCGAGGAGGCCGCGGACAAAAAGCGCAAACTCGAATCCCTGCGCCGCGAGCTCATCAAGGACACGGGGGACATCCCCATGCTGCTGCGCCAGTTCATGTCCGAGGCGGCCCGCAACGGCGAAGGCCCCGAATCCCAGATCGGCGGGGATTTGCAACGTTTTCACCCGGATGATTTCCACGCGGAATTCAAGAAACAGGTCCTGAACCTGCGGGTGGGCCAGCTTTCCCCGGTTTTCAAGACCCCCCTGGGCTATCATTTGGTCCTGCTGATCGAGAAATACGACGGGAAATTCGACAGCTATCGCCTGCAAAGCCTGCAAAACCTGATGGCGCAGAGAAACATGCAATTGGGGGCCGAAATGCGCGGATTTTTGAAGAAACTGGCGGCCAAGTACCCCGTAAAATACCAGCAGCCCACCTATCGGGACGTTTCGGAAACCGGAATTTACTGAAATCGCAAGATCCCTTTAAATTCCGGCCCCCGATTGGTAGATTTGACCGGCTCTTCAACCAAGGTATTTCCATGTATTCCGTGATTGTCTCCGGTGGCTTTCAGCATAAAGTCACCCCCGGCGAACGGGTTAAACTGTCCAAAATCAACGCCCCCGTCGGCGAGGTTTTGACTGTTTCGGACGTTCTGCTCGTTTCCACCGGTTCCACGGTTTTGGTGGGAACGCCCAAGGTGGACGGCGCCCTCGTCAAACTCGAAGTTCTTCAGCACGACCGCGGCGAAAAGATCAAGGTCTTCAAGAAGAAGCGCCGCAAGCGCTATCGCAAGACCCAGGGTCACCGCCAGCACTTCACCGAAGTGATCGTGACCGAGATCACCGGCGGCGGTTCTTCCGTCAAGGCCGAGGACATCGTGATCAAGCAGGCGCGCACGCGCGCGGCCGCCCTTGAGAAGGCCAAGCTTCAGATCAAGAAACCCACCCGCGCTGAAAAAATCGCGGCGCAGCAGGCGAAAGGTTAATCCACAATGGCACACAAAAAAGGCGGCGGATCGACCAGTAACGGCCGCGACTCCAACCCGAAATACCTGGGCATCAAGAAGTTCGGCGGCGAGGCCGTGATCGCGGGCAACATCATCGTGCGCCAGCGCGGCACGCACTGGCACGCCGGCGCGAACGTCGGCATCGGCCGCGACCACACCCTGTTCGCCCTGACCGACGGCGTCGTGTCCTTCGTGGGACGGGGCAGGCCCAAGCAGCGCGTCGAGGTTTCGCCGGTCACCGCGGCCGCCTAAACGCGTTTACGGTTAATTTTCAGGCGCCGGGATCCCATGGATTCCGGCGCTTTTCTTTGGTATCCTGCTTGTGCGCGACTCAAAGTTTTTCAGGATGAATCCATGACGTTGTCCCGGCTGCTCCTTTTTCCCGTTTGCCTTTCGGCGCTGCTCCTGGCGGGCTGCCCCACCGACGGCCGCCGCGACAGCTTTAACCACTTGCGCTCCCCGGTGAGCTTCAGCATCGATCCCGCGACCGAGGACCATCCCTTTTGCCAAACCAGCGTCGGCCCCGGCTTGACCTTCGCAACCCTCGAGGAATGCCGGAGCACCCGCAAGTACCGCCTGCGCTGGGATCGCCCCGAGGATACCGTGGGGTTCACCGAGTACCGCATCTACGTCGACACGACGCCTCCCAACAGAGACGGCCTGGCCTGGAGCGAGGTCCGCAAGGACCCCGCGTTGGCCACCTTCCGGATGGAGGGGCGCCCCCCGGCCTCGGACAGCATCCTCTTTATCCTGACCTCCTCCGGAGGCTCGGAACAGATTTTCAATCGCAACGCCGCCCGGATCGTGAAGCTCGACACCACCGGCCGCCTCGATTCGCTGGGCAAATTGATGTTCGCCATCGCCACCATCTACGCGGACGCCCGGTTGAACGGCGAACCGCGCTATACCTGGGTGATCACTACCGACCGTTTCTCCCCCTACCCGCTGCAGCCCGCCTACAAGCCCAAGGCGCGCTCCGTGGAGGTCTCGTGGAGCCGCCCCGGCGACCCGACCAGCTTCTTCGATCCCGAGGCCGATTCGGGCCTTATCCGGGGCTATGTGCTGCGCGTGGTGCGCGGCGGGGCGGTCAAGGCCCTGGTCCCGTTCCGCCCCGTGCTGGCGCTTTACAGCGCGGGCGGCGTCAACCGCACCGGCGAGGCGCGCGCCGATTCCTTTCGCACCACGCGGGGCGCCCCCGGCGTGCGCTTCTGGCTGCCGGACTCGCAGCGGGCCTTCAGCCAGGTCCTCGAGGACGCACGCGACAGCCTCCGGGTGACGCTCGGCAACATAGCCCCGCAGGATACGGTCGACATAAGCCTTTGGGCCGTCGACCTCGAGGGCAACGCCACCGACAGCGGCGTGCCCACGCGCATCCTGCTCACCGACACGACCCAGCCCACCACCCCGGTGCTGGGCATCGTCGAGGGCAGCGTGACCCGCAACAGCCTGGCCTACACCTTCACGGCCAGCCGCGACCGGGTGGAGACCGGCGGCGTCCTGGCCCCGGCGGCATCGCCCAACGCCAACATCCTGGAATACCGCCTGTCGCGCCGCCGCGGAGGAACCGCGGGCGGCGCGCCGGCCGTGGACAGCGTGTTCAAGATCCCCGCGAGCCAGCGCGGCTTCGAAAGCTTCACCGACACCGTGCGCTACCTGCCGCCCGGCGCGCAGTATCGCCTCACGGTGCAGGCGATCGATTCCTCGGGACATGCCTCGGAAATCGGCTCTCTCGACACGAGCACCTTGCCGGCCTCCTTCACCGGCCCCGACGCGGGCGCCACCTGCCCCCCGGGCTTTATGCCGATCCCGGCGGGGCGGTTCGTACTGGGAAGCAACCTCGGAGGAGACGAGAGTCCGGGAACTCCGGGAATCCGCGGCATCGGCGCCTATTGCATCGAGACGTTCGAGCATCGCGCCGGGTGGACGAGCGGCGCCTTCCAGACCAAGGTGACCTGGGAGCAGGCCCGCGACGTTTGCGCGGCCGCCGGGCACCGTTTGTGCACCGAAGCCGAATGGGAACGCGCCTGCGAGGGCACCGAGGCCGCCCCGCTCACCTACGGCATCCAGTCGGAAGCCCGCAACCCGCAGAACGTGCGGTACGCGTGCAATATCGGCACCAACGATTCGGCCATGGCGGGCGACATCAACCTGCGCGATCCCACCTGCCTCAGCTACGACGGCGTGTTCGACATGGCGGGCAACTACGCCGAGTGGGTCATGGATCCTCACACGCCCGGCGGTTATCCCTCGGGCGACACGGCCATCGTGGGCCAGCCCCACACGACGCCCACCGCCTCGTCGGAACGCGTGTTCCGCGGCACCCATTACCTGAACACGGGCCTGACCCCAGCCGTCATGCAAAGCGCGGGCCGCTGCTCCAACCGCGACGTGCCCAAACAGCTCCGGCCCAAGCCCTATGCGGGCTGCACCGATCCCGACCGCCCCAAGCTCGTGGTCACCTACGTCGGCAAGCCCCCGCGTTGCTTCACCTTGCCGGACTCGCTGTACGATCGCAACGTCCTCTCGGTGCGGCCGACGGTCGACACCAACCAGATCCGCGTCCTGATGGAGAACCCTCGCCCGGACGGCCAGAACACGACCGAACTCTTCCCCTTGCCCCTCGACACGGCCTATCGGCAGCTGAAACCCCTGGACGCCCTGATGACGCCGCGTGCGCTGGCCGTGGTCACCTTCGTCAACTCGCAGACCTCGGAGGCCATCGTGGACACGCTGGACGCCACCGAAATCCTGCCGGCCTCGGAGGCGGGACGAGGCCTTATCTTCGCCCGCGAGGTCTCGCCTCCCTGGTCGGTGCAAAAGGACGGCAGCGGCAAGTTCGCCATCCGGTTCCTGTATGCCTACGCCATTTCGGAGAAAGTGCGGGCGCGCACCTATTATTCGAACAAGATCATCGGGTTCCGCTGCTGCAGCGATCCTATCCCGGCGCCGTTGGGGAAGCGACGGAGATAGGTGACAGGATACAGGTGACAGGGAACGGAAAACGAAGCCCCTGTCACCTGTACCCTGTTACCTGTTCCCTGCTTTCCAGATTTTCCGCGCCAGCGAATTCGTCAAGCGCTCCTCGACGTCTTCTTCCCGCGTCCAGATCGGGCCGGGAAAGGAGCCGGATCCCGCGGCTTCGCCATCCCACACCTGCACGTCATAACGTTTCGACATGATGGAGTGCCGGACCCGGCCGGCGGCCCGGATGTTCTTCAGGCGCAATCCGGGAAAGCGGCGGTGAAAAGCGGCCTGCCACGTTTCGGCGCGGGCCTCGTCGCCCAGGAAGAGCGGGAACATTTCATGCCCCGCGAGAAACGCCCCCGCGCCGCGCCGCTCGACGAGAAGGCGCCCCCGCGCATCGCGGACCCGCACGGCGGCCGCTAAAACGACCTCGGCCTTCACCCTTTTCTTGAGCGGAGGCAGCCTGTTCTCGCGCCCGTCCCGGCGCGCGACGCAGACGGCGGACAAAGGGCATGCGGGGCAGCGGGGCGCGGCGGGGACGCACACCAGCGCGCCCAGTTCCATCAGGGCCTCGTTCACGGCCCCGGGCCGGGCGTGGTCCGCCCAGCGCGCGGCGAGATCCCAGTAGGCCCGACCGGCTTCGGCCTTGTCTCCGGGAAGAAAATCGAGCCCAACCAGCCGGCTGAAAACCCGCGCGACGTTGCCGTCGAGGATCGGCGCGCGGGTGCCGAAGGCGAGGGAGGCGACCGCCCCGGCGGTATACTCTCCGATGCCCGGGAGGGCCTTCCAGCCTGCGGTGTCCGCGGGCCAGGCTCCGCCTTCCGCCAGGACGCGCGCGGCCTTCTGAAGGTTCCGCGCGCGGGCATAATAGCCCAGTCCCGCCCAGGCGCGCAGAACCTTTTCCTCGGGCGCGCGCGCCAGCGCGGCGGGGTCGGGAAACAGGGCCATCCACCGCTCGAAGTAAGGGATCACCGTCGCGACCTGGGTTTGCTGGAGCATGACCTCGGAGATCCAGACCGCGTACGGCGAACGGAAAGGCGTCCGGGAGGACGTCGCCAGGGGATCTCCCGCCGCGGGCAGGGCCAGGGAGTGCGGAGGCCGCCAGGGAAGCGCGCGCGCATGACGGGCGAACCAGCGGAGCAGCCGAGGCCGCGACGCGCTGAAAACGGGGCCTGCCGTTTGGGGAATATCGGGGGAAATGTCGGGGGAAAAGTCGGTCAAGGGAGCGTTATCGGCGGAGCCTGTCGGCGGGGGGAGGGCGACTTGTTATTATTGATGAACGAAATATAGAAGCCCTCCCCCCTGACTGCCCGGAGCGGCGACCTGAATGAAACGCCTCCTGACCCTCATTTTTCTGCTCGCCGCCGCGGGCCCCCTGCGCGCCGACGGCGTCCGGCCCCAGCGTTTCGGCCCCTTCCTCCAGCAAAGCGTCTTCGTGCAGGGAAACCCCGCCGGCTCCGACTTCGTGTATCCCTATGCCGACTACAATCTGCAGGCGGGATGGATGGAGCCCATCGCGATCCTCCCCTGGCCCCTGTTCAAGGGCAGCTACATCGAGGCCCAGGGCAATGCCACCGCGTCCCCCTACCAGTACGACTTCGGCATCGCCTTCAACGTCAAGCCCATCCGCTTCTTCGAGTTCGGCCTTTCGTATAACCGCCTCGTCTTTCCATACACCCTGGCGGGTTTCAACGCCCCCGATTCCGCCGGGCCGCGCTGGCTGCCCGCCAACCACGAATGGCAGCCCACCGAAATTTTGGGCGCCGACCACCTCGAGTTGGCCGGCACCGACATTTTCACCTACCAAGCCAACCTCACCTTCGACGCGGGCCCCGTGCAATTGCACGGCGGCGGCTTCTACAGCATGTGGGACGTGGACGCCCAGTCGGCCGATATCGTGCTCGAGTACCGCACCGGCCTGCTGATCCGCCCCAAGGACCGCATCGGATCGCTCTATGCGCAGACCATGATGATCCCCGACGCCGAGAGCGCCTTCCTGGGTTTCACCGCGCGCGGCTGGGCCGTGCGCAACCAGTACTGGTGGACGGTGCAGACGAGCCTCGCGCAGAATCTCGTGTCGACCGGCTTCATCGGGCTGCGCCGCGGCTGGAACGACGGCCGCCAATACCGCGGGCTCGACGGTTGGGTGGGTTACTGGACCGATCACACGCAGCTCGAAGGGCGCGAATGGTGGAGCAAGGTCCATCTCAACCTGCTGTGGACGTGGAACATCCAGATACTGGATTTGACGGATTAGTAGCTGACAGCGGACAGCTAAAAGAACGCGACAAGTATTAGCGCGTGGGGTTTCACGTTCCGCATGGGCCGAACGCGCATCGATCCGGTCCGCCGCACTAACCGGCTGTACGCTGTAAGCTGTTCGCTCCCTAATCCACCCCTTCCACGTCGCGCGGCTCCAGCCGCGGATCGCGCGGGCGCACCGAGGGCACGCCGGCGTCCGGCGCCCAGGTTTTGTCCTGCACGGGCGCGGCCGCGCGGGGAGTGAATACCAGGCGCAGCGAGGCCAGGCCGTCGCCGCCCTCGAACCTCAAGTCCGAAGGCGCGTGCTTCCCGCTTTCCATCCGGTAGGCGATCTCCAGGGATTTCGACGGCTTGCCCGCGCCGGAAAACACCACGCGTCGCAGCAGCACCGGGCTTTTCCGCAGCGAGACTTCGGCGGCGGCGTAGCGCGACGACGCGAGGGGCGAAAGCGACAGCGTCAGTTCGTAGGTGGAGTCGGTTTCCTGCAGCCGCTTGCACGCCACGAAGCGGTCGAAGTACCCGAGGGGAAAGCGCAGGAGATCCTCGTAGCTGAGCGGAACCGCGGCAAGCGCGGGCTTTTTCAGGGAGTGCGGGGGAATGCGGCGCAGGCGCTCGGTGGCGTCGTCGCGCCGCCATTGCTCCGCGCCGTGGTGGCGGCTCCACCATTCGAAGGATTCGCCGCCGCCGGAGAGCGAAAGCCGGCGTTCGCCGCGGGCGTCGCGAAAGTCCATCCAGCCGCGCAGGGTGTCGCGGCCCCGCAGGTAGGAATCGCGCACGCACAGCACGTCGACGGCGCGGTCGGCCGCGAGCAGGTTCGCGCGCGCGCGGGCGAGCAGGTTGGCGGCCTCGGTGTTCAAGCCCTGCGCGGCGGCACAGGATGCGGCGATCAAAATGGCGATGAAGAATCGGGTCACATCGACAAGATACGAATGTAGGGGCAAATAACATTTGCCCTTGCATCGTATCGCGCATCGCCATTTCGTTCGCCGTGAACGAGACCCGTTGCGGCCTACAGGATGGGACTGGATGATTCGACCGCCAGCGGTCTCATACGGGTATCCTGGGCATCACCCGGGCCGTTCCCGCCTACGCGGGGATGACGGGTATGCGCCGTCGACCGTACGGAACGCGAAACCCAGGCGCCCTGCCGTTG
The DNA here is from genome assembly GCA_021155885.1 of Fibrobacteria bacterium. Classification (GTDB taxonomy): domain Bacteria; phylum Fibrobacterota; class Fibrobacteria; order UBA11236; family UBA11236; genus UBA11236. The sequence continues at coordinate 19,528 of JAJNBB010000035.1, read as the reverse complement.
CTTGTCTTTAAGGAGTGGGGGGAAATCCAGCGATGGCGGAAGAGGTGAGATTTGAACTCACGGTACAGTTGCCCGTACTTCAGTTTTCGAGACTGATGCCTTAAACCACTCGGCCACCCTTCCGGATCGCTGGGGCAAGGAACTTAGAAAAAAATCCGCCCGCCGTTGTCAGCGATTCGCGAAATCCCCGCCGTTTCGGCCTCGGAGCTTGCCCGGAACCGCCGTAAATGCTATGTCCAAGAAGGAGAGATCAAGCACACCCGCCCCCGCAGGCCCCATGGATTTACCCGTCGAACCGATCCCGGACGACCGCCGTCTTTCATCCCCGGAAGACGCGGTTGAAAGCGCGCGCTTCACGGCCGAACGCCGGTCGTCCCTGACCGTCGAATCGTGCCGCGTTCAAGAGCTGGGCGCGCGCGTGACCGCCGAGGGCGTGTATTTCGCGGTGTATTCGCGCCATGCGTACCAGATCCACCTGGCGCTCTTCCCCCCGGGCGGCCCTCACGCTTCCGGAGGGGAGGAAATCCTTACCCTGCCCGCGTGCCACGGCCACGTGTTCCAGGGTTTCGTGCCCGGCATCGGCGCCGGCTGGACTTACGGCTTCTATGCCGAGGGGCCTTTCGACCCGCGCCACGGGCATCGTTTCAATCCCGGCAAGTTCCTGCTCGACCCCTATGCGCGGGCCATCGAAGGGACGTTTCGCAATCCGGGAGGCATTCTCTGCGGCCACGTCGCCGGCGCGGGCCACGACGCGGACCTTCTGCGTGATCACCGCTCCAGCCGCGACTTCATGCCCAAGGGCTTGATCACGCGCGCGGGAACCGGCTCCGGCTTCGACTGGCAGGGAGTGAAGGCGCCGAACATCGCCCGCGAGGACCTGGTGATTTACGAAGTCCACGTGAAGGGCTTCACGGCCGACGCCTCCTCGGGAGTGGAAAACCCCGGAACCTTCCTGGGCCTGATCGAAAAGATCCCCTACCTGAAGTCGCTCGGCATCAACGCGGTGGAACTGCTGCCGGTGCACGCCAAGGCCTCGGAGGACGCCCTGCTCGACCGGGGGCTGGTGAATTACTGGGGGTACAACAGCGCGTCGTTCTTCGCGCTGGAACCGGGTCTCGGCACCCGCCGCGCGCCGGGCTGCGAGATCGAGGAATTCAAGACGATGGTGCGCGAACTGCACCGCGCCGGCATCGAGGTGATCCTCGACGTCGTATACAACCACACCGCCGAGGGCAGCGAGCTCGGCCCCACCCTCTCGCTGCGCGGGCTCGACAACCTTTCGTACTACTCCCTCACCGGTCCCGAGGACGCGCCCCGCCGCTATTACCACAACTATACCGGCTGCGGCAACACCGTCAACTTCGGCAGCGAGCCCGCGCTGCGCCTCGTCCTCGATTCGCTGCGCTACTTCGCCGAGGAAATGCGCGTGGACGGGTTCCGCTTCGACCTCGCCACCGTGCACGGGCGCCAGGACGGGTCGGGCTTCAGCCCGCGCGCGCCCTTCTTCTACGCGGTCGCGCAGGACCCGGTCCTGCGCGGGGTGAAGCTGATCGCGGAGGGCTGGGACCTGGATACCTACGGGGTCGGGAAGTTTCCCGAGGGCTGGATGGAATGGAACGACGACTTCCGCGACAACATCCGCCGCTGGGTGCGCGGGGAGCCCGGCCTTCTGTTCGATCTGCGCGACAAGCTGGAGGGCTCGCCGTTCATCTACGCGGACGCGCGGCGCGAGCCCTGGGCGAGCGTGAACTTCATCACCGCGCACGACGGCTTCACGCTGCGCGACCTGGTGAGCTACAACCGCAAGCACAACCAGGCCAACGGCGAGGACAACCGCGACGGCAGCTACGAGAACCGCAGTTGGAACTGCGGCTCGGAGGGGCCCGCGGGCGATCCCGCCCTGGCCGCGGGCGTCGAGGCGCTGCGCGGCCGGCAGGCGCGCAACCACCTGCTTTTGACCTTGCTGGCGCGCGGCACGCCGATGCTGCTGGGAGGGGACGAATTCCTGCGCACGCAGGACGGGAACAACAACGCCTACTGCCAGGACAACGAGGTTTCGTGGTTCGACTGGAAGCAAACCGAGACCCAGGCGGGGTTCCTGCGCTTTTTCAAACAGGCCGTGGCGTGGCGGCGCCTTCTGGCGCCCGCGAACAGCTGGACGGCCCCGGAAACCCGGGGCTGGGGCCGGTGCTGGCAGGGGTTCACGCCCGCGGGCAAGCCCTGGACCGACGTGGCTCCCCAGGAATCCCGGCAGGTGGCCTTTCTGCTGCGCGAACCCGAAGCCCGCGGGGATTGGCTCCGCCCCCCGGACCCGGAGACCACCCCCCTGTTTTATTTGCTTTTGAACACCATGGACGAGGCCGACCTCTTTCAGCTTCCCTTTTTGCCTCCTCCCTGGGAATGGGAGCTGGTGGCCGACACGTCGCTTCCCCCGCCCCGGGACATCGCCCCTGTCATCCCCGCGCAGGCGGGGACTGACCAGGGCGTTTCCATCGCCTTCGCGGACCGCTACAAGGTCCCGGAACGCTCCACCGTGATCCTGAGGGCCGTCCGCAGACACTCCTCCCCCGTTTTATAGATTTTTCCGCCTTGAGCACCTCGAATAAAGGCCCGTATGCCCACAACCAAACGGCTTAGCCTTTTCCAAAAAATCAAGATCTGGGTGCTGGGCCGAGGCCTCGATCCCACTTCGCGAACGACCTTTCACAGCGTCTCCCTGATCGCTTTTTTCGCATGGGTGGGCCTGGGCGCCGACGGCCTGTCGTCGGCCAGCTACGGTCCCGAGGAAGCCTTCCGCGTGCTGGTGGATCACCCGCATCTCGGCCTGCTCGTCGCGCTGGGCTCCGCCCTCACCGTGCTCATCATCTCGGCGAGCTATACGCACCTGATCGAGCTCTTCCCCGCCGGCGGCGGCGGCTACCTCGTGGCCAGCAAGCTGCTGAGCCCGCGTTGGGGCATGATTTCCGGGTGCGCGCTCATCATCGACTACGTGCTGACCATCACCATCTCGGTCGCCAGCGGCGCCGCCGCGATTTTCAGCTTTCTCCCGGCCGAATGGCTTCCGTACAAGATCCCCTTCGCGATGGCGGCGCTGTGCGGCCTCATCATCCTCAACCTCCGCGGGGTGAAGGAGTCGATCGTTCCCCTGGTGCCGATCTTCCTGGTCTTCATCCTCACCCACGTCTTCGCCGTTTTGTACGGCCTCGGCAGCCACCTGTGGGAGTTCCCCACCCTCGTGAGCGAAACCGCCGCCGAAACCCGGCGCACGCACGGCGAGCTCGGCCTCCTCGGCATGATCCTCCTGCTCCTGCGGTCCTACAGCATGGGCGCGGGCACCTACACCGGCATCGAGGCCGTGAGCAACGGCATGAACATCCTGCGCGAGCCCAAGGTCCAGACCGGCAAGCGCACCATGCTCTACATGGCCTCCTCTCTCGCCTTCATGGTGCTGGGGCTCATGATGTGCTACGTGTTCTTCGGCGTCCAGGCCGCCGAAGGCAAGACCATGAACGCGGTGTTCTTCGAAAGCCTGACCTCGGGCTGGAATCCGCAGCTGTCGCAGACCTTCGTGTGGGTCACCCTGTTCACCGAGGCGGCCATCCTCTTCGTGGCGGCGCAGGCGGGATTTCTGGGCGGGCCGCGCGTACTCGCCAACATGGCCCTGGACCAATGGTTCCCCACCCGCTTCACCTTGCTCTCGGACCGCCTGGTCAGCCAGAACGGCGTGCTCCTGATGGGCGTGCTGGCCGGCGCCGTGCTCCTGCTCACCGGGGCCTCGGTCCACTACCTCGTCATCCTGTACTCCATCACGGTGTTCATTACCTTCGTACTGTCGCAGGCGGGCCTCGCCCGCCACTGGTGGAGCGCGCGCGCGCACACCCCGCATTGGAAGCGCCGCCTGCTCACCAGCGTCACCGCGCTGGCCCTGTGCTCCTTCATCCTGGTCGTGGTCACCATCCTCAAGTTCTTCGACGGCGGCTGGATCACCTTGGTGGCCCTGCTGCTGCTGGTCGGCATCGCGCTGATGGCGAAGCGCTACTACCAGAGCGTGGCGAAGACGCTGAAGAAAATGGACAGCCTGGTGCAGGCCGCGCAGTCGTCCCAGAGCTCGATGCCCGGCCTCGCCGGGCCCGCCGTCGAGGAATGCAAGTACGACCCCAAGGCCAAGACCGCGGTGGTGCTGGTCTCGGGGTTCGACGGCCTGGGCCTGCACACCCTGTTCAGCATCATTCGCCTCTTCGGCGGCGTGTACAAGAATTTCATCTTCATGGAAGTTGGCCTCATCGACGCCGGAACCTTCAAGGGCGAGGAGGAAGTCGAGCACCTCAAGAAGCACGTGGGCGGAGAGCTCGACAAGTACGTCGACTTCATCCGGCGGCACGGTTATTACGGCGAGGGGGTCACCGTCCTCAGCCACGACGTCGTCGAGGGAAGCGCGCAGCTGGCCCCGCAAATACTCGAGCGCTTCCCGCAGGCCGTGTTCTTCATGGGCCAGCTGGTCTTCCCCGAGGAAACGTGGGTCTCGCCACAACAATACCGTCTTCGCCGTGCAGCGCCGGCTGTACCACCTGGGGATCCCGTTCCTGATCCTGCCGATCCGCGTGAAGATGCGCAGCTAGGTTACAGGGAACGCAAACAAGATCGCCGTGCGTTCTTTTGCGGCTATTCCTTTTGTTCCTTCTCCGGGTTCACGAAAACGAACGCCATCACGGCGAAGAGAACTGCCAAGGCGGCGACCTCGACGGCCAACCGCTCGTAAACCCCGAACGGCAACCGGTCGGTTCCCCAGCGCGTGACGACCAACGCGGGAATGAAAAACAAGATCAAGCCGTAAAGCGCCTTCATGCGCCTGCCCGGAAGCAGCTTGCGGGCGCGCTGCCGCAGCCACAAGGCCCCGGCCAACATGAGAAAAGCCACGAAGAAGCGGTCGTAGGTCATGGGGGAAAGATACTACGGGGCCGAACCCTGTCGTTGGGGGTTGGGGGTTGTTGGCGGAAAGTTACGGCGGTCTGGTGACCGCCGTAGCTCTACACTGCCTACAGTCTACCGCCTCCCCCAATTGTCTCCTCCTCCGGAATCAAATACTTTATCCCCCATGAAAACCCGCTTCCTGAATTCCCTCATCCTTGCCGCGCTGTTCACGATCCCCGCCTTCGCCGCGAACCCGGCGAGCCAGCTTTCACCGGAGGAAGGCTTCGGCGCGGGCCTCGTGGTGGGCTCCCCTTCCGGACTCTCCCTTTCGCTCCCCGTGGGCCGGACCAATGCCTTCAACGGCGTGCTCGGCTACGACCTCGCCCACAACGCGCCCAATCTCACTATTCTCGGCGACTATGTGTGGCACCTGCGCGACCTGGTGGCCGTGGACGTCGGCAAGCTCTCCTTTTATTACGGACCCGGGGTGCGCATTCGCGCGGCCCGGCATGCCGAGGCCGGCATCCGCATCGTCCTGGGCGTCGACTATTTCTTCGAAGGGACCCCCATACAGGCGTTTTTGGAGATGGGCCCGGGAATCAACGTCGTGCCCAACACCCGCGCCGTCGGAACGGCCGGACTGGGAGCCCGCTATTTCTTCTAATTTTCCCCGTTGCAGGCCAATTGTTTATAAAATGTTGATAAAAAGCGTTAGTTTCTTTTAAATCAAGGATTTAGCAGATTTTAGGCGAAATTATCCCAGAATTTTCAACATGCTTTGTTGATTCATGGCCCCGTTGGGGGTATATTCTGGCTACCCGGCCGACGAAACTCCCATGAAATGCCCATACTGTCAATGCGACGAAGATAAAGTGGTGGACTCCCGGGCCAGCCGCAACGGCAAGGCTATCCGTCGCCGCCGGGAGTGCCTGAGTTGCGCACAGCGCTATACCACCTACGAATACGTCGAGACCACCCCGTTCACCGTCGTCAAGCACGACGGCCGACGCGAGCCCTATGACCGCCAGAAGGTTTTGGTGGGGCTCCGCATGGCCTGCATCAAGCGCCCGGTCTCCTCTGAAACCATCGAGCAGATGGCCGACAACATCGAGAACCAGCTGCAGCCTACCGCCGAGGGCGAGATCCATGCGCAATCCATCGGTGAGCTCGCCATGAAGCAGCTGCATCCCGTCGACGAGGTCGCCTACGTGCGCTTCGCTTCGGTGTACCGAAAGTTCAAGGAAGTGAAGGAGTTCATTTCGGAGATCAGCGTGCTTCAGCAGAACTACATATAACGTCCGGATGGGGACAACAAAAAAGGGCTTCCCGCGTTGGGAAGCCCTTTTTTGTTGGGTCGCGGCGCGCAGGCGCGATGATTCGGCCGGCAAGCGGCCTCATGTCTTCGACAAAATCGCGCCCTTACGAAAGGCCGACTTACAGTCGGCCTTTCATCGCGCCGCGCAGGAGCGAGGAAATCTGCTTGGGGTTGAGTTCCAGCTCGTTCTTCTTTTTCTTGGGCTGGCAGTCCTCGCACAGGGGAACGTATTCGTTCGAGACCGACACGGCGCCCTCGGAGCGTCCCGTCTCGGTGATGTGGAACTTCAGGGTGAGCTTTTCCTTCTTGCAGCGGTAGCAGGCGGCGAGCACCGGCACGCGCTCGCCGGTCGCGGTTTTTTCCTTGGTCTTGTCCTTGCGCGAAATTTCGTAGGCCCGGCTCAGCGCCTGGTTTTTGCGTAGAAACCGGTCATGAAGGTCTTGATCTTCGGCCATGTGCGTGCGCCTCCTCCGGAATCCTGCCCGGATCCGGACACAGAAAATACTTATTCCGGGGAGGCATTTATGCCGAATCTTCAGTCGGGGAACAGTTCCTCGAGGCCCAACTGGCCGTAGGCCGCATGGGAGAGGAAAACGCGGCCCATGGAGGTCAAACGGGGCGGAACGCCCTCGCGCGCGCCCTCGTACAGGGAGCGTTTTTCGCCGCTGCCGCGGCGGTGGCGGTCGAAGAAAACGTTCACCGGGGCGTTCAGGTCGGTGATCTGCACGCGGTCGCCAAGCAGCCCGGGAAGGGCGAAATTGAACTCCACGGCGGCGGCGCGCGCGTCCGGAGGCAGGAAGGCCTCGCAGAGGTTGGCGACGGCGATGCGCGCGCGCGTTTTCTGCAGGAGCACCTGGACCAGCGACTCGAGCGCGGCGAAGGCGTCGGCCGGGTCCGTGCCGCGCAGCATGTCGCCGGCGCCCAACCCGAGGTACATGAAATCGGGAGCCTTGCCCACGAGCAGGGGAAGATCGCGCGCGGACGCTTCCAGCGTGAGGTTCTCCTCGCCGGGAAGCGAGGCCGTGAAGGCCGCCTCGGGACGGCGCATCACCAGGAGGTCGATGAGCGACTCCCCGTACCCGCCCGGGGGGCAGAGAAATCCGTCGCCGTATAGAACGAGTTTTTTCAAGACATCCCCGGGGTGGTGCGTCGTCGCGGACGCGCTGTGCCTGACGCGCTCATCTCGAAAGTGGTGGGCCCACTCCGGCTTGAACGGAGGACCGGACGATTATGAGTCGTCTGCTCTAACCAACTGAGCTATGGGCCCTTCGGGGGAGAAAGGTAAGAAGGGTTGGGGGTTGGGAACAGTACCGGGTCGGTTCCCTGTCGTTGGGCGTTGGGAGCATGCGCGGCAGGACGTCCTTTTTCGGGTGTTCACTCCCAACCCCCAACACCCAACTCCCAACGCTATCTTTGCCACATGTTCGATCTATACTGGCGCTTCCTGGGCCTGCCGCTGTCGCGCCTCAAGGGCGCGGTCTCCGACGCCGCGCCCTTCTCGCTGGTCGAGGCCTCGCTCTGGGTCGCGGCGGCCGCGCTGGTCGTGCTGGCGGCCTCGCTTGCGCGGCCCCGCGGCATCCTGGCCCACCGGGGCGTCCGCTGGACCACCGTCCTGCTAGGCCCCGTGTTCCTCATCGCCCTGGGCCTGGGGCAGGGGGCTTTTCCCCTCAGCATCGCGCCCACGGGCCTGCGGGAGCCGCTCACGAAGCGCGTGGAAGTCCCTCCCCTGGATTCCGCGGCCTTCGTCGCCTGGACGCGCGCGCGCGAGGAACGCCTAGGCGGGTATTTCGGCGGCGAGACCCGCTGGCGCGCCTTCCAGGCCCTGTCCGAGAAAGAGGTGCTGCGCGCCTGCGACGGCAGCCTCGACACTGTCCTCGCCGCCCTCGGACTGCTTCCCGGCCGGACCGTGCGCGCCTTCAAGGACATGGGCCCCTGGACATCTTCCCTCGGCCTGCTGTACGGAGGTCCGGCCTTCCACGATCCCTTCTTCGGCGAAATCGGGATCATCCCCGACCGGAATTACCCCGCGTCGCACTACTGGCGTCTGGTCGCCGCGTGCCATGAGACGGCGCACGCCAAGGGCTTTACGCGGGAGATGGACGCCGAGATCCTGACCCAGGCCGCGCTGGCGCGCCTGGAGGATCCGCGCTTCACCGCGCTCGCCGACATCCATTTTCTGTTGAAAACCGGAACGAAGATAACCTGGCCCGACAGCCTGAAGGCCGAGGCGCGGCGCGTGCGGAACGCGCGTGCGCGGGTGGAAGCGGCCCGCCCGGCGCTCTTTCGCCTGAAAGCCTGGCTGCGCAAGGCCGACCTGCAGAACTCGGGGGCCAAGTACGGCGAGCGCCGCGCCGCCGAGGCCTGGAACCCGCGCCATCCCTTCTTCGCGACCGTGCGCGCCGTCCAGGAGAAGCTCTGATGCGCAAGGCGCGCAATGGGCGCAAGCCGCGCGGGCTCGCGCTGACGCCCGCGAAGAGCCCCGAGTTCCCGGTGGACGAGGAACTGGACCTGCACGGGATGGCCGTGGACGAAGCGCTCACCGCCGCCGAGGCCCTGCTGAAGCGGCACCGCGCGGGCGCGGTCGTGCGCCTCGTGCACGGCCATAGCAACCGCAGCCCGGAATCCATACGGTCGCAACTCCACCGCGCCCTTTCCAGCGTATGGAAGATACGGGTGCGGCGGTTTCGAACGGACTTTCAGAATCCGGGGGCGACGTTGGTCGAAATCAATTGATTGTAGGGCCAATAATTCGACCTGCGGTATCATGCCGCGGCGCATGAATTGGCCCTACTCCGTCGCCCCGGCGTTCCGATTCCCTGGAAGCGCCATCGACCTTGCGGCCGCGCCACCCGGGCGCCCGCCATTTGCGGCTCTTCCTCACCCCCCGGAATGGCTATAATTGCATCCTGACTCTTTGTGGGGCTATGGAATGAACTTCAAGAAAAAAATCCTGTGCATCGGCGCCGGTTACGTGGGCGGCCCCACCATGGCGATGATCGCCCGCAAGTGCCCCGACTACAAGATCACCGTGGTCGACATCAACGCCGCGCGCATAGCGGCCTGGAACGGCCCGGAAATTCCGATTTACGAGCCGGGACTCGAAGAGGTCGTGCGGCAGCAGCGGAACAAGAACCTGTTCTTCTCCACCGACGTCGATGCCGGCATCCGCGAGGCGGACATCATCTTCGTGGCGGTGAACACGCCGACCAAGAGCTTCGGCGAGGGCGCCGGCAAGGCGGCCGACCTGCAGTATTGGGAAAAGACCGCGCGCCAGATTCTGGCGAACTCCGGCAAGGGAAAGATCATCGTCGAGAAGTCGACGCTGCCCGTGCGCACGGCGGAGGCCATGGAACGCATCCTGAACTCCAACGACAAGGGCCTGCACTTCGAGGTGCTGTCGAATCCCGAGTTCCTGGCGGAAGGAACGGCCATCGCCGACCTGGAAAACCCGGACCGCGTGCTGATCGGCTCGCGCGAAACCCCCGAAGGGTTGAAGGCCCGGCAGGAAGTGGTGGATATCTACGCCCACTGGGTTCCCCGGAAGAACATCATCGAGTCGAACGTGTGGAGCGCCGAGCTTTCGAAGCTGGTGGCGAACGCCTTCCTGGCGCAGCGCGTTTCCTCGATCAACAGCATTTCGGCGCTGTGCGAGAAGACCGAGGCGGACGTGGGCGAGGTGGCCTACGCCATCGGCACAGACAGCCGCATCGGGCCGAAGTTCCTCAAGGCCAGCGTGGGATTCGGGGGCTCGTGCTTCCAGAAGGACATTCTCAACCTGGTGTACATCTGCCAGTCGTACGGCCTCACCGAGGTCGCCGATTACTGGGAATCGGTGGTGAAGCTGAACCAATGGCAGCAGCAGCGCTTCGTGCAGACCATCCTCTCGAGCCTGTTCAACACCGTGGCCGGCAAGCGCATCGCGCTGCTCGGCTTCGCGTTCAAGGCCGACACCGGGGACACCCGCGAGTCGCCTGCCATCACGGTGGCGCGCGGACTCGCCGAGGAGCACGCGCAGGTCGTGGTCAGCGACCCCAAGGCGGTGCCGCAGGCGAAGATCGACCTCAAGGACCTGGGAACCTTCGTGGAGTTCGAGGTCGACCCCTACAAGGCCTGCGAAGGCGCGCACGCGGTGGCGATCCTCACCGAGTGGAAGCAATACAAAGACCTCGACTTCGACCGCATCCTGGCCTCGATGCAGGCGCCCGCCTTCCTGTTCGACGGCCGCAACATCCTGGACCACAAGGCCCTGTTCGACAAGGGCTTCAACGTCTTCGCGATCGGCAAGACCCCCCTGTCCCACTTCTGACCGGCGCCCCGCAAAAAAAAAGCCCCGGTTTCCCGGGGCTTTTTTTTTGTCCGCTTCCTGCGTCAAAGCGGCTTGATCGTGACGGCCTTCCGGGTGAACTCGGTGGTCTTTCCCCCGCTGACGGTGGAAATCTTCACCACGTACATGCCGGCCGAAACGGAACGCCCGTTGGCGGACTTGCCGTCCCAGGCCAGCTCCCGGATCTTTTCCTCCTTCACGTTCACGGTCTTCGACCATATCGTGCGCCCGTGAACGTCGGCGATGGCCATGGTCACGGTTTCAACGGACTCCAGGGACGCGTCGGGAAGCACGAAGGTGAAGGGCCTGGCCGATCCCGAGACCCGGATCACGAAAGCGCCCGGCAGGATGCCGGTGGTCGTCAGCGAGGCCGAGGGCGCCGAAGCGGCGCTCGCGCCGACGGAGTTGATGGCCCGCACCTGGAAGGTGTAGGCCGTTCCGCCCGTCAGGCCGGTCACCGTGCAGCTCGTCGTGGCGGCCGTGCAGAACTTCGCGGTGTCCGATACCGCCATGGCTTTGTAGCTGGTGATCGCCGCCCCCCCGTTGCTCGCGGGTGCGGTCCAGGACACCAGCACCGCCGGGGCCGGCGTCGTGTTGACGGCGGTCACCCCCGTCGGGGCTCCCGGAACGGTCGCGGGGGTGACGGCGTTCGAGGGCGATGACAGCGACCCGCCGCCCGCGGCGCTGATCGCCCGGACCTGGAAGGTGTAGGTTGTGCCGTTCGTGAGCCCGGTCACGACGCAGGTCAGCGGTCCCGTCGTCCACGTGCAGGCCTTGGCGGTGTCCCCCACGGCCGTGGCCTTGTAGCTGGTGATCGCGAAGGTGCCGCTGGAGGCCGGCGCCGTCCACGACACGGTGGCCTGGGCGTTCCCGGCCACGGCGAGGATGCCGGTGGAAGCCCCGGGCGGCGTCCCGGCCGTGACGGCGATGAAAACCGTGTCCCGCACGGGGTTGCCGCCGATGGTGGCGGTGATGACATACTGGGTGGATGCCGACGCCGCGGCCGGCGTGCCGGAAATCACGCCGCTGGTGGTGCTGAAGCTAAGTCCCGCGGGCAGGGCCGTGCCGATGGCATAGGCGGTGACCGTATTGCCCGCCTTCACGTAAGGCGTGACCGGGGAGATGGCCTGGCCGATGACGTAGGTCGCCGTCCGGATGGGATAAATGAGAATCCGGCTGTTCGTATCGTTGGTCTGGGCGGACCCGTAGGTAACCGCCGTGACGTTCGGACGCTGCGTCGCGAACTCCAGATCGACCCAGCTGGAATCGCGCGAGACCTTGGAGATGCGCACCTCGTCGAGCACGCCGTGCAGGTATTGCTGACCGGGGCCCTTGGCGCCCGTGAGGTTCGCGAATCCCCCGATGAACACGTCCACGTCGCCGTGGATGCCGTCTTCGTCGCCAAGGATCGTGGCGTCGCGATCCAGCTCGTTGTAGGCGCGGAACAGGTTGTCGTCCACGCCCGCGCCGTTGGCCGTGTAGCTGACGTAGGTCCAGCGCGTTGTCAGCGAGTCGGGGCGCACGCTGTAGGGCGCCGTGCCGCCGTTCGGGACGGAGATGCGCTGGAAATTGAGGATGCGATCGGTGGTGTTCGGGCGCATGCACCACTGCAGGGGATCGGGATCGTTGTCGTTGCCGCCCGCGGCGTTGGCCTTGGTCACGATGCCGCGGCGGCGGCCGAAGGTGCCCGCGGCCGCCAAGGCGTCCACGCGCACCCACGCCGACATGGTAAAGGCGGCGTTCAGCCCCACATAGTCGAAGGAATTATTGGTGCGACCGCCCGTCGAGGTCTCGATGCGGTAGGCGCCCCCAGTGGTCAGGTCGGTGGTGGACAGCACGCCGTTGAAATCCTTGCCATTGCCGATGACCGCGTTGCCGGCTGTCACGTTGACGGGCGCCGTGCCTACGGGAACGCCCTTGAAGCGCTGGCCGGAGGCATCGCGCGCGGTGTCGCCGGTGTTCTCATTCAGGTGAAACACCGCCTCATAGCCGTTGGACAGGTTGAACACGGAGGAGTCGCGCGAGGCGCTGACGGCGCCCGCCTTCCCCCAATACAGGCGGATCTTGTTGGCATTGGAGTTGCCCGCGATGCGAGGTACCCGTACCCAGATCGCGGCGCTCGTCGAGGACCACTGCTCGATCTCGAAGGGAATGGAGTTGCCCGCGCTGTCCGCGAAGCGGACGTCCGCGCCGTTCGGCAGGGCCTCGCTCAGCACCGCCGCGGCGTTGGCCGCGCTCAGGCGGACGAGCAGCGGGAATTCCAAGGCCGTTCCCGGCACCGCCGCGCCGCCGCCCGAGCCCGTGGTGTTCACCGTGATGTCGAGATAGCGACCCCACGTCTGCACGGGTTGCGCGTTCGCCACGAACGCCAAGGCGGCTGAAGCCGCCAGTGCCGCGAAAAATGATGGACCCTTCATGATTGGCCTCCGAGGTTAAAAGCCTGGAACAATTAATGTATAGCGACTCTTTCGATTTCACGCGGAAAAGATTCACAGGGGCTTGATCGAGACCGCCTTCTGGTTGAACTGGACGGCCTTGCCGTTCACGACGGTCGAGACCTTCACGAAGTACACGCCCGCCGAGGCCGGCCGGCCGTTGGAGGATTTGCCGTTCCAGGTGATTTCTTTCCGTTGCGATTCGGCGGGGACCAGGCTCTCGGACCAGATCGTGCGGCCGTGCATGTCGGAAAGGGAAATCGTCACCTTTTCGGCCGCCAGCGCTTCGGGCCGCAGGACGAAGGTGAACGGCCTGGAGGCGCCCGAGACGCGGATCACGGGAGAACCCGGGAGGATGCCCGTCGAGGTCATGGTCACCGGCGCGGAGTTCGGGCCCGGGCCGACGCCGTTCACCGCATAGACCGAAATGCTATAAGCCGTGCCGTAAACCATGCCGCTCACGGTGCAGCTGAGGGGCGCGGGCAGGGCGATATAGCAAAAGGCGCCCGCCGGCGTGGATTGGGTATAGTATTCAATGATCGCCGAGCCGCTGTCCGAAGCCGGCGCGTTCCAGGTCAAGGTCGCCGTGCCCGTCGTCCCCGCGCCCGAGAGCGGAGTGATCGCCAGGCCCGTGGGCGCCCCGGGAGTGGTCGCAGGCGTGACCGACGTGGAAGCCGCCGAGGAGGCGCTAGCGCCCGCGGAACTGATCGCGCGGACGATAAAGGTGTAGGCCTGGCCGTTCGTCAGGCCGGTGATCGTGCAGGACAACGCGGCGCCGTTCGCGGTGACGCAATTCCGGGAGGTATCCGCGGCCGCCATGGCCTTGTAGCTGGTGATGGCGGCGCTGCCCGTGACGAGCGGAGCGGTCCAGGAGACCGTGGCCTGCCGGTTGCCGCGCGCCGCCGTCACGCCCGTCGGGGCGTTCGGGGGCGTCCCGCTGGTCACGGCGATGGTCAGGGTATCGCGCACCACGTTGCCGCCCACGGTGGCGTTCACGACGTATTGCGCGGCGGCGGAGGGGGTCGTAGGCGTTCCCGTGATGACTCCCGTGCTTGTGCTGAAGCTCAGGCCCGCGGGCAGAGCGCCGGGGGTGATGCCCCAGGCGGTCGCCGCGCCGCTGGTCACCGGCTCGTTGGGCGCGATGGCCGCATTCAGCAGGTACGAAGCGTTCTTGAGCGGGTAGAACAGCGCGCGCGCCGCCACCGACTGCACGGCGCCCAGTTCCACCTTCGCGCTGTCCGGCCGCTGCGTCTGGTAGGCCAAACGGATCCAGTTGGAATCCCGGATCGTGCCGTTGGCCAGCTGCAGCTCGTCGATGAAGGTCTCGCAGAGCTGCTGGAAGGAGCGCTCCAGGGCGCCGATCAAGGGCTTCGCATCGGTGCTCGTCGCCGGAAACACCGCGGCCGCGGCGGCGGAGGTATTCGTGCCGGTAAGGGGCTGCGATACGCCGTTCACCCAGATGCGGATGACGGGGGCGCTGCCGCCGGCCGGGTTGATGGTCGCCACCACGTGCTGCCACTGGTTATCGGGAAAGGTCGTCGTGGTGCTCACGCGCCGGCTGTCGGCGGCGCCGTCCACCGAGGTCAGCACGTTGAAGTTTCCCGCGACGTTGCGCATGAGCGCATAGCTGCGGTGGTTGCCCGCGCCGTAGCGAAAGTTGCTGAAAACTCCCTGCGACGCGCTCGATCCGGCGCCGCGACGGTTCACCCAGGCCGACAAGGTGATCCGCGTGTTCGCGCCCGCAGCCAGGTATTTGGCGTTGCTAGGCGCCTCGTCGACGGAATACGCGTCTCCTCCCGCCTGCCCCGGATTGTAATAGCGGGAGCCTCCCGACACGCCCGACACCGAGAGCACGCCGGCTTCGCCCGCATAGTTCAGGCCGTTGATGGTGGCGTCGGCCACCGTGACGGCGGACCCGCCGGCCTCGTTCAGGTGCCACACCCCCGTGTACCCGTTGGCGGTGTCGAACACCGCGGCGGCGTTGGACAGGCTCGTCGATCCGCTCTTGCCCCAGTACATCCGGATCCGTGTGCTGGCGTTGCCGGAAACCGCCGGCACCTTGACCCAGATGGCCGCGGAGGTCGATGTCCAGCTTTCGATCTGGTAGGAGAGCGGGTTCATCCCCGTGGAATCCGTGAACCGGACGTCCGCGCCTCCCGCCATCGCCTCGGTCAAAAGATTGGCGCCCGTCGCGGCGCTGGCGTTGGTGAGGCGAACCAGCAGGGGGAAATTCGTCACGGTCCCTTCGACGTTCGCTCCTCCCGACGCGCTGGTATTGACCGTCACGGTGCGAAAGCGATCCCAGCCCGCGTAGGGCTGGGCTTGGGCCCAGGCGGCCAGGAGGGCGAGGGCCCACAATGCGTTCTTTTTCATGTCGGGGCTCCCGCCGGCTAATTGGGTTTAGGCTGCTTGTAAGAAAGCTTCAAGGATTCATTCTTAATATATAGCGGACGAAGTGATTTCATGCAGTAGAACTTGTAGGATTTTTTTAATGAGCGTCCAGGATGGAACATTATCCGTTACAATGCGGGAACCGGGGTCATAAAAAAAGGCCCCGGTTTCCCGGGGCCTTTTGAATCGTTCACGAACCGCTCAGGGCCGGATCGAGATCGTCTTGCGATCGACGTTCGTCACCTTGCCCTGTTTGTCGACGAGGCTGACGCGCACCATGTAGGTGCCCGCGGAGGCGGCGGTGCCGTTCGAGGCCTTGCCGTTCCACGTCACTTCGTTCTGGCCCACGACGGGGTTCAGGCTCTTCGACCACACGGTGCGGCCCTGAATGTTGGAGATCGACAGCGTGACCTTCTCGGTGGTCGCGATCATGTCCATCGGCAGCGAGAAGCCGAAGGGCTTCGACATGCCCGCCACCCGCAGCAGCAGATTGTTCCCGCGGATGCCCGTGGTGGTCAGGCTCGCGGTGGCCGTGTCGCCGGCGCCGATGGCGTTGAAGGCATACAGGCGCACGCTATACGCCGTCCCGGGGGCCAGGCCGGTGACCGTGCAGGTCACCGCCGGCGGGGTCGCCGCGCAGGCGCCGCCCGCGGGCACCGTGAAGATGAAGTAATTCTGGATCGCCGCGCCGCTATCGGCGGCCGCGGTCCAGGTGGCCGTCGCGGTGTTCGTGCTGGGGATCTGCGTGACCGTGAAGGACCCGGGGCGGCCCGGACGGCCGGCCGGAGTGATGGCCGCGGAGGCCGCCGACAAGGGACCGCCGCCGGCGCCGTTGCTCGCGCGCACCTGGAAGGTGTAGGCCGTGCCGTTGGTCAGGCCCGTGATCGTGCAGGTCAGCGCGCCGGTGGTGGAGCAGGTCTTGGCGGTGTCGCCCACCACCACGGCCTTGTAGCCGGTGATGGCCGAAGTGCCCGAGGAGACCGGGGCCACCCAGCTGAGCGTGACCTGGCGGCTGGCGCGAACGCCCGTCACCGAGGTCGGGGCGCCCGGTGGCGTGCCGGCGCTCACCGCGATGGTGATCGTGTCGCTGGCGGGGTTGCCTCCCACCGTCGCGCTGACGATGAACTGGGTGGCCGCGGTCACGGCGGTCGGCTTGCCCGAGATCACGCCCGTGGAGCTGCTGAAGGTCAGCCCGGTGGGCAGCGAGGTGGGGTTGATCGTCCAGCCCGTCGCGGCGCCGCTGGTGACCGGCGTGTTGTTGGCGGTGGAGTCGTTGATCAGGATCACCATGTTCTTGGTCGGGTAGAACAGCGCCTTCGAGGCCACGGTCGCGCCGAGGCCCACGGCCGAGGAGTCGGAACGTTGCGTGGCGAAATCCATCTTGATCCAGTTGGAATCGCGGGCGACGCGGGAAATGCGGGACTCGTCGAACGTGCCGTTGAAGTAGTAGTCGACGTCGTAGTTCGACTTGCCGAGCCAGGCGTTCGTGCGAAGAACGTTGGAAAGGGGCTGGGTGCGATTGCTGTTGGTGACGCGCACGCCGTTCTTGTAGAGCATGCTCGCCGGGGTCGCGCCGGTGCCGAAGGTGAAGGTGTAGAATTCCCACGTGCCGTTCACGAGGGTGTTGTTGGGGGTCTGGGCCGTGCCGCCGCTGGTGGTTCCGTTGCAAGCCTCCATGCGGTACCGCGCGTCGGCGGCCGGACGGAAGACCTGGATGTTGTCGTTGCAGCCGTTGGCGTTGGCCAACTCGACCAGATAGCTGTAATTGCCCTGCGGAACGTTCGCCTTGACCCACACCGAATAGGTGAAGCCGTTCGAGAAGTCGTTATATCCGGTATAGGTGTTCACGCCGACGTAGTTGCTGGCGCCGACGCCCGCGGGGCTGCCGATGTCGAGGTAATCGCTGCCGGCCTCGGGGGTCGCGCGCGTGCCCGCGCCGCGAACGGCGTCCGAGCCGCCGATCTGCCCGTCGGGGGCCACGTAGGAGGCCGCTCCGCCGCCGAAGCTGTTGGCGGCGAAGTCGTTGGCGGGCGTCGCCGCGGGGGCGCCGGTGATGGCGTTGGGACGCGGGGAAAGTCCCGATGCGTTGCCGAGATGCCACACGCCGACGAAGCCGCCCGCGGAGTCGAACACCGCGCCGGGATTCGAGGCCGCGGTGGCGGCGGAGTTGCCCCAGTAAACGCGGATCTTGGTGCTGCCCGACGCCGGCACCGTCGGCAGGCGCACCCACGCGGCGCCGCTGGTCGCGGTCCACGAATCGATCTCATAGGCCAGGGCCGTGTTGCCCGTGGAATCGGTGAAGCGGACGTCCGCGCCTCCGACCTTGGCGTCGGCCAGCACGTTGCTGCCGGCGGCGAGGCTGGAGCTGGAGAAACGCACCAGCACGGGATAATTCGTCAACGGCGCGGAAACCACCGTGGTGTTGATGGTTACCGTGCGATAACGCGTCCAGGCGGCAAACGGTTGCGCCTGCGTCACCCCCACCAAACCGGCAAGGGCGAGTAAAAGAGTCAGTTTTTTCATGTGGATTCCCCCCAAAAAGATGATATGCCAAATTCTTGCTTTATAGCATCTCGACGAATATACGGGAGTTTTCGGCAGGGATGTTTAAATTTTTTGTTTAAAATCGACAAAAAATTTCAAAAGCCTTATTTTTTTCATTTTTAAGCACATTTTTTACTAAAATTTGATTGTAACAAATTATAATTTTTTGGCCTTTTCAGCCTTTAAAAGCCAATCCGTCATAAACTTCAACCCCCGAAAAGATTATGTCTCGGCGTCTTTTTTAACCGACGCGGAAGTCCTGCAACCGCGCCAGGAAATAATCCACCGCGGCGCGCCCTTCTTCCCCGAGATCGCGCGTGAAGGCGTTCACATACAAGTCGATGTGCGACCGCATCACGCCGGGCTCCATGTCCTGGGCGTGCAGGGCGCACAATTCCAGCGCTTCGCGCTCGTGCGCCCGCGCCCAGTCGAGGCTGGCGCGGATCGCCGCCTCGATTTCGGAACGCGCCGGAGCGCCTTCGCCTCCGCGATAGACGACCGCTCCGAGCGGGATCGGGCCGCCGGTGACGCTCTCCCAATGCTCGCCGAGGTCGCGCACGAGGCGAAGCCCGTCGCGGGCGTAGGTGAAGCGCATCTCGTGAATCACCACGCCCTGGGCGCCGGGGCGCTCGCGCAGCTCGCGATACAGGGCGTCGAACGGAACGAAGCGCTTGCGCAAGTTGCCGGCGACTCCCTGACCGGAGAACCAGAAGTCGAGCAGGAAGTTCGCGGTGGTGCGTTCCCCGGGAACGAGAACTTCGGCTTCGGGATCGAAGGCCCGGTTGGAAAAAGCCGGGCCCGTGAGCAGCAGGGGTCCGCACCCGCGCCCCAGCGCCCCGCCGCAGTCGAGCGGGACGTAGGCGGGGCACCGCGGGACGTTCGCGTAGCTGATCTTGACCAGATCGTACGCGCCGTCCCGCGCGCGGCCGTTCAGGGTCTCGATGTCCTCGTAGAAAAAGGCCGCGCGGGGCGCGGGGGTCTTCCCCAGGATCCACCCCGAGAAAACGAACAGGTCGTTCGGGCACGGGGAGATGCCCGCGCGCAGCGCGGGCGCTTGCGCGGCGCTCATGCGACCCCCGTCGACGCGAGATTCCCCCGGTGCGCGGCCCAGAACGCGCGCAGGGCGTCCAGCGCGGCGCGGACGTTCTCGGGGCGCATGTCGCGCCGCGCGGCGAAGTTGCTGATCGCGCGGATCTCCAGGACCGGTATGCCCGGAGCGCGCGCCGCCAGCGCCACGGCGGCGCCCTCCATGGTCTCGAAGTCGGCGCCGAAGCGCGCGCGGCGGAATTCGCCCGTGGCGTCGGTGCCCGCGCACCGGTTCACCGTCGCGCCCCCGCCGCGGCGCACGGCCGCCGCCCAGGCGGGAACGCACAGCGGCAGCGGCGCGCGATGCGCCTCATCGGCGAAGGGAAAATCCGCGAGAGGCACGAACCCGCCGCTTTCTTCGTCCGGCGTTTCCATGCCCAGGTCGGCGAACACCTCGGTTTCGCCCGCCACGATTTCCCCGATGTTCAAGCCGCTGCCCGCATAGGCGCCCGCGATGCCGGTGACGGCGATCCACGCGGGGCGAAACCTTTCGATGAGGGGAAGCAGGCGCACCAAGGTCAT
>JAJNBB010000034.1 GCA_021155885.1 Fibrobacteria bacterium | reverse complement strand
TCGTGCGCAACGCGCCCCGCCAGGGCGGGATCGCGCGCAGCGAGAACATCGGCGAGGACCGCTGGGACGGGCGTGATAGCGGGGGCCGGCTGGTCTCCGTCGGTACCTACTACGTGCGGGTCGAAAGCGACCAGGGCGAGGCCGCCTTCGGCAAGGTCATTTGCGTGCGGGGGCGGAGATGACGGGGATGCTTCGCAATCAACTCTTCGCAGGACGGGGGACGGGGGACGGGGGAACGAAGGCAGTGGCTTTGGGTTCATTGAATTCTCGTGTTCACCCCCGTCCCCCGTCCCCCGTCTCCCGTTTTGCTCTCTTATTTATTCTCCTGACTATTGCTTCTCCCGTCTTAGCCGCAACCTCCGAAGTCCTCGGCGGACACGAGGGGTGGCTGGACCGCATGGGCGCGGGCGTGCGCGAGCTGGGCCGCGGCAACACCGGCACCGCGCTCGAGGGCGCTTCCCCGGCCGCGTTCTGGAACCCCGCGCTGCTTCCCTTCATCCGCACCTCCGAGGCCGCGGCGGGCGCCGAGGTGCGCAGCCTGGGCCGCACCGGGGGCTTTCTCTCGCTCCAGGGCCGCGTCGCGTCGAACCTGGGGCTGGGGGCCGCCATCGTGCACCGCGGGGACTACAGCGTGCAGGCTTATGACGCGAACGAGAACGACATCGGGTACGCCGAGCCGCGTGCCTACGCGACCTTTTTCGGCATGGGCATGCGCACCTCGCGGCGCAACGCCCTGGGCGTCTCCCTGATGGCCTACATCAGCAATCCCGGCTTGCAGGCGGGCGTGGGGGACATCGATTTCATCGGCGGGGTGAACCTCGGCTGGTACCGCCGGTACGACTCCCTGAACGCCGCCAACCTCCTGCCCGAGTCGTGGACGGGGCTGCGCGGGTTCGCCGACTTCTTTTCGGGCTCGTTCAGCACCGCTTTGGTGGTGCGCAACCTGGGCCTGAACTCGCGCCTGTCCGCCGAGTTCGACCAGAACGTGGAGACCGGCGAAACGGGACCGCTGGCCGGGTTCGGCAGCACCTCGGGCGATTTCTTCCCGAAGACCTTGGTGCTGGCGGGCGAGTGGCGCAAGCGGGTGTGGAACCTTCCGTTCACGTTGTCGGGCGAGCTCATGGATTACCAGCTCAAGAGCAGCGCGTTCACGCCGAATCCGGCGTTCCACGCGCAGGCCGGGCGTCTCGGCCTTGAGTGCGAGGTGGCCGAGAAGACGTATCTGCGCGTCGGCCTCGACCGCCTGAATCCCACGATCGGCTTCGGGTACGGATACCGCTGGAGCCGCCGGCGCGTGATCCAGTTCGACTACGCGCTCACCATGGAGCGCGGCCTCATGACCTTCAACCCGTACGCCGTGGGCATCAAGACCGCCTTCTGACGGGCTTTGCGACCTGGTTCCGGACTTCGTAGATTAACCCCCCATGCGCTTTATACGAACATCGGCGGCCCTCTTCGCTCTCGCGGCGCTCCTTCCGCGCGCCGTCGGCGCGCTCGACACGGGCCTGCAGCTCGGCGGGTCGAGCTTCAAGTTCTTGAAGCTCCCCCTATCTCCGCGCGCGACGGCCATGGGCGGCGCCGGAACCGGCCTCGTCGAGGGCGCGGGCGAATCGGAGCTCAACCCCGCCGCGGCCGCCCTGGGCCCGGGGGCGTTGATCCTGGGGCAGGAATACCCGCCGCAGGAATTCGGCACCACCGCCAGCCACCTCTCCTGGAGCCTTCCCTGGGGCGAGCGGCGCATTACCCTGAATACCCGGTATCTCGGTTTCGACAAAATTCCAGGCTGGGACGGGTCGGGCAACGCGACCACCTCCTACGACGCCTACACCCTCAAGCTGCAGGCCGGCCTCGCGGGCAAGGCGCTGGGCTTCGCCTACGGCGTCAGCGCGGCCTATGCGCAGAACAACATCGCCGAGGCCACCTACTCCGCCGGCCTGGTGAACGCCGGGCTCTGGCGCGAACTGCGCTGGGGCCTTTCCGCCGGCGCGTCGGTGATGAACGCGGATTTCTGGACGGGCTCCAGCAAGTCGAACGGCGAAAAGCCCGCCGCCCCCGCGATCTTCCAGGCGGGCCTCGGCTACGTGCGGCCGCTGCGGCCGGGCATGCGCGTCGCGGCCGCGGTGGACGCGCGCAAGGTCAACGACGAGGAGATCGTCTTTCCCGTCGGCGTCGAGATGATGTTCCTGGACGCGCTGTTCGCGCGCGCGGGCTACCCGGTCGGCGATCCCGACAACGGGTTCGGCCTGGGGATCGGCCTCAAGTGGTCGCGCTTCAGCTTCCACTACGCCTACAAGGGGCATTCGCAGCTTTCGGGCGGACACGGCTGGACGTTGGAGATCAGGGACTAGGGAGCGGACAGCGTACAGCTAACAGCTAACAGCGGACAGCTAACCCCTAACAGCACGGGCTTACAGCCGAAAAAACCAAATACAGAATGTAGTTGGACTTTGCTGTTAGCTGTCCGCTGTTAGCTGTACGCTTTACCTTGTCAGGACCCCCGCCAGCAAAGCCACCATCCCCGCCAGCATCAGGCCCTTCAGCAGCTTTTGCGCGCGGGTGAAGTTCGCGTCCGGCCGGGCGAGTTCGCGCAGCAGAAGAAAGACGAGAGGTCCCGCCAGCGCGATCGCGGCCAGGGAATACGCGCGCCCGTAGCCGAAGAACAGGGCGGGGAAGGGCAGGAACGCCAGGATGAGCGCGACGACGGCGAAGGCGAGCTTGCGGGCCGCGCCGGCTCCGGCGGCGACCGCGTAGGTCCGGTGGCCCGCGGCGCGGTCGCCCGCGATGTCCTCGGCGTCCTTGACGACCTCGCGGGCGAAGGTGGCGAGGAAGGCGAACAGCGCGGCCGGCAGGGAGTCGTGCGCCTCGAGGGGAAAGTCGACCAGCAGGGGCAGTTCGACGAAGTAGACGGCGAGGCCGCAGAGCAAGGACACCGCGAGGTTTCCGGAAAGGGGTTTGCCCTTGAGGAACCGGTTGTAGAGCCAGAGCAGCACCGCCATCGCGAGGGCCAGGGCGCCGTGGAACGGGGAGCCGATCCACGCGAGGAGCACGGCCCCGATATACAGCGCGGCGGCGGTGGCCCGGGCGGCCCCGACGCGGATGTGGCCCGAGGGCAGGGGGCGGTGCGGGCGATTGACCCGGTCGGTCTCGATGTCGCGCACGTCGTTGTCCGCGTTCCCCGCCGCCACCAGCAGGAGGATCGAGAGGGACCCCCACGCGGCCAGCCACGCCTCGGGCCGCAGGCGCAGGCTGACCCAGCCCAGCCATACCGCGGCGGCGGCGATGAGGGCGTTACCGGGCCGGAAAAGGCGGATCCAGGGGGAGAGGGAAGTCATGGGGGGAAAGCTAGTTGTTGGTTGTTGGTACTTGGTTGTTCGTTAGCGCGGCGCTCTTTCGGCATTGTATTGAAATGTCATAAAATAAGGTTTCCTCCTTGTTTTGCAGGCTGTTTTCACCAACAACCAACAACCAACAACCCCCCCGCGTTTCTACCTTTCCACCCCCATGATCGAAGCCCGCAACATCTCCCTGTCCTTTGGCCCGCGCGTCCTCCTGAACGAGGTTTCCTTCCAGCTCGGCGATCGCGGCCGCCTGGCCCTGGCCGGTTCGAACGGGGCCGGCAAGTCGACCCTGTTCAGCATCCTGATGGGCGAGCTGGGCTGCGACGAGGGCAAGGTGATCAAATCGGGCGGCCTGCGCATGGGCATGCTGCGGCAGCACGCCGAGTTCGAAGCGGACGCGACGGCCTTCTCGGCGGCGCAGCTGGCCTTCGGCGAGGTGATGGAGAAGGCGAGGAAGCTCGAGGCGTTGCACATGGCGATGGGCGAGCGCGACCTGAGCGAACAGGAATACGCCGACGTGGACAAGCTGCAGGACGCGCTGATGCGCGACGGCTATTACACCGCCGAGGCCGAAACGCGCTCGGTGCTGCACGGCCTGGGCTTCCACCGCGAACAGCAGGACAAGAAGCTGTCGGAGCTTTCGGGCGGGTGGAAGATGCGCGTGGCGCTGGCCCAGCTGCTGCTGCGCAGGCCCGATTGCCTGCTGCTCGACGAGCCCACCAACCATCTCGACCTCGAGTCCATCATGTGGCTCGAGGGCTACCTGAAGAACTATCCGGGGTCGATGCTGCTGATCTGCCACGACCGCCGCTTCGTCGACAACGTCTGCGAAGGCGTGCTTGACCTGCGCATGGGGCAGCTGGACCTGTATTCCCTGCCGTACGAGCGCTACGAGGAGGAGCGCGCGATGCGCATCGCCATGCAGCAGAAGAGCGCGGCGAAGGCGCAGGACGAGATAGAGCGCCTCAACAAGTTCATCGACCGGTTCAAGGCGAAGGCCAGCAAGGCCTCGCTGGCGCGCAGCGCGATGAAGCGCCGCGACCGCATCGAGGTGGCCGAGGTCGAGCAGGAAGGCCCTTCCATGCGGCTGCGCTTTCCGACCCTGGACTATTCGGGCTCGGTGGCCTGGAAGGCCGAGGGCCTGGGCAAGAGCTACGGCGAGAAGCGGATTTTCGCCGACGGCGCGTTCACGATTTTGCCCGGCGACAAGGTGGCGCTGGTGGGCGCGAACGGCGCGGGCAAGACCACCTTGATCCGCCTGCTCGCGGGCGAGATCACCCCCGAGGAGGGCGTGATCGACAAGGGGTCGAGCCTGAAGGCGGGCTACTACGCGCAGTACGTGGAGCCCACGGAACGCGAGAAGGCCACGCCGATCCTCGAGCTGATGCGCGAGACGTTTCCCCTGGCCGGGGACAACGCCCCGCGCGCCGCCCTGGGCGCGATGATGTTCTCGGGCGACGACGCCAAGAAAAACTTCGGCGTGCTTTCGGGCGGCGAGCGCGCCCGCGTCCGCCTGGCCCAGCTGCTGATGGCCCCGGGCAACGCCCTGCTGCTCGACGAGCCCACCAACCATCTCGACGTGCGCTCCAAGGACCTGCTTCTCGAGGCCCTCGCCGACTATCCCGGCACGGTGGTGTTCGTGTCCCATGACCGCGACTTCACCGAGCAGCTCGCGACCCGCGTGATCCGCGTGGACAATGGCAGCATCACCGAATACCCGGGCGACTACGCGTATTACCTCCACAAGGTCGAGGACGACCTGCGCCGCGAGGCCCAGGCGGAAGCCGCCGAGCGCAACGGCGGGAAGAAGCCCGGCAAAAAGGGGGCGGCGGCGCAGCCTGCCGCGCCCGCGGCCGTGGACCCGCGCGACGAGAAGAAGGAAGCCGAGAAGGCGAAGCGCCAGCGTGAAAAGCGCGAGGCCGAGGTGATGGGCCGCATCGAATGGCTCGAGGGCCGCAACAACGACATCGACACCGAGCTTTGCAAGCCGGACGTGTTCTCCGACCCGGTGGCGGCGCGCAAGCTCAACGGGGAGAAGCAGGGGAACGTCGCTGAACTCGAGGCGCTGTACGCCGAGCTCGATACCGCCTCGCAGGAAGCCGCATGAATCCGGACGTGTTCCGCAGCGAGGATTTGCGCCGCGGAATGCTGATCGAGGTCCAGCGCCGCACGGCGACCGTGATCGACGAGTCCGGTGTCGAGACGCATTGCGCCTATAGCCCGGGAATCCGCCTCAAGGAATTCTCCAACTTCGCGGTGGGTGACCGCGTCGAATATTTTCCCGGCAACGCTTCGCAAGAGCCCCTGATCACCGCCATCCTGCCCCGCGTCCGCAAGATTTCGCGTCCCGGCCCCGGCGAACGCCATGCGCGGGAACTCATCCTCGCGGCCAACGTCGACTTGCTGGTGGTCACCGTGGCCGCGGCCCAGCCCGCCTTCAACCCCCGCTTTTTGGACCGCTACCTCGCGGTCGCCGAGCGCTTCGACCTCGAGGCGCTGATCTGCATCAACAAGGTCGACCTGCAGCCCGAGCTGCCGCCCGAGGCCGCGTACCTCGAGGGCGTCGGTTATGCGCGCGTTTCGGTGTCCGCCGAAACCGGGACGGGCCTCGAGGAATTGCGCGCGAAGCTGCGGGGGCGGCTGGCCGTGCTCTCCGGCCCGTCCGGCGCGGGAAAAAGCTCGCTGATCCGCGCGCTCGTCCCAGGCTCCGACCCGCGCGTAGGCGAGGTCCGGGACAGCGACGGCAAGGGCCGCCACACCACCACCACCAGCCACCTGTACGCCACGGAGGACGGAGTGCGCATCATCGACACGCCCGGCCTGCGCGAGCTCGGGCTGTGGAACGTCGAGGCGAACGAGGTGGCGGCGCTGTGGCGGGACTTCCGCCCCTACCTCGGCCGGTGCCGCTTCACCGACTGCGCCCATCGCACCGAACCGGATTGCGCCATCCGCGCCGCCGTCGACGCGGGCGCCATCCCCGAGTTCCGCCTGGTTTCCTACTACCGCGTACTGGAAACCCTGGCGGGCGAAGGGGAGCGCCCCTGATGCACGGCACTCTCGCCTACGCCAAGATCGCGGCCGTGCTGAGCGTGCTCTACGCCGGGGTCAATCTGTATCCCCTGTGGGCGCGCTTCGAGGACGTGCGGAACAAGGCCGTGCAGTTCGCGGTGGTCGCCGCGGGGGCCGCCGGTTCAGGACGCCTGCGCGCGGTGCGCGCCCTGTTCTACCTCGCGGCTCCGCTGGCCTACCTGTGGACGCTGATGGGCGCGGGCCTGCCCGTCCCCTTCCTGGCGCTGGCGGGCGCGAAGTTCTGGTTTTCCGCATTGCTGGGGCTGCACACCGAGCAGCGCCTGCTGCGCGGCGAGGAGTACCGCACCCGCGACCACGCCTGGGCGCGTGGAGACGCCCTGGCCAACGTGTGCCTGGCCGTCGCCGCGATCTGCCTCGTGTTCAAGCGCTGGTACTGAGCCTTCTCCTCAGAAGCGCCCGCTTCCGGTTCGCGCAGAAATCCCCGAGCGCCGCCTTCTCCGCCTCGAAACCCGGCTGCGAGCGCATCCACGCCAGCGCTTCGGCCTCGTCCGCGTATAGCCGCCGGTAAAAGGCGTCGAGAAAGGCGGCGACCCCGTCCTCTACGCCTTCGCCGCCCGCGTGCCGGCGTCGGAGACCCGTCAGGTTGAGGCCGCCCCAGCGCAGCGGCTCGCCCATCGCGCGGCAGAAGGGCGGGATGTCCTGGTCGACGCGCAGGCCTCCGCCCACGAAGGATCCCGCGCCGATGGAGGTGAACTGGTGCACGCCGGTCATGCCGGACAGCACGGCGCCTTCGCCCACGCGCACGTGCCCCCCGAGCTGCACGGAATTGGCCACGATGGCGCGCTCGCCGATCACGCAGTCGTGCGCCACGTGCGCGTAGGCCATCACCAGCACGCCGGGGCCGACCCGCGTCTCGCCGCCCGCGATCGCGGCGCGGTTCACCGTCGCGTATTCCCCGATGCGGGAGCCCGCGCCGATCCGCGCGCGCGTGGGACCACCCGCGAACTTCAAGTCCTGCGGCGCTCCCCCGATCACCGCGCCCCCTTCCAGCGTCACCGCGTCCTCCAGCACGCCGCCGGCCAGGACGCGGCTGAACGGCCCCAGCACGCAGCCCGCGCCGATCGCGGCGCCGGCCTCGACCAGGCAATACGGGCCGATGGACGCGGCGGGGTCCACGACGGCGTCGGGATGAACGAGGGCGGTGGGGTGGATGGAGGGCATGAAACGGGTTGTTAGTTGTTGGTTGTCGGTTGTTGGTTAAAATGCAAACAAAAAAATTCCAGAAATAAGCCGAAGCGGATTTTGCTTTTGCTTATTCCAACAACCAACAACTAACAACCGACAACTTCTCATCAAACCATCGTCGCCTTGAGCACGGCCTCTGCGACTTTCTCTCCGCCCACCGAGGCGTAGGCGTTCGCGGTCGCGAAGCCGCGGCGAAACTGGGTCAGCTCGACGTTCAGTTCGAGTACGTCTCCCGGACGCACGGCCTTGCGAAAGCGGACGTCCTCGATGCCGGCGAAGGCGGGGCGCTTGCCGGCCGACGCCTCCGGAAACGACTCCGCGATGAGAATACACAGGGCTTGCGCCAGGGCCTCGATTTGCAGCACGCCCGGCATCACGGGTTCGCCGGGAAAATGCCCCGCGAAGTAATCGTCGGTGGCGCGGATGTCGCGGATTGCCCGGATGCGCTTTCCCTTCTCAAGTTCCGGGACGGAGTCGACGAACAGGAACGGCGGGCGATGGGGGATTGCCTTCAGGACGGCGTCCGCGCTCAAGGAAATGGTTTCAGGGCTTGCTTCGCTCATCGGGTCCTCCGAACTCGCCTTGAAGACGGTCCAGCAGCATATGGTTCAGGGCATGTCCGCCGTTCCGGACCGTCAGGCGCAGCCTGGGCAGCGCCAATCCGTTCAGGGCGAGATCGCCCAGCAAATCTAGAACCTTGTGCCGCGCCAGTTCATCCCCCATGCGGAAGCTTTCCGGGTGCAGCAGCGGGAAAGCCTTTCCGCTTGATTCGGGCAGGTCCCCTCGGGCCTCGGCGAATTCCGACGCGGTGGCCGCGATCAGCAGGCCCGAGTCCGCGTCCGCCCCGGCCAGAAAATTCCGGTCACCCGCCAGGGCCTTCCAATCGCGCCAGGCGATGAACGTACGCGCGGGAAGGATTTCCCCCGGGGCGTCGGCGGCGGCGGACAGGTGAAAATGCTGGTGAACGTCGCCCGCGTCCCAGAAATATTCCACGGAAAAATGAGAATGGGGGCGCGCGCGCATGGAACCCTCCGGGCCATCGTGCTCCCAGTCCGCATTCGAATCGTATTCCTTCGCGCGCGCGGGCGGCGCGAACGCGGAAAGCGCCTTGTAAAACGGGAGCGCGCTGCCGTCGAGTCCGGGCGGTTCGGCGGCGTCGCAATGAAGATCAAGCGGCGCATCCGCGAAGAACAGCGCGGCCGCGAGCAAATGCTCCGGCGTCCGTATCACGCCGCCCGCGCCGTTCTCCAGCACCGTCGCGCGCCGCGCACCGCGCCGGAGAGCGATCCAATCCCCGGCCTCCAGCGGCGCGGCGAATCCCGGCCAGCAGAAGCGCAGGCCGCGGCCGTCTTCGGGGCGGCGGGCCACGGTGAGGGTGGAGGGGATGCCCGAATGCAGGGCCAGGCCGGACAGGGAGGCGTTCATCCCGGTAAATCCCCGGCAAAGATGAATGATGAATGATGGATGATGAAAGGCCGTGGAATCCGATCCGGAGACCGAATTTCATTCATCATTCTGAATTCATCATTCATCATTTTTGCCCAGGCGCGCCAGCGCCGCCTGCGCCTTTCTCCATTCCGCTATCGGCCGCGCGGGAAAACCGGCCACCGTCATTCCGTCGGGAACGTCCTTGGTCACCCCGGATTTCGCGGCCACCGAAACCCCGTCGCCCAGCCGCAAATGCCCCGCGACGGAGGCGGCGCCTCCCATGCGCAGGTTTTTTCCCACGACCGTGGAACCCGCGATTCCCGACTGCGAGGCCAGGAGGCATCCCGGGCCGAGCCGCACGTTGTGCGCGACCTGCACGTGACTGTCCAGCTTGCAGCCGTCCCCGATTTCGGTGGGGTGGAGCACGCCCGCGGCGACCACGGTGTTCGCGCCGATGAAGCAATTTTTCCCGATCAGGACGCCGGCTTCGTGGGGCATGGGTTCGCCGGAATCCAGGAACCCGAACCCCGCGACGCCGAGGATCGCGCCGGCCTGGATCACCGTTCCACGGCCGACGTAGGCGCCCTTGGCGACAAAGGCGCGCGCGCCCACGGTGACGCCCCCCTCGAGAACGCCTTCCACCACCGCGGACGGATGCACCGTGTTGGGTTCCCCCGCGACGAAGGGCGCGTCGGGCTCCAGGCGGGGGGCGAGAAATCCCAGCAGGGCGGCCAAGGTCGCGCGCGCGTCGCGGACGGGGTAAACCGGCAACGATTCCGGAAAGCCGGCGACGCCCGTTTCGGCCAGGACCGCCGCGCATTCCAGCCTGGCGCGCGCCTCCAGGCGCGTCCCGGCGCCCACGATCACCAGCGAATCCGGGCCGGCGCGGTCCATGTCGTCCAAAAACAAAAAACGCCGGGACAGGCCCGGCATTTTCAGTGCTTCAAACTCGTTCAGCGAAAAACCGCCCCGAATCCGCATGGACGATTCCGGGCGGGTTACTTCGGCGCCGCGACGGTCGGCGATTCCTTGTTCAGGATCTCGATCACGCGCTGCGTCAGGTCGTTGTCCTTTTTCCAGAACACCACCGCGCCCGCGGCGCGGTCGAGCACCATGTCGTAGCCCTCCTGGTTGGCCACGTCCTGGATGGTCTTCTTGATCTTCTGGACGATCGGGTCGGAGATCTCCTGGTTCTTTTGGTACAGGGCGCCCTCCTTGCCGTAGATCTGCTGGACGAACTGCTCGTACTCGCTCTTCTTCTTGAGGAAAGAGGCTTCCAGCTCCTTCTTCTTCTCCTCGGAAAGCATCAGCGACTGTTTCTCGAGGCGCTCCTTCATTTCCATGAGCTCCTTCTGCTTCGCCGCGGCCTCCTCCTCCCACTTCTTGACCTGCTTGTCGTAATCCTTCTGGGCCTTGGTGGTCTCCGCGTATTTTTCGAAGATCATCTTGGAATCGACATGCGCGACCTTGAGGTCGGCGAACGACGCCGTGGCCATCGCCAGCAACATCAGGATCGTGATTCGTGTCTTCATCTTCTGCTCCTTCCGTAGCCATTCCAGCCGGGCTACGCGGCTCTTAATTTATAATCCGGCGGGCACCAGTCCCGCCCTGGCTTCCTCCATCAACCACCAACCACCAACTTTTTAGAATCCCTGCTCGATGGTGAACTGCACCTTGGGGGACCGGCTGGAGTTTTTGATCCGGTCTCCGTCGTAATTTTCGGCGTCGTCCAGGGGCCAGCCGAAATCGAAGCCCATGCCGAAGGGGGCCACCATGGGCACCACGACGCGGAATCCGAAGCCTACGTCGCGCCGCAGGTCCGAAAGGTCGATTTCGGACACCGCGCTGGGGGCGGCGTCCTTGGCGATCGGGTTGTAGGTGCTGGAGCCGTCGGAGCTGTACTTCTTCATGCGGCCGAAGGCGTTGCCGGCGTCGAAGAAGGCCAGCACGTAGAACGTGTTTTCCACCACCGGGTAGGTCAGTTCCGTGGTGAACGAAAGGAAGCTCCGCGCGATGCGGCCGCCTCCGACCGTCCCGGGGTAGTACCCGCGCAGTTTGCCCTGGTAGCCCAGCAGGCCGCCCATCTGGTACAGGGCGTAGCTCTGCACGTTCTCGCCGAGGATGATGCCGAACTGCGATTCAACCCCGAGGGTGAGCTTCTGGATGACCGGGAACCACCAGTTCACGCGGCTGTCCCACTGCGAATAGTCGAAGTTGCCGCCGAAGGGCCCGCCCACGCGCGAGTAGCTGAGCGAGTAGCGCGAGCCGTCCGAGGGGAAGAAGGGCAGGTTCTTGTCGTCGCGCACGAGCGTGAGGTTCACCGACGACTCGATGCCGGTCGCCACGATCAGGTAGTCGGGATTGCGGGCCTGGCCGTTGTCGTTGAAGGTGTAGTTGTAGCTCGAGCGGACCGTGAAGTAGTCGTCCGGCCAGGTGAGGCGCCGGCCCAAAGTCAGGCGCATGCCCGCGCGGAAGTAATCGTTGTACTGCGCGTACTGCGATTTCTGATCGCTGTAGAACACCGTCGCGCCCACCAAGGTCGGCGTGTCCATGAACCAGGGCTCGGTGAACCCGAGGGAGTAGAGGCGCTTGTAGGGGCCCACCTCGACGCTCGCGTCCACGCGCTGGCCGTCGCCCATGCAGCAGTTCGGAAGCTGCAGTCCCAAGGTTCCCACCAGCCCGTCGCGCCCGCTGTAGGCCGCGCCGGCCGAGAAGGTCCCCGTGCCCGACTCCTTCTCCTGGATGCGGAAGATCAGGTTCACGTCGGAACCGTCGCCCTCCATCACCCGCTCGATGTCCGGCTCGGCGTTGTCGAAGAAGGCCAGCTGCATGATGTCGCGCTGCGAGCGCATCAGCAGCGACTGCCGGTACACGTCGCCGGGGAACAGCTTGATCTCCCGGCGGATGACCTTGTCCTTGGTCTTCGTGTTGCCGATGATCTCCACCAGGTTGATGTGGGCGAGGCTGTTCTCGCGGATATTGAAGGTGACCTCGACGAGGCTGTCGTGGAATTCCAGGCGGTCGTTCAGCTCCACGAACAGGTAGCCCTCCTCGCGATACAGCGAGGACACCTGGTATTTCATCAGGCCGTACTTCTGCTTGTTGAACACCTCGCCGCTGTCGAACAGGATCTGGGCGTGCAGGGCCTCGTCGCGCACGATGTTGTTGTGCACGAAGTTGGCGCGCTGGAAGTAGTACCGGCGGCCTTCCTGGATCGCCACCCGGACGTCGATGTGCCTCTTGTCCTCCGAGTAGCGCACCGAATCCCAGATCACGGCGGCGTCGAGATAGCCGAGTTCCTGGTAGTACATCAGCAAGGTGTCGAGCCCCAGCCGGTACTCGTCCTCCTTGAAGTCTCCCGAGCGCCACCAGCGGTCTTCCTTGATGGGGAAGCGCTTGCGCAGCTTCTTGTCCGCCACGTGGGCGTTCCCGTCGAAGGTGACGTAGCGGACCACGACCTTCTTGCCCTCGTCCACCACGAAGGTCACCTGGTGCTCGCCGGTTTTCCGGTTGGTGTCCGCCTCGGCGACCGCGGTGGCCAGCAGGAAGCCCTTCTCGCGGTAGACCGCCAGGATTTTCTGCCGCGATGATTCCACCATGCCGTGCGAGTACACCTGGCCCTCGATCAGGTCGATCTTGCCGCGGAAGTCATCCTCGTCGAGCTTCTTGAGGCCCTTGTATTTCACCTTGGTCAGCACGTTCAGTTCCGAAACCACGAAGTACAGGACCACCCCGTCCAGGGCCAGGGGGCTGTCCTCGTCGACGCGAATGTCGGAGAAAAGGTTCAGCTTGTTGAGGGCCGTCACCGAGCCCTGGATGCGGTTGCGCAGAACCGCGGGCGCGTAGCTTTCGCCCTTTTCCACCTGCAGCGTGTTCAGAATGATCGCCGAGTCGACGAGGTTGTTGCCCTCGATGCGTATGTCCGCCACGCGGATCTGGCGGGAGGGGCTTTGCAGGAGGCCGGATTGTGCCTGCGCGGAAAGTGCCATGGCCCCGAAACCGATCAGGAGGCACAGCCGAAGTAAGGAGTAAAAACTCTGCAAAGGTCACGATCCTTGGGAAACGACCAATTAAACGCCCAGTTGAAACACGATATGCGGCGGAAAATGCCGCCAGAAGCCCGCATAATATAGAAAGGAGGGGGGCTTGGAACCCCTTGAGAGGAGCCGAAATAGACGAATTCGGGGCGCCTTTGTCCTTCCCGGGGGTGGTTGCCGGCGCTTCCACGGCATTGAAGCCCTCACCCCCGGCCCTCTTCCGGAGGGAGAGGGCCGGGACGCATCTTCGCAACAAAAAAGCGGCCCATTCCGGGCCGCCTTGTTCGTTCGTGGGCGTTGATCGCGGCGTAGGGGCGGGGTCACCCCGCTCCTACCGTCGATCCATGGAATCAATCCGCGATCTCGGCGTCCACCGCCTCGGACTCTTTTGCGCCCGAGGACGACGAGGTGAACGTGAGCTGCTCGCCCTTGCGGCCGACCTTCATCACCGAGTTGTCGGACACCCGGCCGCGCAGGATCTCGTCGGCCAGGGGATCTTCCAGCAGTTTCTGGATCGACCGGCGCAGCGGGCGGGCGCCGAGCTGCGGGTCGAAGCCCTTCTCGATGATCAGCTCGCGCACGGGGTCCGTGACCTGCACCTTGATGTCGCGCGAGGCCAGGCGGGTCTCCAGCTCCCCGAGCAGCAGGTCCACGATCGCGGTCATGTCCTTGCGCTCCAGCGGGCGGAACACCACCAGGTCGTCGAGGCGGTTGAGGAACTCCGGGTTGAAGGTCTTCTTGACCTCCTCGCGGACCATCTTGTCCATGCGCTCGTACTCGCTGTTCAGGTCGTTGTGGCCGAAACCGAGGCCCACGCCCTTCTTGATGTCCTTCGCGCCGAGGTTGCTGGTCATGATGATGATGGTGTTCTTGAAGTTCACCTTGCGGCCGTAGCTGTCGGTGAGTTGCCCGTCGTCCAGGATCTGCAGCAGCAGGTTGAACACGTCGGGGTGCGCCTTCTCGATCTCGTCGAGCAGGATCACCGCGTAGGGGCGCTTGCGCACCTTCTCGGTGAGCTGGCCGCCCTCCTCGTAGCCCACGTATCCCGGCGGCGCGCCCACGAGGCGCGACACGGCGAACTTTTCCATGTACTCCGACATGTCGATGCGGATCATCGCGTCGTCGGACTCGAACAGGAAGTTCGCCAGCGCCTTCACCAGCTCGGTCTTGCCCACGCCCGTCGGGCCCAGGAACATGAAGCTGCCCATGGGCCGCTTGGTCGAGTGCACGCCCGAGCGCGAGCGCCGGATGGCGCGCGCGATCACCTCGAGCGCCTTCTCCTGGCCGATCACGCGCTTGCCCAGCTCCCTTTCCATGTTGATCAGGCGCTCGGTCTCGGCCCCCGCCATCTTGTTGAGCGGCACGCCGGTCATCTTCGCGACCACCTCGCGGATGGCGTCCTCGTCGACGACCAGGCGCTCCTCGCGCTTCTGCTCGCGCCACTTCTTGCGCATGTCCTCGAGCTCGGCCTTCAGGCGCTCCTGGCTGTCGCGCAGGCGCGCGGCCGTCTCGTAGTCCTGGTGCTCGACGGAGGCTTCCTTCTCCTTGACCACCGCCTCCAGCTCCGCCTCCTTCGCGCGCAGCTCGGGCGGGATCGACAGGCTGGCCAGGCGCACGCGCGCGCCGGCTTCGTCTATGACGTCGATGGCCTTGTCCGGCATGAACCGGTCGTTCAGGTAGCGGTCGGCGAAGCGCACGGCCGAGTCGAGCGCGGCGTCGGTGTAGGTCACCTTGTGGTGCAGTTCGTAGCGGGCGCGCAGGCCCTTGATGATGAGCAGGGTCTCCGAGGGGCTGGGCGGCTCGACCACGATGGTCTGGAAGCGGCGCTCCAGCGCCCCGTCCTTCTCGATGTACTTGCGGTACTCGTCCAGCGTCGTCGCGCCGATGCACTGGAACTCGCCGCGCGACAGGGCGGGCTTGAAGATGTTGCTCGCGTCGAGCGAGCCCTCGGACCCGCCCGCGCCCACGATGGTGTGCAGCTCGTCGATGAAGACGATCACGTTGTCGTTCTTCTGCAGCTCGGTCATCAGCGACTTGAGGCGCTCCTCGAACTGGCCGCGGTACTTCGTGCCGGCGACGATGCTGCCCATGTCGAGCGTCACCACGCGCTTGCTTTCGAGCACCTCGGGGATGTTGCGCTCCACGATCTTCTGCGCGAGCCCCTCGACGATGGCGGTCTTGCCCACGCCGGGCTCGCCGATCAGCACCGGGTTGTTCTTCTTGCGGCGGCTCAGGATCTGGATCACGCGCTCGATCTCCTGCGCGCGGCCGATGATCGGGTCCAGCTGGCCCTGGCGCGCGAGCTCCGTGAGGTCGCGGCCGAAGTGGTCCAGGAACGGGGTCTTCGACTTCTTGCGGGCCGTGGACGACTCGGCCGCGGCCGACGAATCGCCGCCGCGCAGCACGCGCTCGATCTCCTCCTTCACGCGGTCGTATTCCACGCCGATCGCCGCCAGCGCGGTGGCCGCGGCGCTCTCGTGGTCCTTCATGAGGGCGAGGAGCAGGTGCTCCGTGCCGATGTACTTGTGGCTCATCGCCCGCGCTTCCTGCGCGGCGATCTCGAGCACCTTCTTCGCGCGCGGCGTAAAGGGGATCATCTGCCCGATGGTCATCATGCCGCCCGAGGACGAAATCGACTTCTCGATGTTGCGCGCCAGGTCCTCGAGGTCCACGCTCAGGTTCTTGAGCACGGCCACGGCCACCCCGTCGCCCTCGCGGATCAGGCCCAGCAGCAGGTGCTCGGTGCCCACATAATCATTCCCCAGGCGCACCGACTCCTCGCGGGCCAGCTGCATGACTTTCTTGACGCGATCCGTAAACATGCCGTTCATGATATTCCCCTGAAAACGGGCAGAAACCCCGTTTCTCTGTTAGTGAAAGTACAAACTGGAAGGAGGGCGGCAGGCGTTGCCGGGACCGTTCCAAACCGCATCCCCGCTTCAATTTGGAACCGCGTTAGAGCGGCTGGATTCCGGCCAAAAGGCGCCGGGCCCGTTCTGCCCGCTCCCGGTTTTCCGCCTCGAAAGTCGCCTCGGCCCACCCCGTCCGCACGTGAAAGGGCTGCGCCCGCACGCGCAAGGTTTCCAGCAGATCCCGCAAGTTTTCCGGCAAAATTTCCAAATAAACGCCCATTCGAGCGTAGGAAATCAGCGAAAGCAGTTCCGCGTATTCCATGCGGCGCGCCTCCTGCAGGAGCCGCAGGGCGCGGTGCACGTGGTCTTCGAGCCGGTTCGGTTCTCGTGTATGCCATTGTTCCAAAGCCCCGGTTTCCGCCGCGAGGACGCTTTCGGTCTTCGCCGCGAAGTTCGTGTACAGGGTTTCCTCAGGAAGATCCATGCCACCGCGCGCGAGCAGGCGGAAGTGCCCCGTTTCGGCCGATCCGGGGTTTCTCAGGCTCAGAGGTTCGAGATCGTAGCCCATCGCCCCGAGCGCTTTTTGAACGGCGTGGATCCGGCGTTCCCGCGCCAGGACCGGCAGGTGCAGGCCGGCCTCCACCTGCAGGCCCGTCCCCGCGAAAGCGGGATTCGAGGTCAGGTACCCGTAGGCGGAGGAGCGGGCCCAAAGAGGGCCGGGAGGCGTTTTGGAAGCCGGGGGCGGGGGAAGCGTCGCGCCGTTCCCTTTCGGGTCGGGCATTCCCGCGACGCTGCGAACGTGCGTCCAGTGCTCGACCTCGCCGAAGAGGGCGTGTTCTCCGGCCTCGCCGCCGGGAAAGAGCATCTTGAATTCACGCTTGCCCGCGAAGGAGACGGGGCGCTCGGGCAGAAGTCCCTGCTCGCGGTACAGTCCGAGCGCTTCCGGCGCGCAGTCGGCGAGGCGGACGCCGGCGCCGAATCCTTCCCGCGCGTGGTCGCGCGCGCGGGCCATCAGGAGCGAGAAGACGTCGGGCGAAGCCGAAACGCAGAAGGGAAATCCCGCGAAGTTGCGGCGGCGCACGAAGCGCGTGAAGAGGACGGTGTTCAGGGCCCCGTTCACGCGCGCCCTCACGGATTCACTCCCAGTTCGCGCAGCCGCTCGCGCAGGGCGGCCGCCTCCTCGTAGCGCTCGAGGCGCAGCGCCTCCGAAAAGCGCGCGCGCACCTCGTCCGCGGTCGCGCCGGCGGGGCGGCGGTGCAGGTCGGGATGCAGGTGGAGCAGGTCGGCGAACAGGGAGTCGCCGAAATGCGTATAGCACTCGGGGCATCCCAGCAGGCCGCGCGCGAGGAACTCGGCGTACGTGAACCCGCACTGGGTGCAGACGCGCAAGGGGCTCATGCCGGGGAGGAGAAATCGGCTTCGCGAAGGCCGCCGTCCCGCATCACCAGGGGGCGCGCGGCCCGCCGGGCCAGGGCCATGTCGTGGGTCACGACGAGCACGGCGACGCCGAGGTCGCGGTTGAGGCCCGCCAGCATTTCGTGCAAATGGTCCGAGTTGGCCGTGTCGAGGTTGCCCGAGGGCTCGTCGCACAGCAGCACGGCGGGGTTGTTCACCAGCGCGCGCGCCACGGCCGCCCGCTGCCGCTCCCCGCCGCTGAGCTGGCCGGGCACATGGCTCAGGCGGCCCTCGAGGCCGACCTCGGCGAGCAGTGCGCACGCGCGTTCGCGGCCCGGCCCGTCCAGGTTGCCGCCGACGCGCAGCGGCAGCAGCACGTTCTCCCACACGGTGAGGTCGGGCAGCAGGTGGTGGAACTGGAACACGAAGCCGATCTCGCGGTTGCGGATTTCCGACAGGCGCATGTCCGAAAGGCCCGACACCGCCTCGCCCTTGAACAGCGCGCGGCCCGCCGTGGGGGCTTCGAGGAACCCCAGGATGTGCAGCAAGGTGCTCTTGCCCACGCCCGAGGCCCCGGTGATCGAAACGAAGTCGCCGGCCGCCAGATCGAAGTCGAGATCGCGGAACAGCTCAATGCGGTTGCCGGTCTCGGTGAAGACCTTCGACACCCCTCGCAGGGACAGAATAGGTGTCGTCATGCCGTAGTACCCGTAAACGCGAATGATGAATGGTGAATGATGAATGATGGGAGCGCGAAGACGCCGAGCGGATTCTTGTTCGCGTGATTATTCATCACTCCGCATTCATCACTCATCACGCGCCTTCTTTGGTTCCGGACGTCATTCATGCCGTATCGCCTCCACGGGATCCTGTCTTGCCGCCTTGAAGGCCGGAGGCAAGGTGGCGACCCCGCACAGGGCATTGGTCAGGAGCAAGACGCTGAGCACGTCGCGCCATTGCAATTCCACCGGAAGGGTGGTCACGAAGTAAACGTCCCCCGGCAGCTGGATCCAGCCGAATTCCTTCTGGATCCAGTAGCTCAAAAGCCCGAGCGCCGTTCCGGCCAGGGAGCCCATCAGCCCGACCAGCATGCCCTCGAACACGAAGATGCGCAGGATCGAGCGGCGCGTGGCGCCCATCGCCCTCAGGATCCCGATCTCGCGCGTCTTGTCGTTCACCACCATGATGAGCGAGGAAATGATGTTGAAGGCGGCGATGATGATGATGATCCCCAGCGCGAGGCCGATCAGCACCTTCTCGTAGTCCATCCACTTGATCAAGGTCGCGTTTTTCATCTGCCAGTCGAGCGCGCGATAGGGAAAGCCCAGCCGGGCTTCCAGCGCCTCCGACACGGCGGCGCTTTGGTACGGGTCGCGGATGCGCAGTTGCAATCCCGTCACCCGGCCGCCGAGGCCGAAGAGCTTTTGCGCCGTCCCGAGGGACAGGTAGGCCAGCGTCTCGTCGTACTGGTACATGCCCGACTCGAACGTGCCGGCGAGGATGCAGGGCTGGATGCGCGGCATCATGCCGCCGCCGAGAAAATCGCCTCCGGAGAAGTCCGCGAGAAAAACCTTGTCGCCGATGTCCGCGCCCAGCCGGTCCGCCAGCGCATAGCCCAGCAGGATGGCCGGGTAGAACCGGCCCGATTCGTCCGGCAGCGAATCCAGCCGGAACTCGCCCTGGGTCACGCTTTCGGAAATTTTGATCACGCCGCGCGAGAGGCTGTCGTCGATGCCGTAGACCACGATGCCGTCCTGGCTGCCCTTGTGGGAGATCACCGTCTTGGAAAGCACGAAGGGGGCGGCGCCCGTGACCTCCGGTTCCTTCAGGATCTCCAGGCGCAGCGAGTCGGGATCGTCCACGGGCACATACTGGTGGCGCGAGATCTCGACGTGCGCGTCCTTGCCCATCAATTGCTTCTTGACCTCGGTCTCGAACCCGTTGATGGCCGACAGTACGAAGATCAGCAGCCACGTTCCCAGCATGACGCCCAGGGCGGAGAACAGCGCGATCAACCCCGAGGACAGGTTGCGGCGCTGCGCCCAGAAGTATTTGCGGGCAAGGAAGAATTCAAAGCGGGACATGCGGGGGGAAAGATAGCAGGGTGACGGGCAGCGGGCGGCAGGCGGCGGGAAAATGGGAAATCGGGAAAATCGGCAGGCGCTTTTCTTCTTGCCGCCTGCCGCCCGCCGCCTGTGTACCTTTTCCTTCATGCTTCGCGACACCCTCCGCCTCGTCCGCATCCCCACGGTCTTCAGCTCCCTGTCGAACGCCTATGCGGGCTATTGGATCACCGGCGCGTACGCCCCCTGGTCTTCGCTGGGGCTGGGGCTGATCGCCGCCGGCCTGTACGTGATGGCCGGCATGGCCCTCAACGACATCGCCGACCTCGAGGTCGACCGCGTCGAGCGTCCCGACCGGCCCCTGCCGAGCGGGGCCATCTCCCTCTCTGCGGCGTGGTCCCTGGTCCTCGGCATGTTCGGACTGGCGCTGGTCCTTCAATGGATCGCGAACCCCGCCAGCGCCTGGGTGGGCGCGTGCCTCGTCGCCG
Source organism: Fibrobacteria bacterium (assembly GCA_021155885.1). Lineage (GTDB taxonomy): Bacteria > Fibrobacterota > Fibrobacteria > UBA11236 > UBA11236 > UBA11236. Next base: position 8,654 of record JAJNBB010000034.1, on the reverse strand, counting down.
CCATTTTCCTGTACAACTTCGGGCTGAAAGGGACGGCGCTCGGGCCCTTTTCCATGGGGCTCTGTCGCATGCTCAACCTGGCGGCCGGCATGGCCCTGAATTTTTCCTCGCCGCGGGTCTTCCTGACCCAGCCACCCGCGCTCTACGGCGCCCTGCTTTCGCTCGGCGCTTATGTCGCCTTGGTCACTTACCTCGCGCGCGACGAGGTGCAAGGGAATTCAACCGCGCGCGCGCGCTTCTTCCTGATGGGGATCGCCGCTTGGTTCGCCGCGTGGTCGGCTTGGGCGGTGACGCATTTTTCCTGGCTTTCAGTGATCGGGTTCGGGGTTTTGGTCTTCCATGCGTGGCTGTTGAAAGGGGCGGTGGGCGGGTTGCGCCGCGACCCGACGTCGCCGCCCGCGACCGGAAGAACGGTGGGAGCCTTGCTGCGCACCTTGCCAGTGACCGACGTGCTGGGCATGCTGGCGGCCGGCGTGGCCTTCTGGCCCTGGCAGGGTTCCTTGGGGCATGGCCATTTCGTGTTTCCCTGGGCATTGCTGGGCCTTGCCTGGATGCTGCCGGGCCGTTTCATCCCCCGCCGGTTTTACGCGACGTGACGGGCGGACGCGACTGAGTCGCACCCCCCCGGTATCCTAGTATCGGTATCGTAGTATATTAGGCCCTGACTTTAGGAGGTCCCATGCGCTATTCATCCCTGTTCATTCTGACCGGCCTTGTTGCCGGCGCCGCCTTTTCGGAGGACGTCGACCTGAACAACCGCGCCGACACGACCGTCGTGTCCCTGGCGCCCTATTCCATCGGCCCTTCCATCGGCGTCGTGGGCGCGGTCGACGGCGACCTCTCGCAAATCAGCGAGCAATTCCTGTCGGTGTCCCTCACCCAAACCGTGCGCTTCAACGAAACCTGGGACCTGGGCATCGACCTGGACTGGTGGGCGCCGGGAAATAACTTCGGGGGCGACATGACGATCTCGTACGTGTTCGGCACCCATGCCCTGCAGCCGTTCGTCGGCGTCGGCGCCGGCATTCGCTCGCTCGATTATGAGGGCGAACCCCTGGGCAAGGGCCTGGGCGCCGAAGGCCTGATCCAGGCCGGCGTCTATCTCGATGTCATGGACAACCTGCAAATGCGGGTGCGCGTGCCGTATCGCTACATCGCCAACAGCCATCGCGACCAGACCGCGGGCCTTGACATCGCGCTGCTATTCTCCTCGCCGCTGCGCAAGACGAAGGTCCGGAAATTGACGTATTGATTCGACCCGGTCGATCCATAAAAAAAGGCGCCTGCAAGGCGCCTTTTTTTATGGATGTGGTTTGCCCGGCGCGGTAGGGGCGAATAATTATTCGCCCCTACGATGACCGCGGGTCATTTCGCCGGGCAAACCACCGCTTCCTGCTGGCTGATCCACACCTTGGCGCGCTCGCGCACGTCGCGGATGGCGCTTTCCGCCTTGGTGAAGTAATACTGCCGGTCGCTGCGGCCCGCGAAAACTTCTCCCTCGGTGGAGTTCGAGATGAAGGTCTGGGTGTGCTTCAGGGTCTTTTCGACCTCGCGCAGCACCGGGGGCTGACCGTTGATGTTGCGGGTGGTCACGATGATAAGCTCCTTTTCGCGGGTCAGGTAGCTGACGTCGAGCCGGGCGATGTACGACTTGATCCACTCATTGCGGCCGGCTTCGCCGTTGACCCCCTGAACGAACACCGATTGCGAGGTGACCTGCGCCTGCAGGCGCTCCGGGTTGGGAAGCGAGACGATGCAGTCCATGAGCTTTTCACGGGCGATTTCCGAGCCGCCGTCCGCCGAAGTTTCGGCCTTGACGAACGTCACGGTTTTTTCGGTTTTGTTCGTCGCGGGCTCGGCGGCGAGGGTCGTTCCGAGCGGGGCCAGGACCAGCGCGAGCAGCAGGGGTGCGGATTTCATGGGGTTCTCCGGAAAAAGATGGGGATAAACTACAAAGGACGTCGGCCCGGTATAGAGTGACGGAACGGAGACGCGCGCGTGACGAAACGTCGTCGACACGGCGCCCGAAACCGGCGTTTTCCGTTCTTTTCGGGGCCTCGGGAAGTCTGGCGCGGTGGGCCGGCGGTTCGCAAATAGCTAAACTATGGGCCTATTCAGGAGGTTTTCATGATTCGTGTTTCCACCCGCATTGCCGGATTGCTGATGCTGACCCTCGTGCTCGCCGGATGCGGCAAGAAAGTCACCCGCGTGTCCTCGAACAGCACCATCGACCTCTCGGGCCGCTGGAACGACACCGATTCCCGCCTGGTGGCGGAAGAAATGCTGCGCGACTGCTTGAATTCGTCGTGGTACTACACGTACCAGGCGCAGAAGAAGACGCCGACCGTGATCGTGGGCTCCGTGAAGAACAAGAGCCACGAGCACATCGACGCCGAGACCTTCACCAAGGACATGGAGCGCGCGCTGATCAACTCCGGTAAGGTGGAGTTCGTGGCGAACAAGGGCGAACGCGAGCAGCTGCGCGACGAGAAGGCCGACCAGGGCAGGAACGCCTCCGTGGAGACCCGCAACAAGGCGGGCGAGGAGAGCGGCGCGGAGCTGATGCTCATCGGCAGCATCAACTCCATCGTCGACCAGGAGGGCTCCAAGGCCGTGGTCTTCTACCAGATCAACCTGGAACTCGTCCAGATCGAATCCGGCCGCAAGCTGTGGATCGGGGACAAGAAAATCAAGAAGTACGTGACGAAGAACTCGACCAAGTTTTAAACAAGCCGCGGTTCTTGTTCATGCGTTTTCCGGTTTCATCCCGGGCCGCTTTGCCCGGCCTAGCGCTTCTGTCGTTGCTGCTGGCCGGGTGCGCGAACCGCGGCCTGACCCGGTATGACGCGATCGTCAAGCAGGCCTCGTCGCAGGATTACCTGGCGGCGGTGAAGGTGCTCAAAAAGGAGCGCGCGAAGTTGTACGGGAGCCAAAGCGCCCTGTTGTACAACATGGACGTGGGGCTCCTGTATCACTATGGCGGCGTCTATGACAGCAGCATCGTGTACCTGCGTCGCGCGGTCGACGTGCACGAGGAGCTGTTCGCCAAATCCGTGACGAACGAGGCGGCTTCGCTGCTGGTGAACGACAACGTGCGGCCCTATCGCGGCCGCTCCTACGAAATCGTGTGGCTTCACCTGTTCCTGGCGTTCGACTACCTCGCGCTGGACCGCGCGGACGACGCCCGCATCGAGATGCGCCAGGCGGAGATCTTCCTGAACGAGGTCAAGCGCAAGGCGGGTGGGGACGCCAAGGCCTTCCGCGACGACGCGGCCTTCCGGGCGTTCTCTGCGCTGGTTTACGAGGCGCTGGGCGAGCGCGACGACGCCGCCATTTCCATTTATGCCGCGGTGAAGAACCTCCGGCAGCGCAAACAGCCCGTGCCTCCCGGCATGGCCGCCTACGCCTGGCGGCTGCTGGACGCCGAGGATCGCCCGAACGACATCCGCGAACTGGACCTGCAGCCGCCGGCGGTTAAGCCCGCGCGCTTTCCGGGCGGAGGGGAACTCGTGGTGATCGGGGCGCTGGGCCGTTCGCCGGCCCTCGGGGAAACCGCGTTCTGGGGAACGTGGGTGCGCGACGGCGTGCTGGTCTACTACTATCGCGACGCGAACGGCAAGGTCGTTAGCCAGGCCCTTCCCGCGCCCGGTTTGCCGCAATCCGAGTACGAAAAGGGGCGCGGCCGCAACACCCGTTCGGGAACGACGCTGCATCTCAAGTGGGCGATGCCTTCCTTGCGCGAGGTCCCCTCGCAGTCGCGCCTCCTGCGCGTCGCCGCCGACAGCGCGGGCGCGGCCGCCGGTGAGGCCTGGGGCGACACGCGCGAGCTGTTGCAGCAGGACCTGGACGAAGGGCGCACCGCCATGCTGACGCGCACGGTGATCCGGGTCGCGGTGCGCACCTTGGCGGCCGAGAAAACGAAGGCGCAGATGCGCACGGACAATCCTATCGTGAACCTTTTATTGAGTCTCGGCACCGACGCTCTCGCCGACCAGCTGGAGCAAGCCGACGTGCGCCTGTGGTTTTTGCTGCCGCGCACGCTGAACGTCGCGCGCATCCCCGTGCCGGCGGGAAACCATACCCTGCAGGTGGCGGCGGAGAACGCCGAGGGCAAGGTGGTGCGTGTCGAGACGCTCCAGGCGCATGTCCGTCCCGGCAAGACGCGCTTCGTGTTCTTCAATTCATTGAAGTAGGGGGTGCGGTAACCTCGCCCCCTACTTCAGCACCGACGCGCGGAGGCTAACGGACTAAACTCCTAAAATCCGTTGAATGGCCCAGTAAAGCCCCGCGGCGCTGATGGCCAGACTGACGGGAACCACCACGCGCTTGAAATACCAGGGCTTGTTTCGCCAGAAGACGGTCAGGCAGAACGCCAGGGCAATGACGCTGATTTGGCCCAGCTCGACCCCCACGTTAAACCCGACCAGGGCGGGCCAAAACCCTCCCTCGGGAAGCCCGAAATCCTGGAGTACCCCGGCGAAACCCATGCCGTGAACCAAGCCGAAAACGAAGACGATCAGCCAGCGGGAGGCGCGCACCTTCCGGAAAAACACGTTTTCAAGTCCGACCACCACGATCGAAAGGGCGATCAGGGGTTCAACCAGGGCGGGAGGCAGGGAAAAGACTCCGAGGAGGGCGAGCCCCAAGGTTATCGAGTGGGCGACGGTGAAGGCCGTAACCTGCAGAAACAGGGGCCGCAGGCGCGTGGAAAAAAAGAAGAGGCCGAGCACGAACAGAATATGGTCGAGCCCGTAGGGCAGGATGTGGACATAGCCCACCTGGATGAACTTTCCGAACAACCGCGTTCCCGAGGTTCCCGTTCCCGGCGTCCGCAGGCGTCCCAGGCGGGCGTCGAGCGAATCGGCCGAAGCCGTGATCCGGAAGGTTTTGTCGAGGCCGATCCATTTTCGTTCGACCAAGGTGTCGCGCCAGAAAACCGAGATCTCCGAGAGATTCTGAATGCCGAATTCCGGGAAAAGCTGGGTGTTGATTTTCAGTAGGCGGCGACCGGAGCCCGGCTTCATTTTCCCGGCGAAGGTCAGGGCGTGGGTGGTGTCGAAGGCGAGGCTGCTGTCCCAGGTGACGTTGCCCCGGCCTCTGACCGTGGAGACAGGCGTGGGAGAAAGAAACGGAAGGTTGTCGGCGGTGACGCGCAGGCGCGCGTGCAGGTAGCCGGTCACCTGCCGTTGGTAGGCTTCGATTTGTTCGCGCTGCGCGGGCTCGTGGGGCGACAAGGAGAGGCTGAGGGCGCTGAGCACGTCGGCGCTGTTCACGTCGATTTCGACCGTGACCGAATCTTCCGGAAGCACATGGACGTAAATCCGTGAGGTTCCGCTGGGGTGCGCGAAGGCGCCCGCCAGGGTGGCGAGGAGGAGGGCCGCGAAGGTTTTCATGGGGTGCCAATCCGGGAAGAGGGGCGGAACGAGGCCAGCGCGGCGCGGATGCGCGCCTGCTGCGCCGCGTCGAGGCCGGGGTGAAGCGGAAGGGCGACGACGCGGCGGGCGAGGTCCTCGGCGGCGGGGCAGGTCACGGCGAAGGCCTTGAACGCCTTAAGCGCCGGAAGCGCCCGCGGGTAGTAGATCTGGTGGCCGATGCCCGCCGCGTCGAGATGCCGTAGGAACGCGGCGCGCGTTTCTCCAGAAACGGCGACGACGAAGGCGTGCCAGGCGGAAACCCCATCCGCGGACGGGAGCAGCGCGCGCAGGGTCCCGCTGCCGTTGAGAGCCTTCAGGAACCCCGCCGCTATGGAAGCGCGCCGCGCATTGTCCCGGCCGAGGCGCGGGAGCTTGAGCGACAGGAAAAGCGCCTGGAGCGCGTCCATGCGCGCGTTGAAGCCCGCCTCCTGGGGATGAAAGCGCTGCGTCTGGCCATGGTCGCGCAGCCGGCGCAGGCGCGCGGCCGCCGCGGCGCTTTTCACCAGGATCGCGCCCGCGTCCCCGACGCCCCCTAGATTTTTGGTCGGGTAGAACGAAAAGCAGCCGAAGTCTCCGAGCGACCCCAGCGGCGCGCCGCGGTGAGAGCCGCCGTGCGCCTGGGCCGCGTCCTCGATAAAAAGGATCCGGCGCGCGCCCTTTCCCTTCAAGGCTTTCCGCAGGCCGTCCAGGTTCGCGGGGTGGCCGAAAAGGTGCGTGACAAGAATAGCCTTCGTTTTCGGCGTGACGGCGCGCGCGACGGCCCGGGGATCCAGGCAGCCGTCCTCCGGCCTTACGTCCGCGAACACCACGCGCGCGCCGCGCTGCAGGACGGGCCCCGCCGCGCCAGGAAAAGTGAAAGCGGGCACGATGACATCGTCGCCCGCGCCCACGCCCGCGGCGGCCAGGGACAGGTGCAGCGCCGCCGTGCCGTTGGAGACCGCCACGCAATGCTTTGCGCCGCACGCCCGCGCGAAGCTTTTCTCGAAGGCCTCCACGTAAGAGCCGCCGATGAACGCGCTCTTCCGGTAGAGCTTGCGAAGCTCCCGGAAGAAGGCCGTTTCCACGGGGCGGTTGGAGGCGTAGAGGTCGAGGAAGGGGATGGGCGAGGGCATGGAAGGGAAAGATAGGCGGTAGGCGGTGGGCGGTGGGCGGTAGGAAGACAAGAATTATCGCGCTGGTGATCTGGCGAAGGGGGGGGGCGCGTTTTCTACCGCCCACCGCCTGCCGCCTACCAACTTTGGGTACGCTTCCCCGGGAAGCGCGTTCGATCGCCCCGCGTGCCACCCACGCGCCCAAAACGCCTTGATTTCGTTGTATTTACGGGTATTTTTCCCTCCGCGTTTTCTAGCTTTTCCCCCTTTTGTTTTCAAGTATCCGAAGGAAAAAGAGTTCATGCCGAATCGCGTAGTGGTGGGCGCCCAGTGGGGCGACGAGGGCAAGGCCAAGGTCGTGGATTACCTGACCGAGGAGGCGGATTACGTGATCCGTTTCCAGGGTGGGGCGAACGCGGGCCATACCGTCGAGGTCGGCGACCAGAAGTTCGTCTTCCATTTGCTTCCCTCGGGTCTGATGCACGACGGCAAGAGCTGCGTGATCGGCAACGGCGTGGTGCTCGATCCCGCGCAGCTTCTGCACGAGATCGGGGACGTGCTCACCAAGGGCATCGACGCGACGGGCCGCCTGTGGCTTTCGGAGGCCGCGCAGGTGGTGCTGCCGACGCACAAGCTGCTGGACCAGCTGAAGGAAAAGGCCGCGGGCAAGGACGCCATCGGCACGACGGGGCGCGGCATCGGCCCGGCCTACTACGACAAGGTGGCGCGCGTGGGCGTGCGCGTGGGCGACCTGCTCGAGGACGATCTCCTGCGCGCGCGCCTGGAGAAGGCGATCGCGGCGCACAACGAGGTTATCACGAAGATCTTCGGCGCGCCGCCGGTCGAGGTCGGCCCTGTGCACGCCGAGTACCGCGCCTATGGCGAGAAGCTGCGGCCCTACGTGGCGGATTGCGTAGCCATCCTGGCGAAGGCGCTGAAGGAAAAGAAGGGGCTGCTCTTCGAGGGCGCGCAGGGCACCTTCCTCGACGTCGACCATGGGACCTACCCGTTCGTGACTTCGTCGAACACCGTCGCGGGCGCGGCCTGCGCGGGTTCGGGCGTGGGCCCGACGGCGATCCAGCAGGTGATCGGCGTGGTCAAGGCCTACACCACGCGGGTGGGCAACGGCCCTTTCCCCACGGAGATCGAGGGCGGCCTGGGCGCGGAACTCCGCCGCATCGGCCACGAATTCGGCGCGACCACGGGCCGCGAGCGCCGCTGCGGGTGGTTCGACGCCGTGGTGGTCCGCCGCGCGGCGCAGGTCAACGGGCTGACCCACCTCGCGGTGACCAAGCTCGACGTGCTCGACAGCTTCGATTCGATCGAGATCTGCACGGCCTACGAGATCGACGGCAAGCGTGTCGACCATTTCCCCTCCTCGCTGGCGCGCCTGGAGCGCGTGAAGGCGGTCTATGAGACGCTTCCCGGCTGGAAGTCGGACACGACGAAGATCACCGACGCGAAGGACTTGCCGGTGAACGCCCGCAAATATCTGGACCGCCTGGCGGAACTGGTGGACGTGCCCGTGGGCATGCTGTCGCTGGGGCCCAAGCGGCACCAGACCATCCGCATGGGGATGTGACCTCGACAAGCTCGGTCACCGAAGGCCATCAAGCAAAACAAAAAAAGCCTCCCGATCGGGAGGCTTTTTTAATGGACCGACCTTTAGACGTCGGTCACTGAGCTCGTCGGATCGGCATGGAATGCCGATATGAGGCCGCTTGCGGACGAATCACTGCCCGACGTCTAAAACAGCGCCGCCTTTTCCGTGTAGGTTCCCTTCGGCGTGATCGCGCGGATGACGTGCATGCCCGACCGTTTGACGGCGGGGGTCCACTGGAACGGCGCCTGCGCAGTGTGGCTTCCGACGAGCGCGCCGCGCATGTCGAACACCTGCAGCCTCACCAGGCCTGCGCCGCCGACCTTCACGGCGCTACCGATGAAGGACATCGGTGAGTTGTAGCGCGCCTCCTGGGCGCTGTTGCCCTTGACGCCCGCCGTGCCGGCGCAGGCGGTAGAGTCGTGCTTGACCAGGTAGGACTTATAGTTGGCGTCGGTCGGCGTCATGCAGCCTTCCAGGTTGAGCACCTCGACGCGGCGGAAGCGCGTGCCGTGCGATTCCGCCTGCAACGTGATGTATCCGCTGCCC
>JAJNBB010000033.1 GCA_021155885.1 Fibrobacteria bacterium | reverse complement strand
CTTCTCGTCCACCTCGTATTGCGCGAAGTTGTAGTTCAGGCCCGAGAAGTTCACCGGGTGGCCGTGCGACAGGTGGCCGCCGTGGTCGAGCTTGAGGCCGAGCACCTTGTCGCCGGGCTTGCACACCGCCATGTACACCGCCAGGTTCGCCGGGGAGCCCGACAGCGGCTGCACGTTCACGTGCTCCGCGCCGAACAGTTCCTTCGCGCGGTTGATCGCCAAGGTCTCCATGTGGTCGACGACCTCGTTGCCGCCGTAGTAGCGCTTGCCCGCGTAGCCTTCGGAATACTTGTTCGTGAACACCGAGCCCATCGCCTCCAGCACCGCCTTGCTGACGCTGTTCTCGGAAGCGATCAGCTCGATCTCGTTCTCCTGGCGCGCGGCTTCCTGATCGATCAGGGCGGCGATTTCGGAGTCGACTTGAGACAGGGGCTGGGTGAAGGCTTTGGCGGTCATCGGGATCCTCGGTTGGGGAGCCCCCAAATTAGAAGATTATGGGGGTTTTGGAACCGCCAGAAGTAGCGATTTTAGGGGTTTTTGTGGGGTTTTTTGCCTTTTCCACATCGAACCCATCATAGGGCAAAAAAGATGCTTGGCCCCCCGTCATTCCCGCGCAGGCGGGAATCCAGGCAGCAGGCGTGAGTCCGCAACGCAATGTGCTTGTGCTAGGCCGCCTCATGGTGACGGAACACATGCTTCCAGGTAATGTCTGCGCTGACTGGATCCCCGCCTGCGCGGGGATGACGATGTTCATACTTCGTTCCGCAATCACTTGTTCCGCGGATGAAAACTCTGATGCACTTCCTTCAGATAATCCTGGTCCAGGTGCGTGTAAATCTGCGTCGTGCTGATGTCGGCATGCCCCAGCAGCTCCTGCACGGCGCGAAGGTCGGCGCCGGCCTCGATGAGGTGGGTGGCGAAGGTGTGACGGAAGGTATGCGGGGAGATCTGCGCGTCGCGTTCTCCCCCGAAGAGGCCCGCCTCGGCGCACAGCCGGCGGACGATCTTCCACGCGCCCATGCGCGACAACGGCGTGCCGCGGCTGTTCACGATCACCGTGGCCGTCTGCGGCTTCGCCGTGGCCGCGCGCTCCCCGTCCACGTAGTCCCGCAGGGTCGCGCGCACCTTCGCGCCCAGCGGCACGATGCGTTGCTTGTTCCCTTTCCCCTGCACCAAGACCAGGTCCTCGTCGAAGCGGACCGAGTCCAGGGGCAAGGTGATCGCCTCGGAGATGCGCAGTCCCAGCCCGTACAGCAGTTCCAGCAGGGCCGCGTCGCGGCGCGCTCCCCTCCCGCCCGCGGCGACCCGGTCCGCGACCCGGTCATACAAGGCCCGGATCTCAACATGGCTCAGCGCGTGCGGCTTGTACCGCTGGGCCTTCGGGATGCGGACCGCCCGGCAGGGGTCCTCCCCGAGGCGGCCGACGTCGCGCAAGTACTCGCAGTACCCCCGCAGCGAGGAGATGTACCGCGACAAAGTCGCCGGGCGAAATCCCAGGCCCGCGAGCGCGGTGAAAAACTCCTGGAGCGCCTCGGGGTTCAGCCATTCCAGTCCGTCTTCGGGGGCCGAAGCGGGCCGCAGCTGCCGCAGGCAGAGGTTCAGGTCGCTCAGGTAGGCCGTGACCGTGTTTTCCGCCAGCCGCCGTTCGAGGAGGAGATGGGCGCGGTAGGCGTCGGCGAAGGGGAGCGCGGAGGGCTCGGAGACGACGGAGGGCATGGGATAGAAGATAGAGTTGTTGGTTGTTGGTTGTTGGTTGCCGGAGAAACGCGATTTTAGCCGATCTAAATTTCGGGGCATTCTGCCGGGCTCCAGCCCCGGCCTTCCGGACCAACAACCAACAACTAACAACGACGAAGCACCTACCCAAAGCTATCTTCCCCCCATGCTCCATTCCATGACCGGCTACGGCCGTGCCGAGACCGTCGAAACCGCTTATTCCGTAAGCGTCGAAATCAAGTCGGTGAACAACCGCTTCCTGGATTTTCAGTGCAAGGCCCCCCGCGAGCTGCTGCACCTGGAGCAGGTGCTCCGCAAGGAACTGGGCGCCTTCGTCATCCGGGGCTCGGTCACCTGCCACGTCCATTACGAGGTTCACGGAGAGGCGGGGGCGGCGGCCGCGCTGTCCCTGAACGAACCCCTGTTCCAGGCCTACGCGCGCATCGCCCGGCAGATGTCGAAATCGCTGGGCCCTGAGGCGATGGGCGCCGAGGCGGCCGCGCAGGTCAACCTCGCCGACCTGATGAAGGTCCCCGACATGATCCTGCAGGGCGCCCCGGCCTCGGCCGACGCCCCGGCGGTGGCCGAGCAGCGCATTCTTCCCGTGTTCCGGCGCGCCTGCGAGGCGCTGGTCGCGATGCGCGAACGCGAGGGCCAGGACCTCGTCCGCGATTTTCAAAAGCGCGTGGGCGCGTTCTACCCCGCCCTGGACAAGGTGGCGGCCTTGCTCCCGCTCCGCCAGAAGGAATACGTGGCCCGCATCCGCGACCGGGTGGCCGAGCTGCTTGACGGCCAGCCCGTGGCCGAAGACCGCCTCATGACCGAGATCGGCATCCTGGCCGAAAAGCTGGACGTGCAGGAGGAGATGGTCCGCCTGCGCGCGCACCTCGACCACTTCCTCGAGGTCATCGCCGAGCACGCGGCCCCCGGCAAAAAGCTCGGCTTCCTTCAGCAGGAAATGCTGCGCGAGGTCAACACCCTCAGCAACAAAAGCCAGTACTACGACATCCAGCAGATTTGCGTGAACTGGAAAGAGGAACTGGAAGTCTTGAGGGAACAGATAGCGAATGTGGAGTGATGGGAAGGACTTAGGGCTTAGGACTTAGGTTGTTAACCTTCGTGACCTGGTTCTAGCGCCTGAGGCCCATGCAGCCGTGCCACCCAGGCGCCCCCCTTGAAGCCAAATAAAAAAGACCGGATTTCTCCGGCCTTTACCTAAGTCCTAAATCCTAAGCCCTGACCTTCCCTACTCCACCGCCCTCGGGGCCAGATGCGTCTTGACGTCGAAGGTGGTTCCGAACTCGGCCTTGAGGACCTTGGCCACTTCCTCCAGCGTCAGCTTGGTGGTGATCAGGTCGATGTCCAGCTCCTTCGCGCGCTTCACGACCTTGGGGTCGGGAATATGGGCGTTGGAGAAGACGATGGCGACGATGTCCACTTCCTCGGCGACCGTCATCAGGCGCGTGTGCACGAGGTTCGTCACGAGCAGGATATTGGTGAGGTCGTCGGTCAGGGCATTGGGGTCGGAATTGACGTAAGCCATGTCCACGGTTTCGTGAATCAATTCCTCGCCGACCAAAGTCCCCTGAATCGAGTCGACTATAGAACGCAGGTCCGTTTGCATGTGTGGTTTTTGGGTAAAGGGTAAGAATGAGGGTGGGCGGCTTCGGACACCCCGCGGAATAAAAATAATACGCCCGAAGGGGTTTCTGTAAAGGGCGGCGGAGGGGATTCGCCCCCCCGGAAAAGGCGGCCCGGAAGGGGGCAAAACGTGTATACTTGGAGTCGGAGGGACCCCACGCATGCCCAACGACCACAAGCTGACCCTGGCCGTCTCCGACGCGGAGAAGAACCTGCTCGGCGGAGAATCGGAACAAAACTTCATCCGCCTCGAAAACGCCCTCGGCGTGCGCATCCTGACCCGGAACCCCGGAATCACGGTACAGGCTCCCCTCGAGGCCGCCGCCCAGAAAGCCCTGGCCTCGCTGGAGCGCATGCGGGCCACCCTGAAAACCGGCCAGCACCTTTCGGAATTTTACGTCGACGAGCTGGTCCACACCCCGGAGAAATCCGAGAAAAAGGATTTCGCCCCGGCCCTCGAAAAACCCATCCTGATCGACCGCTACGGCAAGCCCATCCAGCCTAAAACCAAGGGCCAGGCGAAGTTCCTCCAGGTCATCCGCGAGCACGACATCGTCTTCGCGGCCGGCCCCGCGGGCACCGGCAAGACCTTCATGGCCGTCGCCATGGCCGTGCAGGCCCTGGAGAAAAAGCTCGTGGACCGGGTGATCCTATGCCGGCCGGCGGTGGAATCGGGAGAGAGCCTGGGCTTTCTGCCGGGGGTGGTCAGCGAAAAGATCGCCCCCTATATGCGTCCGCTCCACGACTCGCTGAGCATCATGCTGCGCACCGAAAAACTGCGCGAATACTGGGAAGGCAACTCCATCGAGATCGCCCCTCTCGCCTACATGCGCGGGCGCACGCTGAGCCGCAGCTTCGTCATCCTCGATGAGGCCCAGAACGCCACCGTCTCGCAGATGAAGATGTTCCTGACCCGCCTCGGCCCCGGCACTCGGGCCATCCTCACCGGCGACGAAAGCCAGGTCGACCTCGGGCCCCGCGACAAGTCGGGCTTTTCCCACGCCCGGCGGATTCTTCATGGAATCGAGGGGATCGGCCAGATCGAGCTCGGGCTGGAGGATGTCGTCCGCCACCGCCTCGTTCGCGAGATCATCAAGGCCTATGAGCTGGACGGGATTACCTGAGACAGGAGTAGCCGATTCGAAGCGGCGGCGGGAATAGGATAGCGAATTTCATGGAAACCTAAGGTCCATACTTCCCTTCGACCGGCTGCGGACGGGCCATGCGGCGTTACCGCTCCTCAGCGTACTCCCGGTACGCTTGCGTCGCGGCGCCTGGCCTGACCCGTCCTCGCTCGGTCGCCCCTGTCAGGCAGCCCGCAGCCTAAGCAGGGCCGGAGCTGGAGTTTCACTCCCAACCCCCAACGCCCAACCCCCAACTTTTTGGGCCTAATTAACTCCCTTTCTCTCCCCCAAATCCCTTGCTTTTCCTACCCCGAAATCATATCTTTGTCCCCGCTTTGGGGTCACCGGACGACAATCAAGTCGACCGGATTTCGAAAGCGGTGTGTCTATGCAGCCTTTCTTCGGCAAAAAGAACTACTGGGGGTTCGCCATCGCGGTGGCGCTTCTCATCATTGGGTTTTTACTGCTGGGGCAGAAGCCCGCTGACAACAAGCTTGCCTTGAACGTTGCTCCCTTCGTTCTGCTTTTCGCATTCCTGGTGGTCATCCCCTGGAGCATACTGAAAAGCGGATCCAAGGAAGGGTCCTCCCAAAAGGACCAGACGAACGAGGGCGTTTAGCTCAGTTGGTTAGAGCATCTGCTTTACATGCAGAGGGTCGTAAGTTCAAATCTTACAACGCCCACCAGACAGAGTCGGTTTTGAGTTTCGAGTGTTGCTGGTTATGGAGTGGTAGCTCAATTGGTTAGAGTACTAGCCTGTCACGCTAGGGGTTGCGAGTTCAAGTCTCGTCCATTCCGCCATCCTCGGTCACCCCGGTGACCCGAAAACCCCGCCTGAACAAGGCGGGGTTTTTTATTGCCCCGCGGTCTTTTTTCCGGCATGCCGCGTAAACACGTCCAAAATCGTATAAGTTACCCTCATGCCCTTTTGCGCGCTGCCTCCCCCCGTATACCAGGCCCTGAAAAACGGAACCCACGGGGACCCGTTCTCGGTATTGGGATTTCATCGGGACGAAGGCGGCGGCGGGCGGATCCGTGTTTTCAACCCCGCGTTTCAATCCGTGTTCATCGAGGTCGAGGACCGTTCGGGGGCGCGGTCGGTCCTCTGTGAAACCGACTCCGAAGGCTGTTTCGAGGCGTTCTTCCCCGACCGCGAGGAGGCCTTCCCCTACCGCGTGCGCGCGTTGCTGCACTCCGGAGAAACGGCGCTCTATGAGGACCCGTACGCGTTCGGTCCGGTTCTCGCCGATTTCGACCTGCACCTGATCCATCAGGGGACCCATTACACCCTGTGGAACCATCTCGGCGCCAATTCGAGGGAGCATCAGGGCGTGCCCGGAGCGCACTTCGCCGTATGGGCGCCTAACGCGGCGGCCGTGTCGGTGGTGGGCGACTTCAACGGGTGGAACCCCCACGCCCACCGCATGCGCCGCCGCGACCCCTTCGGGGTATGGGAGATTTTCGCCCCTCGGGTCGTGCCCGGGAGCTGCTACAAGTTCCGCATCCACGGAGCGGACGGAAGCGTCCAGGAAAAGATGGATCCCCTCGGCCGGGAATCCGAACTGCGGCCGCGCACGGGAAGCGTCGTCCCGGCTCCTTCCGTTCATGCCTGGCGCGACGCCGCCTGGGAGGCGCGCCGCGGTGAAACCCACGCCGACGGGGCTCCCATCGCCATCTACGAAGTGCACCTCGGGTCCTGGCAACAGGAGGCGGGAGGCTGGCCTTCCTATAAATCCTTGTCGGAACGCTTGATTCCCTATGCCCGCGGCATGGGATACACCCACCTGGAGTTCATGCCCCTGCAGGAACACCCCCTCGACGAGTCCTGGGGGTATCAGGTCACCGGTTACTATAGTCCCACCAAGCGCTACGGGTCCCCCGAGGACTTGAAGGCCTTTATCGACGCCTGTCATGCGGCCGGGCTGGGGGTGATCCTCGACTGGGTGCCCGCCCATTTCCCCGAGGACGCACATGGCCTGAGCCGGTTCGACGGGACCGAGCTGTACGCCCACGAAGACCCCCGACGGGGCATGCACCGGGAATGGGGCACGCGCGTGTTCAACTACGGCCGGCGCGAGGTCGCCAACTTCCTGATCGCCAACGCCCTGTACTGGCTCGAGGAATTCCACCTCGACGGCCTGCGGGTCGATGCCGTGGCCTCGATGCTGTATCTCGACTACGCCCGCCGGTCCGACGACTGGCTGCCGAACCCCGACGGCGGCAACATCAACCACGAGGCCGTCGAATTCCTCCGGCACCTGAACAGCATCGTGGCCCGTCGCTGCCCGAACCGGCTGATGATCGCCGAGGAAAGCACGGCGTTTCCCGGCGTGACGGTCCCGCCGGAACGCGGCGGGCTCGGGTTCGATTACAAGTGGAACATGGGGTGGATGCACGACTTCCTCACGTACATGTCGAAGGACCCGATCTACCGGCGCTTTCACCATGACCAGCTCACCTTCGAGATGTCTTACGCCTTTTCGGAGCGCTTCATCCTTCCCCTCTCGCACGACGAATGCGTGCACGGCAAGGGTTCGCTCCTGCGCAAAATGCCGGGAGACCCCTGGCAGCAATTCGCCAACACGCGCGCGGCCTTCGCCTACTTCTACGCTCACCCCGGCAAGAAGCTCCATTTCATGGGCATGGAATTCGGGCAGTGGGACGAGTGGAAGGTCAAGGGCAGCCTGGACTGGCATCTTTGCGACTCGGACCGGGGCGCGCATGCCGGGCTGCAGAACCTGCTGCGCGACCTGAACCGGCTGTACCAGACCGAGCCGGCGTTGCATGACCTGGACCTCTCGCACGAAGGCTTCCAGTGGATCGACTTCCACGACCGCGACCAGAACGTCCTCTGCCAGCTCCGGCGCGCGCGCGCCGCGGGCGGGGAGGAGGACGTGATCGCCGTTTTCAACTTCAGCCCGCAGCCCTACCACGATTACCGCGTGGGGGTGCCGCGTTACGGGTATTACGCGGAAATCCTGAACACCGACTCGGTACTTTATGGCGGCGGAAACGTGGGGAACGATGGAGGCCGGCAGACCGAGGCCGTCCCGGCCCATAACTTCCAGGATTCGCTGAGGCTGACCCTGCCCCCGCTGGGCGCGCTGTTTTTGAAGCTGGGCGAACCACCGAAGGCGGTTTAGCGAAGAGGCAGGAGGTAGGAGCTAAAAGGTATTTCCTCCTACCTCCTGCCTCCTACCTCTTAGCTTGTAGGTTATTTCCATGAAGCCTACGCTCCCCAAACTCCTTTCCCTCCTGGCCGCCGCTTCCCTGGCCGCTCTTCTGGCGGCCTGTGCCGCGGCCGACTGGGCGCGGGAACGCCTGGGATCGCTCGCCATGAACTTCGACCTGGTTTCGGTCGACGTCGGGTCCCTCGCCTACCCGTCGAACACGATGGAAATCGCCCGCGATCTGGCCTCCTTCAATACGTCGGCCCGGGCCAAGTACGGCGTCAACGTCCGCTGCCGGATCCGCGCCCGGAATCCCGGCTCGTTCGCCGCCGCCTTCGACGGTGCCACCGCTCGCTTGCGGGTGAAAAACACGGGCAACGGCGACCCCGCGACCACGGCGACCCTTCCCGCTTTCCGCGTCGAACCGGGCGGCGAGGCGCTTCTCGACGTGACCTTCCCACTGCGTCTCGACAATCCCGTCTTCGCGCGATCGGTGTGGAACGCCATCGTCCGCGGCGAGGACATGCCTTATCGTATCGACGCGAATCTCGCCTACCGGCTGCCGCAGGCGCCTCAGGGCGTGCCAATGGAGGGCGGGGTTTCCCTGGATGTGGCCAAAGGTTCGGTCAACGCGCGCCAAACCGGGGCCACCGCCCTCGAGATCCTGCTGCGCGCGATCGAGGCGGCGTTGTGACGCGGGCCGTTCGGTAGGGGCGAGGTTACCTCGCCCCTACATTAAAATCACGGAATCAACCGAACGGCCACAGGGGACATAATTCCTTCGCGGCGACCAGGGCGGTCTCGCGAATGCGGGTCTTGCCACCGGCGAGGGCCGCCGCGCCCTGCTCCCGGGTCACGCGCACCATTTCACGCGCCAACCGCGAAAGGTGGAGATCGGCCACTTCCAGGTCCGATTCGGAAATGCGTTGGGAGCGCCGCATCACGCCGGTTCCGGCCTGGATCAGGTCGCGCAGGTTGTGCGCGCAGGGCACGGTGAAGTCCATCCCGGCCTCCCGGGCCGTATGCGTGGCGGTGTTCCAAAGGCGGTTTTCAAGGTTGATCATGAGGGAAAAAGTAGTTGGCGGGGACGGCAGGCGGCAGGCGGTAGGCGGCGGGTGAGGGGGGCGGGGCTTTTTTCGCCCCCGCCTCCATAACCCGCCTTTCCTACAGGAATACCAGGAGCCGGCCCGGGCCCCTCCCTCCGGCAACCTCTATGTACCTCGAAATCAATTACTTGGGCAGTGCGTTTCCAAATTCCGGGCATTTGAAAAAAGTTGATAACGGATGCCGGATACCATCCCGGAAATATTTTCCTTACCCGACACTTCTTGACAACAAGAGAAATTTTCTAACTACTGCTCGCAATTCGAAGCGTCCTTCGACCATGGAGTTTTTATGAACCTGAAAGCCGGACTCAAGATCGTCCCCCTCGTCGCGGCACTCGCGATCGCGGGTTGCATGACCAACCAGGATCAAGGCGCCGAGACCACCGCCAACGCCGAAAAGGTGAAGTTCATCTCGGCGACGACGGCCTCCCTGGCCCAGGTCAGCGCCGGGACAGGCGCGTCTTCAACCGTGGACTACAATGCCATCGGTTGCCCCAAACTCGGCAAGCTCGTGGAAGACCTCCAAACCAACACCGGCAACAATCTGCCCCAGTCCTTCAAGGACTTCCTCGCGTGCTTCGGCATCAGCGGCAGCGGTTCGGTCGAGGACATCGACGCCATTTCGCACAAGATCCAGAACGAGCTGCCCGCCATCCTCGACTGCATTTGCGGCGGCACGGGCCTGACCGATATCCTTTACGGCACCGGCGGCGCCATCTCCGCCTTCTCCGCGGCCAGCTCCTCGGCGGCGGCGTCCTCCTTCAGCGCCTCGGGTTCGAGCGCGGGCGAGGCGTTCAACAGCTCCTCTTCCACCGCCGGCGGCAGCACCTACACGGGCGCCTCCTCCAACGGATATTCCAGCCCCTAAATAACCGATTCCTTAAACTTCTCACAAACCCCCTCAAGGAGTATTCATGAAAAAGCTCACCCTTCTCGCTGCCGTCTTCGGATTGGTCGCCGCCGCCCACGCGCAAGCCCCGTTCGGGCTGCCGGTCACGGCGATCGGTTATGACGACAACCTGAAGCACATCACCGCCCGCCTCCCGCTGGGTGGAAACGCTCTGGACGTCGGCATCGGCTTCAAGTTCGACAACGCCGCCGCCGAGCCCTTTTCCATGGGCCTGTCCGGCATCTACCTGATCAAGACCAACACCTGGGGTCCGGTGAGCAACTACCTCGCGGCCGGCGGCGTGTTCAAGATCATCGACGCTCCGAGCGACAACATCGGCCTCGCGATCCTCGGCGGCATGCAGCCCGAAGTCAAGCTCCTCGAGCACATCATCCTCTCCACCCGCCTGGGCGTGCAGCTCGACGTGCTCCCCGAATTCGTGCTGGCCACCTTCGGCAGCCCGATCAGCATCGTCGGCGGCGTGAACTTCAAGATCCTGTTCTAGTTTTCGTCCCCGACGAACGGAAAGCCCGCCTGGAAAGGCGGGCTTTTTTTATGGGTATTCGGGGATCAGGCACGCGGACCGCCTCGCAGGCCGCGAAATTTTCAGCGGGCGGGCCCGAAGATCTTTTCGATCGAGGCCGCGTCGTGGCCCGCGGCGCGCAGGGGCGCGCGCACATCGCGCTCGAGATCGGGGATGAAGCTGACGAGAATCTCGGCGGCGGGTCCGGCCTCCACCCTCACCGACTCAAGGCAGGCGGGAACGAGGGCCGTGTCGCCCAGGCGCAGCGGCAGGAGCTCTTGCCCGTTTCGGATGGAGGCTTCCCCGGCCACGACGGTGAGGACGTGGAAACGGCCCCCGGTATCCAGCGGCGCCGGAGCCTTGAAACCCGTCCATTTTTTCAGGGCGAACCAGGGACACGCCACCAGAAAATCCTCCCGGTGGGAGGCGTGGTCCATCCCGAGCGGGGGGATTTTGTAGCCCGTGCGCGGCTTCAGGTCGGCGACTTGGCCCGCTTCCCGGGTATGCAGCGCGCGCGGCATTCCGGCGGCATCCACGCGGCCCCAGTCGTAGAGACGGAAGGTCGTGTCGGAATTCTGCTGAAGCTCGTAAATCAACAAACCTTCGGTGATCGCGTGGACCGTCCCGGCGGGAATATGGAACACGTCCCCCCGTCGGGCCGGCAGGCGCCGGAGCGCCCGTTCGCAGTCCGGGGATTCCAGCAGCTCCAGCGTCGCTCCCTCGCGCACCCCCACGATGATCTCGGCGCCCGGCGCGGCATCCACGATATACCAGCACTCGGTCTTGGCCTCCCCCAGCGGGGAACCTTCTCCGGGATGCACCTGTACCGAGAGCTTTTCCCGCGCGGAAATGAACTTGTACAGCAGCGGGAAATGGCCCTTCGGGGGCAAATCCGGGCCCAACAGGGCCACGGGATCCCGACGCATCAAATCGGTCAGGCGGACCCGGTCCAGGACCCCTCCCGCCACCGAGGTTTCTCCTTCGGGCCGGTCGGACAGCTCCCAGGACTCACCCACCCGGTCATCGCCCGGCGCGCCTTTTTTCAGAAAGCGCCACAGCCCGTCGCCGCCCCAGGGTTTGGGCATTAGAACGGGCCGGAATTTAAGGACGGGAAGCATGGAAGAAAAGATAAAAGAGTTGGGGGTTGGAACCGCTCCGCATCCACTCCCTGCCGTTGGGAGTTGGGAGAAAAATGCAAGCGCGAATCGAGGGCTTCGCCGCCTTCCAAGCTTACCTCCAACCCCCAACTCCCAACCCCCAACGCTTTGCGGCTCTCGCTACTGCTCCCCCTCCCCTCCTGTCAAGCGATTTCGGTGAACGGGCAAAGAAAAAATTCCATGCCCATAAAAACGGTTTATTGCCTGTTGATACAGCGTTGACTCGATGTGACTTGGACAAGAATTGTCCTGAAAAGCGGGCGGACGGAGGCGAAAAATTTTCTTGTCAAGAAACCTCTTGGGGGCGAGAGCAAGGGAATTATCTTATCCCATCCCTTGAAGAATTTCATGCACAAATGACCTCCGGATCCCTTCCCCAACCTTCACTCCCTTCCCATCCTTCGTTGTGGGCGGGCCTGATGGAACTGTTGCGGCATCGCATTCCGGAAACCGCGTACAACACTTGGTTCACGCATTTGCATCTCGCCGAGGTGCGCGAGGACGGCTGGGTGATCGGCGTGCCCAACGCGTTCGTGCTGGAATACGTGGAACACCATTATCGCGCGATCCTGGAGGACGCGGCGAGCCGGCTGGCGGACAGCCCCGTACCCGTGCGCTTCCTCATCGCCAAGGCCCCCGATCTGGCCGTGTTCCACCCGGCGGAAGCCGATTCCGGGGCCACGGCCCCTTCCGGCGCCGTCGGCGGCGCGCACACCGCGGTGACAGTCGATTCGGCCATTCCCCTGCAGGCCCGCTACACCTTCGACGATTTCGTGATCGGGGAATGCAACCAGCTGGCCCACGCCGCCTGCCTGGCCGTGGCCGAGGCCCCGGGCCGCAACAAGTTCAACCCCCTGGTGCTGCACGGCGGCGCGGGCATGGGCAAGACCCACCTGCTGCAAGCCATCGCCCATTTCTGCCGGGAGAACGACACCGCGCGCAAGATCGTATACCGGACCTCCGAGGAGTTCACGCGCGAGTACATCGAGTTCGTGCAGAAGAACAAGGACTCGCGGGCCTTCTACAAGTCTTATAAGGACGCCGACGTCCTGCTGATCGACGACATTCAGTTCCTCGCGGGCAAGCCCAGCACCCAGGATGAGTTCTTCAACATCTTCAGCGCGTTGCAGTCGTTCAACCGCCAGATCGTGATCACCTCGGACCGGCCCCCCGCGCACATCGAGGGCCTCAACGCCCGCCTGATCTCGCGCTTCGACACCGGCCTGGTCGCCGACCTGCAGCCCCCGGGGCTCGAGACGCGCCTCGCGATCCTGCGCAAGAAGGCCGAGACCGACTCGGAATCGTGCGTCGACCAGGAAGTGCTGGCTTACGTGGCCGCCCATGTGACGTCCAACGTACGCGAGCTCGAAGGCACGCTGATCAAGCTCTCGGCCTACGCCAGCTTTTCGCACGCCCCGCTGACCGTGAACATCGCCAAGCAGGTGCTCGGCGACACGGTGCGCAACCGGCACCGCCGGGTGACCCTGCGCGGGATCATCGACGCCGCCGCCGCCGAATTCGGCATCCCCGCGGCGCAGCTGACCTCGCAGACGCGCCGCAAGAACGTCGCGGAGCCCCGCCACGCGGCGATGCTGCTGGCGCGCCAGCTCACCGACAACTCGCTGCATACCATCGGGTTGTCCTTCGGGCGCGACTACTCCACCGTGATTCACAGCATCAAGCGCGCGGAGCAAATGTGCGAGGCCGAGCCGGCGTTCCGCGCCCATATCGAGAATCTTCGGGCAAAGCTGGGGTAACGAGCGCAAAAAGTTGTTGGTTGTTGGTACTTGGTTGTTGGTTTTTGTGAGTGCCCGGTTGTGGGTGAGCTTTAATCGCGGTCCCACCCCGATCTTCCGCGAAAAGACCCAGCCTTATAAATCCCTGTGTCTATTGCATTTGCGTTCACCAACAACCGACAACCAACAACTAACAACCGTTCCCACCCCTCCCGTCCCCCTCCTCGCCTTTTCCGGGTGAATTTTCGATCTTAAGGCCCATCCAGGGCCGACGCGCCCTTTTCCGACCCAGGCCGCACGAGGATCTCCGTAATGAACGAATCCGATTTTCTTTCGCTTTTATTGAACTCCGGCATCGCCACCTGGGTCACGGTGGGGGCGATGTTCCTCCTTTCGATCGGCGTATGGGCCATCCTGATCCGCAAATGGGCCTCGAACCGCCGCCAGCTCGCGTCCTTCGCGGCCTGGGAGAAGGATTTGGGCGTATCCCCTTCGCTGCAGAATTTCGCCAAGCTCGCGAAAACCCGGGGCGACACTCCCATGGGGCGCGTGACGCGCGTGGCGCTCCGGGAAATCGAGGGCATGTCGCAGTTCGTCTCGTACGATTCCCTGAACGCGCGCGGGCAGCTGGTGAATGAATCCATCGAGCGCTCCGTCGACGCGGAGAAGGACGCCAACGAACGCGGGATGACCTACCTCGCCTTCTGCACCGCGACGGGCCCCCTGATCGGCCTGTTCGGCACGGTGTGGGGCATCATGAACACCTTCATCGCCATCGGCCACCAGGGTTCGGCCGACATCGCGGTCGTGGCCCCCGGCATCGGCGAGGCCCTGATGGCGGTGCTCGCCGGCCTCATCGTCGCGATCCCCGCCTCGCTCGGCTACAACGCCTTCGCGGGCTTCAACCGCCGCGCCGAATCGGCCCTGTACAACTTCGGCTCCGAAATAGTCTCCTCCTTCAAGCGCGGCGATCTCCTGGCACTCGAGCGCGCGGCGCGCGAGAGCGGCGCGCAGGGATAGGAGAGCCCGCATGCGCCGCCGCGAATCGCTCAAGGTCAACGCCGAGCTCAACCTGATCAACATCATCGACGTGATCTTCGCGATCCTCGTCGTGTTCATGATCACCGCGCCGCTCGCGACGCGCGGCGTGAAGGTCGATCTGCCCCAGACCCAGGCCGGCGGCATCGAGGAAAAGAAGGCCATCGAGATCACCTTGACCCGCGAGCGCGAGATCCTGATCGACGCCGCGGCCACGACGGGCCGCGATTTCGAGCAGGACTTTCGCGCGGTCTTCACGGGCGACCCCGAGACCGCGATCCTGATCAACGCCGACCGCACCGTGCCCTACGGCATGGTGGTCGAGGTGATAGCCGCCGTGCAGCGCCAGGGCGGCAAACGGCTGGGCTTCCTCACCGACCGCCCGGCGCTGGTCACGGCCCCGACCGAAGCGGCCGGCGCCGCGGGAAGGCCCTGACGAAACATGCCCGCCGCTCCCGCCGCCCCGCCGCCGCGCGATACCCCGCGGATCCGGCAGGAGACGCGCCCTCCCGCATCTTCGCCGCGCAAGGCGGTGATCGCCTCGGCGCTGGTCCACGCGGCGCTGGCGGGCGCGCTGGTCTACGTCTTCTGGCAGCCGCCGCGCCCGGCCCGGGTCGAAGTGTTCGAGCTGGTTTCGCTGGAACCGCCCAAGCTGCGGCCCCTGGCGCCGAAGGCCCCGGAACCGCCGCCGCCGGAACCCCAGGTCGAACCGACCCGGCCCCCCGAAGCCCCCAAGCTCACGCCCACTCCCAAAAACCCGGTGGCGCCCTCAAAGCCCGAGCCCAAGAAGCCCCCGCCCCCCGTTCTCGACACGGCGAAAAGCCTGCCGGTGAAGGAAGTCGCGCGCGAGAATTCCACCGCGAACCCGGTGCAGGTCACGAACGCGCCCTCGAATCCGCGCATGAGTTTCTGGGCGGGCCGCGTGAAGGCGAAAATCGAGCAAAGATGGAACCCGCCCGTGGGCATCGACGTGGACGGCCCGGCGAAAACGGTGGTGCGGTTTCGCGTTTCGCTGGACGGGATCATTTCGAACGTGGAGATTACTCAAAGCTCCGGCAACAAACAACTGGACGACGAGGCGACGCGCGCGGTGAAACGCACCGAAAACCTCCCTCCGCCCCGGACCGTCGTGCCGGCGGATTTCTCGGAAGATTTTTTACAGGTGGGCTATGAGTTCATTTACAAAGGCCAATAAACCGTTCCACGCGAGGGCCGCCGCCTGGGGCCTCGTGCCCGCGATCGTCCTGCTGCTGGCGGGAACGGCCCTCACCCCGGCCGCCGAGGACGTGGTGATCACGTCGGAACAGCAGGGCGCGGACGTGATCGCGCTGGGGCGGACCGACTTCACCTGCGTGCGCGGAAATCCCAAGGCCGTGCCCTACAACCCCGGCGACGTCATCGGCGCCGATCTCGACTTCAGCGGACGCTTCCGCGTGAAGAGGGCGCCGGTGTTCACTCCGGTAGCGAAGGCCCTGTTCCAGCAGGACGGGGCGCTGGCCTACGTGCGCGGCGAATACGCGCTCGAGGGCGACCGTTTTTCGATGACCGCGGAACTGGTGGACATCAACACCGGCGAGATCATCCTGCGCAAGAAATACGCGGGCCCCAAGGACGCGATGCGGCGGGCCGCCCATCAGTTTTCCGACGAGATGGTGTTCCAGCTGCTGGGCGAGAAGGGGATCGCGCAAACCGCGATCGCCTACGTGAACCGGCGCGGCGGGGCGAAGGAGATCTGGTCGATGGATTATGACGGCGCCGGGCCGCGCGCCGCGACGCGCAACGGCAGCATCAACATGAACCCGGCCTTCTTCGGCGCGAAGGACAAGGTCCTTTTCAGCAGCTATCTGAGGGGCCTTCCGCAGTTCTACCTCACCGACGTCGATCAGCCCGCGATGACCCCGGTGTTCCCCTCGCGGGGAATGAACAGCGCGCCGGCCTACAACCGCATGGACAAGGAACTGGCCTACGCCTCGACCGCGGACGGCAACAGCGAGATCTACCGCCGCGCGGCCTCGGGAGGCAAGGCGGAGCGCCTGACCTTCGCGGGGAGCATCGAGACCTCGCCCAGCTGGTCCCCGAACGGTTACGAGATCGTGTTCGTGTCGGACCGGTCGGGCGCTCCCATGCTGTACATCATGGACCGCGACGGCTCGAACACGCGGCGCCTCACCTACGACTTCGCCTACTGCGGATCGCCCGCCTGGTCGCCCAAGGGCGACCGCATCGCCTTCGCGGCCATCGACGACGGCAACAACCTGAACATCTATACGATCGCCCCGGACGGTTCCGGCGCCGTGCGCCTGACTTCGGGCGGCAGCAACGAAAGCCCGGCCTGGAGCCCGGACGGCCGGTTCATCGCCTTTTCCTCCACGCGCCTGGGAACCTCCGAAATCTTCGTGATGCGCGCCGAGGGCGGCGAAGCGCGGCGGCTCACCTATTCGGGGGGTAACAGCACGCCGGCCTGGTCGGACTTTTAAAAAAAGATCTTGAGGATGCTTTTTTGAATTTTTGACAAGGTTTTTAACCGGCGCGCGGGAGGTCGGAGGGGTATTATTTGGTAGTTTCCAAGGAGTCAACCCCGGCGATCCGAAGTGGCATTGACACTTCGAGACGCTCTCGTTACGTTCGCATCAAGGAGAACCGATCATGAACCTGAAACACTGGACTCTCGCGGGCCTTTCCGGCGCCGCCCTGATGATGGCCGCATGCACCAAGGCCCCGCCTCCGCCGCCGCCCGAACCGCCGCCGCCGGCCTTCGAGGAACCGGTCGCTCCCCCCATCTCCGCCGCCCCCGTCCCGGTGCCGCCCGTGCCTGTGACCGTGGACACGATGCCCGCCTACCGCGCCCGCATCCAGGGCCGCATCGGGGAAGTTTTCCGGACCATTTACTTCGCTTTCGACCAGAGCTCGCTGACCGAGGAAGGCAAGGCCACCGCCGAGGCCATCGGCCAGCTGATGAAGGAAGCGCCCGGAATCACGGTTCGCATCGAAGGCCATGCCGACGAGCGCGGCACGAACGAGTACAACCTCGCCCTGGGGGAGCGCCGCGCGCAGGCCGTGCAGCAGTACCTGACCAGCTACGGCGTGGAAGCGGGCCGGATCTCGGTGCTCAGCTACGGCGAGGAGAAGCCCTCGGTCGAAGGCGGCGACGAATCGTCCTGGTCGAAGAACCGCCGCGCCGAATTCGCCCCTTCGTTCTAAGCGTTCGTTCATGCGATTCAAGGCCTTTCAGGTTTTGTCCGGGGTAAAACCCGGGTCGGCGACCCTCCTGCTTGCAGGGGGGTTGTTCGTTTCCGGCGGGTTTCTGACCGGTTGCTCGCAGATGACCATGCTGCGCACGCAGGAGTTGCGCAAGATCGAGAGCCAGGTAGCGGCCACCCGCAAGGAGGTCAGCGACCTGCAGAAGGCCATCGACGACCTCAATCTCAAGCAAGGCGGCAGCAGCAGCCGGATGCGCGCCGACCTGACGTCGTTGATGACCGAGCTCAAGACGCAGATCGGCAGCCTCCATGCCGAAATCGACGAAACCCAGCACCGCCTCGCCCAGCTCAACCAGAAACTGGACAAGCTGGACCAGCGCAAGGTCGTGGTTTCGCCTTCGGCCGACACGGCGTCCAAGGGGCCGCCGCAGCCCGTCCGCGTCGTTCCGGGACTCGACCTCGACCACCTCTTCAACCAGGCGCGCGAGGACTATATCCGCGGAAAATACGACCTGGCCTACCAGGGGTTCAAGGCGCTCTACGAAAAGGACGAGAACGGAGGCTACAAGGAACTCTCGTTGTACTGGATGGGAGAATGCCTGTGGAAGGCCGAGCGGGCGGAGCGGGCGCTGGAAATGTACCAGCGCGTCCTCAAGGAGTATCCCGCGGGAACCCAGGGTTGCGCGGCGCGGCTCAAGATCGGCCTGATCCACGAGCAGAGAGCCGACATCCCGCGCCGCAACGACGCGTGGAACCAGCTCATCGCCGCGTGTCCCCAGAGCAACGAGGCCGAGCGGGCCCGCGAGTTGATGAAGTAGCGGGGCGGATTCCTCCGCCCCATCCCCGGAATCCCTTGCAGCCCAATCTTTTCTTCAGCGTCCTTCTCGCCCTGGGCCTGGGCTTCGCCCTCGGGGCGCTTACCCTTTTCTTGATCGCCCTGATCTCCAGGACCACGCGGAAACCCGCCGTCCTGCGCTGGGTGCCGACCCTTGTGGCCCTGGGGATCTGCGTGGCGCTCTTTCGCCTGACCAGCTCCTTCCGGACCTTTCTGGAGCGCCTTGCCTACCAGCATGATCTCGACAAGCTCGTGGTACTCGGCCTTTTGGCCGCCGCCCTGGCGATGGGCCTCCGGCTTTCGGTCCTGATCCTTCGCGGCGACCGCTCGCGAGACTAAGCGGACACGCGCCCACCCGAACCCCTCCCGGCACCAAATATTTCACTGCCCTGGTAAAGGCGGCCACCGGGCCGCCGTGACTCCATACCACCAACTACCAACCGCCAACGACGAAGGGTGGCCCGCAGAGAGTATTATTCCCCCATGGCCTCCCTCGCTTCGCGGCTCATCGCCGGCCGCACCTTCGTCATTTTGCGCCTGCTGCTCTTCGCGGCGACGCTCACCTGCCTCTTCCTCGACCGCAACTATTGGGCGACGCTGTTTTTGCTGGCCTCGCTGTTCATGGGCGTATGGGCCTCGTTCAAGATCGGGCACGAGGACATCGAAAGGCCCTTCGCCCTGTTCTGGCTCAAGCTGGGCGACAAGCTGCTCGTCAACACCCTCTTTCTCGTGCTGTTCCTGCGCCTGCTGTGGAACCCCGCGGAGCCCTTCCCCACCATCCTCTGCACGGGCCTCGTGGCGCTGACTTTGCGCAACGTCTTTTACCTCATCTTTTCCATCAGCCTGCTGAAGGACCATCGCACCCTCCCCCTGAACACGATCTGGGGCAAGGCCACCAACGTCGCGCTCATCATCACCCTCGTGCTGTATACCCAGGAGCGGCACCTGGCGCGCATCAGCATGGTCGCCAGCCTGGTGCTGATGTTCGCCACGGGCATCGGGTACCTCTACTTCTACTACCGCAACGAGGCCGCGCGCAAGCCCGTGTCCCTGGCCACCCAGGTCACCTTCAGCCGCATCCTGCTCGCCCCCGTGTTCGTATGGGTGTTCTTCTACGACAACAACCTCGCCTACCAGGACAACCACCTGATCTTCAAGATCATGGCGGCCCTGCTGGCCATCTTCTTCGTCGCCAGCGACGGGCTCGACGGGTACCTGGCGCGCAAGCGCGGCGAGGTGAGCCTGCTGGGAAAGTACCTCGACCCTTACTCCGACAAGATTTCCAACATGATCGTGTTCCTGTGCTTCCTGGCTTCGGGCTACGCCGCGGTGTGGATGATCGCGGTGATCTTCTTCCGGGAATCCACCGTGGAGACCCTCCGCACCCTCGCCGCCGCCTCGGGCGTCACGATCGACGCGCGCCGCAGCGGCAAGTGGAAAACCGCCCTGCAGGGCACCGCCGTGATCGCCATTCTCGTGCTGGAAATCGCCAACACGCTGATCCTGCGCTTTGCCCCCGGCGCGGGCTGGGTCCCTGTTTGGTCAGGCATCTGGGCCTACACGCCCTACACGCTCATGTCCGCCGTGGCCGTCGTCACCTTGCTCTCCGGAGTCGACTACTTCACGGGCAACCGGAAGGTGCTGGAG
Source organism: Fibrobacteria bacterium (assembly GCA_021155885.1). GTDB lineage: Bacteria > Fibrobacterota > Fibrobacteria > UBA11236 > UBA11236 > UBA11236. The sequence continues at coordinate 9,806 of JAJNBB010000033.1, read as the reverse complement.
CAGTACTTTTAACACCGCTTCGTAAACCACTCTTCGCCGTTGTTGGTTGTTGGTTGTTGGTTGTTAGAAAGGAATTAGGGTAGCCTGATGGCTGCCTATTTGTTTGCGTTCTGCGTTGTCCAACAACCAAGAACCAACAACTAACAACCTTCGTTAGCTTACACTCACCGTCAAGTCCACCGCCATCTCCGACTCTGCCTGGCCGCTGTAGAAGCCCACGACGGGGCCGGCGTCGATGGCCTCGGCCGCCGCGGCGACGGGGATATGGCTTTCGCCGGCGCTGCCGCCCTGCGTGGGGTCGTAGGCTTGCCAGCCCATGCCCGGCAGGTACACCTCGGCCCAGGCGTGCATGTGCTGGCGGTCGCCGGCCTCGGCGGGCACGTAACCGCTGACGAAGCGCGCCGCAATGCCCTGCAGGCGGCAGCAGGCGATGAAGAGCACCGCGAAGTCCCGGCAGGAACCGCGCTTCCCGGCCAAGGTGACCTCGGGAGAAAACGGGTGCCCGGTCATGCGGGGCACGTTCACCAGGGTCTCCCGCAGGCGGACGTTGAGGGTCTCGAGGAAGGTGAAGGTCTGGAGCTGGGATTCCCGCGCGAGCTGGCGGGCGAAGTCCGCGACGGAGGGATCGATGCCCTCGGCCCACAGGTAGGAAAAAAGCTTCACGCGGTCCCCGCCGTAGTCGAGCGGCAGGTTCAGCGTGTCAAGATCGGCGAGCAGGGGCGTGCGCAAGCGGGTCTCGCCCGCGCTGCGCACCGTGACGCGCAATTCCTGGGTTTCGCCCCCGAACCACGCGACGTGGGCCAGGTTGCCCTCAAGGTCGAGAAGCGGGGCGAGGCCCAGCGGAGGGGGGTACACCGACAGGGAGAAGGCGTGGGGCGTCAGGAACCCGTCCGGGCGCGGCTGCATCCGGAACAGATGGCGGCCGAGCGCCACCGGCTTGTCGTAGCGGTAGGTGGTGACATGCCGGATTTTGAAGCGCATGGTCAGCCCCGCTTTTTCGCGGGGGGCTTCTTCCGGGGCGTTTTCTTCGCGGCCTTCCGCGGCTTGGCGGCGTCCGCGAGCCCGGTTTCCGAAGCCTTCGGCCCCCCCACCACCGCCGTCAGGGCGGTTTTCGTCCGGGATTTCGCCGGGGCGGGGGGAAGCCCCTTGGCCTCGAAAATCCCGTCGAACCACGAGGAGGGCATCTGGTTCACCGAGTCGCGCAAGCGCTTCTGCCAGCCATCGGCGTTCTCCTTCATGTCTTCCTTGGTGAAGCGCTTCTCGATCATATGGAAGCTTCCCTTGCGGTACACCACCACGTCCACCGGAAAGTCCACGTCCGCGGCGCTGATGCGGGTCGAATCGAAGGCCAGGCTCCCCACCTTGAGGGCGAACTGAATGCTGTCGCCGTACTTCAGCGTGCGGTCGAGCACGGGCTTGCCGTAGGGCGCGGCGCCGATGATCTGGTAGGGCGTGCCCTCGCTGATCTCGACCCAGTTTCCCTGCGGGTACATTAAGTATAATTTGTGACATTTATCGCCGGAAAGCTGCCCGCCCATGAGCACGTGGATGTTGAAGTGCAGCCCCGCGTCCTCGAGCGCCGCGGCGTCCTCCTTGGCGACGCGCCGCACCTGCTCCGAGTAGCAGTTCAGCACCTTGAAGAGGCGGTCGAACTTCGCGCCCTGCTTGTCGAGCGCCTCCTCGAAATAGGTGAACGATTTGTCCCGCACCGAGCGCAGTCCCGAGGTCATCAGGAAAAACGAGGACTTGGGCCCGCGCTGGTAAACCTTGACCTTTTTCGCCGTGATGACCTCGTTCCCCGAGGTGATGCGCGTGTCGGCGATGGCCACGAGGCCCTCTTCCAGATTGATTCCCAAACAAAAAGTGATGGCGTGCTCCTTGGCTGTTATTGTTGCGCCTGCGCCTGGGCCGGCGCGTCCAGGGCGAAGAAGGATTCGAAAATACCCTCCCCCGCGGCGTTGAGGCCGGCCTGCAGTTCATCGAGGAACTCGTGCAGGCCGCGCGAAATAATATCCTCCACATTGCAATAGGCCAAGGTGGAACGCAGGCGGCTGAGCTTTTTTTCGGCCCCGTTGCGGAACGACCCCATCGGGGTGCCCGAAATGGCCAGCAGAGACTCCTCCGCCCGCAAAAGGCAGAAAAGAATGGCGCGGGGGAACTCGCGGTCCAGCACCAGGAAATCGACCACCTTGTCGGGGGAAATGCGCCCATGCCGGCGGCGGAACATCTCGTACCCGCTTACGGAGTTCAGCAGCGCCGCCCACAGCAGGTCGTCCACCACCGACCCGACGTCGTCGGGCCGGGGCAGCAGGATGAAGTATTTCACGTCGAGGATGCGCGAGGTCTGGTCGGCGCGTTCGAGCAGGCGCCCCAGGCGCAGGAAGTGCCACTCCTCGCCGCGCGACAGCGTCGACTGGATGATGCCCTCGAACAGGTAGCTGGCGGCGCGCACCTCGGCGAAGAAGTCGTAGGGAGACTCCGAGGCGCGCTTGCGCGCGACGCCCGCGCTCAGCAGGTGGTAGAACTTGTTCAGGTGCTCGAAGGCCTCCAGCGCGAGGCAGCCGCGCACCTGGCGGGCGTTCTCGCGCGCCTTGCTGACGCAGGAAAGGATCGAGTTGGGGTAGTCGGGGTCGAAGGTGAGGAAATGCAGGATGGTTTCGCGCGCCTCGCTGTCGGTCCCGAAGGCATCCCCGTACTTTTCGCGGAACACCTTTTCCCCGCCCGCCGCGGCCACCAGCGGCCTCCACTGGCCACTCAGCCCGCCCGGCGTATCCAGCGAAATCTGCAGGCTTACGTCGATGCAGCGCGCCACGTTCTCCGCGCGCTCCATATAGCGCGCGATCCAGTAGATGGACTCCGCGACCCGGCTCAACATGAGACACCTCTTGTCATCTTCTTGGTTATCGGCAAGCCGCAACGGCGGAGCGAGACCCAGCGGGGCCAGGCGCGGCGACGCAGTCGTACAGGCAGTACGACGAGGAGCCGTAACACCGCCCCGCGCCGGTCGCAGCCCGCCGGCAAGTTCATGGCTCCCATAATTCCTCCGGCATTACCCAGGTATCCTTACTGCCGCCGCCCTGCGAGGAGTTCACCACCAGCGAACCCTTCTTCAACGCCACGCGCGTCAGGCCCCCGGGCATGACGTAGATGTCCTTGCCGTACAGCACGAAGGGCCGCAGATCCACGTGCCGCCCTTCGCAGGCGCCGTCGATCATCACCGGCGAACGGGACAAGGCCAGCGTCCGCTGGCCGATGAAGTTGCGCGGGTTGTCCTGGATCCGCTCCGCCCACTCCTGCAACACCGCCTTGGTCGCATGCGGCCCGATCAGCACGCCGTAGCCTCCCGAATCGTTCGCGGTTTTTATCACCAGCTCGTCCATGTGTTCCAGCACGTACTTCATGTCCCCGGGAACCCAGCACATGTAGGTGTCGACGTTGGGAATGAGGATTTCCTCGCCGAGATAGTACCGGATGATCTGCGGCAGGTAGGCGTAAATCACCTTGTCGTCCGCCACGCCGGTTCCCGGCGCGTTCGCGATGGCCACGCGTCCCGCCCGGTAGGCCTCCATCAGGCCCGGCACGCCCAGCATGGAATCGGAGCGAAACGCGCGGGGGTCGAGGAAATCGTCGTCGATGCGGCGATAGAGCACGTCGATTTTCTTGAAGCCCCGCGTCGTGCGCATGTGCAGGTAGCCGTCGCGCATCACCAGGTCGCCGCCGGTCACCAGGTCGACGCCCATTTGCTGGGCCAGATAGGAATGCTCGAAATAGGCCGAATTGAACACCCCCGGAGTCAGCAGCGCCACGACGGGCGCGCTGTCTGAATTCGCGCCGCGCGGCCCGAGGAACTGCAGCATGTCCAGCAGCCGGCTGGGATAGTCCTCCACCGCGCGCGGGTTGATCGCGCCGAAGATCTGCGGAAAGCTCCGCTTCATCACCTGGCGGTTGCCGATCACGTAGGAGACTCCCGAGGGACAGCGAAGGTTGTCCTCCAGCACGAACAGCTTGCCGTTTTCGTCCTTCACGAGGTCGGTGCCGCTGATGTGGCACCATACGCCCCAGGGCGGGTTCAGCCCGCGGCACTCCTTGCGGTAACCCGTGGCCGAACGGATCAGGTCCCCCGGCACCACCCCGTCCTTCACGATGCGCTGTTCATGGTACACGTCGCCCAGGAACAGGTTGAGCGCCTCGATGCGCTGCTTCAGCCCGCGCTCGATGAACTCCCATTCCTTCGCCTCGATGATGCGCGGCACCACGTCGAAGGGAAAGATGCGCTCCAGGCCCGCCTTGCTGTTGTAGACGTTGAACGTGATCCCCAGATCGAACAGGGCCTTCTCGGCCGCCTGCTGCCGGCGCGCCAACTCTCCGTCGGGCATGGCCTCGAGGTTCTTGATCAGCACGCTCGCCGCGGCGCGGGGCAGCCCCACCCCCTGGAACAACTCGTCGTAAAACCCTTCGGGATCGTATGCATCGAGCTTCATGCTTCCCCTTTCCCTTTTAATGGGATGGATTAGCAATTCCCACTCCATTAGTAATACTAGGATGAAAGGGCAGGATTCGCGCCGATTTGGAATTTTTAACGCCAAAGGGCGGCCCCAAAGGAACGCAAAGGAACGCAAAGGAACGATAAGGAAACAATTGTCAGGAAGTGGAACCCGAAGAGGAGGCGGGCGCCCAGGTCCATGCCGGGGGAGGTTGCGGGCGCTGACAGGGGGAGCGGACAGCGAACAGCTTACAGCTTACAGCAAACAGCGTACAGCCGGAAACCCCTACCGCCCCAATTCCATGAAAAAACACTTGTTTGGAGTCCCCGGCTGTTCGCTGTACGCTGTCCGCTGTCCGCTAGCGAAGCTCCCAACCGATACCTATTTTTCCATACATGAACCCAGAACAAGCCCAGCGCATCCTTCAGGCCGGCAAGGACAAGGGCGCCGATTTCGTGGAAATTTTCGAGGAAGAGACACGCCACGCGGCGGTTTCCTTCAAGGACCGCAAGGTCGAGTCCGCTTCGGCCGGCACCGACTACGGCATCGGCATCCGCCTGCTGTTCGGCACCGAAGTCCTTTACGCCCACACCAGCAAGGACGATGAGGAACACCTGCTTCGCCTGATCGAGGCCTTGGCGGTGAGCCGGGGGAACATGCCCGGGATCGTGGGCCTGGGACCCGACGACCGCATCGCTCCCCTGACGGGCATCGAGCGCGCGAACCGGCACCTGATCACCTTGGACCCCCGCAAGGTGGGCCAGGAACGCAAGCTGGAAATGCTGCGCCGCGCCGACGAGACCGCCCGCCGCTTCTCGGAAAAGATCACCCAGGTGCAGACCCGCGCCGCCGACACCGTGTCGGACATCCTGATCTGCAACAGCGACGGGCTCTGGCTGACCGACACGCGTACGCGCAGCCGCTTTCACGTCAGCGTCACCGCGGGCGGGGGCGGCGAGATCTTCACCGCGGGCGAATCCCCGGGCAGCCAGCGCGGCTTCGAGTTCTTCGAGGGCCTCGACGTCGAGAAGCACGCGCACGAGGCCGCCGAGCGCGCGGTGCGCATGCTGGCCGCGGGCTACGCCAGCGGCGGCAAGATGCCCGTGGTGATGGGCAACGGCTTCGGCGGCGTGATCTTCCACGAGGCCTGCGGGCACCTGCTCGAAACCGAGGGCGTGCGCCGCAAGGCCTCGGTGTTCGCCGACAAGATCGGCGAGCAAATCGCCCATCCCGAAGTGACCGCGGTGGACGACGGCCTCATCGAGAACGCCTGGGGATCGATCCACGTCGACGACGAGGGGCGCGCCCCGCAGAAGACCACCTTGATCGAGAACGGCGTGCTCAAGACCTACCTGAGCGACCGCGTGGGCGCGCAGGAGACCGGCGTGAGCCTCTCCGGCAGCGCCCGCCGCGAAAGCTACCAGTACGCGCCGGTGTCGCGCATGCGCAATACCTACATCGCGGCGGGCAGGCACACGCCCGAGGCCGTGATCGCCAGCGTCGAGGACGGCCTGTACGCCAAGAAGCTCGGCGGCGGCTCGGTGAACCCGGCGACCGGCGAGTTCAACTTCGCGGTCGAGGAAGGCTACCGCATCCGCGGCGGCAAGGTGATGGAGGCCGTGCGCGGCGCCACGTTGATCGGAAAGGGCCCGGAAATCCTGCCCCGGATCTCGATGGTCGCGAACGACCTGGAACTGGCCGCGGGCATTTGCGGCGCCTCGAGCGGCAGCGTCCCGGTTACGGTAGGACAGCCGACGTTGCGGGTGGACAGCATTCTGGTCGGGGGAAGGTAGTGATGAATGAGGAATTATGAATGATGAAAGAGATGTTTAATTATTGCGGATCACCATTCCTCACTCATCATTCATCATTTCTGATCTACAGAACCACTCTTTAAGGTTTATATGATACGCGCAACCAAAACGCTGACTCCAATCCAGGCCGTTGAATTCCTGTTCGACGCGGCGCGCAAGAAGGGCGCGGACCGGTTCGACGCCGTGGCCGGCGAATCCGAGAGCCTGGGACTGGAGCTGTTCGAGGGGAAGGTCAAGAGCACCGAGATCTCCAACTCGCGCGGCATCGGCATCCGGCTTTTCCAGGGACATCGCCCCGGGTTCGCCTTCACCGAACGCCTGACCCCCGAGGCCCTGGCGCGCACGGTCGACGACGCGTGGTCGCACGCCGCGCTCACCGACGAGGTCGAGATCGACCTCCCCGAGCCCGCCCCCCTTCCCGACCTGGACCTGCAATCGTTTAATCCCGCCCTCGAATCGGTGACGCTGGAGGAGCTCAAGGCCTTCGGCCTCAAGCTCGAGGCCCTCGCCTCGAAGGGCGACGCCCGCATCGACAACGTCCCCTATCTGGGCGCCTCGCGCGGCAGCGGGTTCTCGCTGATCGCCAACTCCAACGGCCTGCTCTACGAGTCGCGCTCCAACAGCATCTCCGCGGGCGTCGGCGTGGTGGCCAAGGAAGGCGACGTCAAGAAAATGGGCGTCTACAGCCGCGCGGGCCGCGCCTTCGACCCCGCGGTGTTCGATCCGGCCTTCATGGCCCGCACCGCCGTGGAGCGCGCCGTGGAATTGCTCGACGCCGCCCCCGTGACCTCGGGCGCCTACCCCGTGGTCTTCTCCAACCGCGTGAGCGCCCAGGTCTTCTCGATGTTCGGCTCGCCGTTCTTCGCCGAGGCCGTGCAAAAGGGGCAGTCGCGCCTCAAGGACAAGATCGGCGAAAAGATCGCCGCCGCGGCCTTCTCCCTTGTCAGCGACCCTTTCCTACTCGGGTTCCCCGGATCGCACCTCTTCGACGGCGAAGGGGTTCCCGCGCGGCGCCTCGACGTCGTGAAAGACGGCGTGCTGCAAACCTTCTTGTACAACCTGGAATCGGCGAAGAAGGCCGGCGTCGCGCCCACCGGAACAGGATCGCGCGGGTACTCCGGCAAGGCCGGCACGGGGTTCGCCAACTACATCGTGCCGCTGGGAACCGAATCGTTCGGCCAGCTCGTGGCGAAGCACCCGAAGACTTTGGTGATCGTCAAACTCGAGGGCGGCTCGGGCTGTTCGGCCATCTCGGGCGAGATCTCCATCGGCGCGCAGGGGTTCCTGTACGAGAACGGCGTGCGCACGCAGTCTGTGGACCGAGTCACGCTGAGCACCAACTTCTTCGACCTGCTCCTGGGTATCCAGGGCCTTTCGAATCAGTACAACGATGTGTTCTCCAGCGTGAAAGTGCCCGACGTGCTGGTCGAATCCGTGCACGTGTCGGGTTGATCCATTCAGATACCATGGGGATTTCATGACCAACGCACCGAACGAACTGATCTGGCTGCTTGCGGGCCTCGCCCTGATGCTGATGGAGCTGGCCACGCCCGGCTTCGTTTTGTTCTTCTTCGGCCTCGGCGCCTGGGTCGCCGCGCTGTGGGCCTTTACCGGAGCGGGCGCGCTGGCTTCCCAGCTCGTGGTCTTCCTCGTTTCTTCGCTGCTGTTCCTGGTCTTCCTCCGCAAGTACGCCACCAACCTGTTCCGCGGCGGCAAGTCGCAAACGGGCAAGGTCCCGCAGGACGATACGCTGGGAAGGCGCGTCCTCGTGGTGGAAGAAATCGATCCCGTCCACCTCAAGGGCAAGGTGGAATTGAACGGCACGCACTGGAATGCCATGGCAGACGCGCACATCCGCAAGGGCACGCAGGTTGAAGTCATCGGCCGCGACGGCCTGACATTGAAAGTCAAGGTTTTCGAAGCCTGAACCATTCAGGTTCCGGCCTACGTTTCGTTTTCATTAAGGAGTTTCGTATCATGGGTACTTTAGTCATCATCGCCGTCATCCTCGTCGTATTGATCGTTCTGTTCCAGACCACCCGCATCGTGCCGCAGCGCACGGTGTTCGTGGTGGAGCGCCTGGGCAAATACCATGCGACCCTCGAGGCCGGGTTCCATATCCTCATTCCCTTCATCGACCGGGTGGCCTACAAGCACACGCTGAAGGAGCGCGTGATCGACGTGCCCCCGCAATCGTGCATCACCAAGGACAACATCGCGGTGGAGGTCGACGGCATCCTGTACATCCAGGTCGTGGACCCCATGCGCGCCTCGTACGGCATCAACGACCACGCCTACGCCTCGACCCAGCTCGCGCAGACGACCATGCGCAGCGAGATCGGCAAGATCGAGCTCGACCGCACCTTCGAGGAGCGCGAGAAGATCAACTCCGAGATCGTGGCCGCCGTCGACAAGGCCGCCGAGCCCTGGGGCATCAAGGTCACGCGTCATGAGATCAAGAACATCTTGCCTCCCGCCAGCATCAAGGACGCGATGGAGAAGCAGATGCGCGCCGAGCGCGAAAAGCGGGCGCTGATCGCGGAGTCCGAAGGCGACAAACAGGCGAAGATCAACCGCGCCGAGGGCGACAAGCAAGAGGCCATCGCCCGGTCCGAGGGCGAGAAGATGAAGCGCATCAACGAGGCGGAGGGCCGCGCGCAGGAAATCGAGCGGGTGGCCCAGGCGACCGCGCGCGGGATCCGCGAGATCGCGTCGGCCATCAGCGAAAAGGGCGGCGCCGACGCCCGGCGAGTTCGGCAAGCTGGCGCAGAAGAACAACACCATGATCATCCCGTCGAACCTTTCCGATATCAGCGGCATGGTCGCTTCGGTGGGCAAGGTGCTCGAGGGATCGAAGGGGAAAGCCCCGAAAGGGGAATAGCCCGCGGGATGCGTCCGGATTTCGTTCCGGACGCATTACCTAAATTGATTTCATGACTTCCCTTGATTTTCTCGGCCTCTTCGCCGCCGCTCTCACGAGCCTGTCCTTCATCCCCCAGGTCGTGAAAACCGTACGTACGGGAGACACTTCCGCGATTTCGTTGTTCATGTACGCCCTCTTCGTTTTCGGCATCGCCTGCTGGCTGGTGTGGGGTATTCTCGCGGGTCAGATGCCCGTTGTCGCGGCGAATGCGGTCACCTTGGTTCTGTCCTCGATGATTCTGGGCCTCAAGGTGCGCGCCGTGGTGGCGCGGAAGGAGAAACCTTGACGCGCCTTTCCTTCGCTGCCTGGATCCCCGCCTGCGCGGGGATGACGGAGTAGGCGATGCCCTTCCCCCTGGCCGTCCTCGACCTGGCGCCGATCCCCGAGGGGTCGAACGCCTCGGAGGCCCTGGCGAACTCCTTGGACCTAGCGCGGCACGCCGAGGCCTGGGGGTACGAACGTTTCTGGATGGCGGAGCACCACAACTTCATCGGCATCGCGAGCGCGGCCACCTCGGTGTGCATCGCCCACGTCGCCGCCGGGACGAAGACGATTCGCGTGGGCGCGGGCGGCATCATGCTGCCG
>JAJNBB010000032.1 GCA_021155885.1 Fibrobacteria bacterium | reverse complement strand
CTCCTTGGTTGAATACTCTCCATAAGAGAACTACAAGGAGTTTTTCTCAAAATGGGGTAATAGCCCCAGATAAAACAAATTGATTCATCCGGGCAACGTTTGGAAACAAAAAGCGTTCAATTGGGACGATGCGGGCATTCGCCCATTTTTTTAGAAGCCCAGATCCTTCAGGACCTTCTTCCCCTTCTTCACGCCCTCTTCCTTCGCTTTCTTCTTTTCGGCCTCGAGACGCGTCTTCGCCTGGGCCTCCAGCTTTTCCTTCTCGGCCTGCGCGCGCGCCTGCAGGGCTTCCTTCGCGGAGGCCGCGGCGGTTCCCGCCGCGCCTTCCTTTGCCATGCGCTGCGCGTCCAACCCGAAGGAGGGACTCGTCACCTCGCCGCGCACGAGGTAATAGACCATCGCGCGGCCCGAGGCGTCCGTCGGCAACAGCGACCCGCCTGCGGCCTTCGATCCCGACAGCTTGGCCAGCTGGGAGAGAACCGCGGAGCTTCCGCCCGCGACCGTCTTCGAGGCGCCGACGGGGAGCGTGTGCGTCAGGGTGAGGTTCAGCGAATTGTCCAGGCCCACGCGGCCGCTGGCGCGGGCGGAGCCGGCGCGCGAGCCGTCGAAGGAAAAATCCTTCACCAGGATCGAACCTTTCTCCAGGGCCAGGTCGCCGCGAATGGCGGAGAAGTTGAACTCCTGAAACCCCAGGGAAGAGTGGACCTTGGCGAGCGCGCCGGAGAGGCTGCGCGTCCAGGCGATGCCGACGAGTTTCCCCTCGGTGACCGAGAACCGGGCCGCACCGTGGGCCCGCTCGGCGAACTGGGCCGGGAGGCCGCCGGTGAGAAGATCCAGATCCAGGTCGAACTTCCCGTATACGGAGTTGTCGGTGCCGGCCAGCGATTTCAGCAATTTGTTCTTGAGGGGCACGTGGTCGTTGAGCCGCGAGATGAAATCGTTGGCCTGCACGCGCGCCACCTTGAGCTTGAACCCGACGCCCATGTCCTTCCGCGTCCGCGGCGTCAGCAGAACCGCGGAAGAAAACCCGCCGCTGTACAAGGCCCCCTTGAGATCCGTTCGGGCCGAGGTCTCCCGCAGCGCGGTCTTCAGGCTGAAAGCCGTCATCTCGAGGCCCAAAAGCTTGGTGCGCGCGAGCGAGACGGTCACGTCGGCATCGATCGGCGGCCATTCCGGCCACTCCGTCAGGGGATCGGCTTCTTCCTCCGCCGCGGGCCCAATGTCGAGGAATTCATCCAGGTCGACCAGGCCGGAGCGCACGTCGACCTTGGCCTTGGGCCTTTTCGCGCCCGGGTGATCCAGGACGAAGCCCAGGTAATCCGAGAGCTGGAGGTCGACCGTCGCATCGGAGCGGCCGATCAGGGCCTTGACCTTCGCCGTGATTTTCTCGCCCGTGAAGTCCGCTCCGCCGCTGGCCTTCACGGGCGGAACGCCCGACAGCGCCACGTGGATGTTCCTCAGTTCCGACCTGCCCGACACGGTGAGGCGTTCCGGCTTCGCCGCGTCCACCGGGCCCGAGGCCGAGAGGGCCAGCGTCGCCAGCCCCCGGATGTTCAGGCCGGTGTCGAGCAGGCCCATCTCGCGCGCCAGGCCGGTGAGATTGCCGAGATCGAAGGTTCCGTCCACCCGCAATCGCTCGAGCACGGGAATCGAATCAAAGATCGAGCGCAGGCGGGCGGTCACCTTGACGGGGTTGGGGCCGGAATGGAAGTTGAGGCGTTCGACGGTCATCGTGTCGGCCCGCACCTTCAGGTCGAGCGTGAAGCCCTCCACGCCCTGCGGCACGTCCTTGTGCGCGAACGCGCCGTCGCGCACCGCGACGTCGGCGAAGATCGCCGGCGTCGACACGCTGTCGACGATCCCTTGCACCCGCGCCTCCAGGGAGGCCGTGCCGGCCGCGCGGAACTTGCCGATCTCCGGCGACAGCCCCTCGGGGACTTCCTTGAGCAAGGACGCCAGCGACACCGAGGGCGCGGCGAAGCGCAGGTCCAGCACCGGGGACGGCGAGGTCATGGCCTTCACCGACCCCTCCAGCCGCGCGCGCACGTCCTGGAAGGCCAGCTCCATCCCGACGATGCGCAGGCTGTCGCCGGGCACGTCCGCGCGCACGTCGTGCGACAGGGTGACCCGCACGCCGCCCTTGCGCACGCCCCGTCCGGAATCCCGCACCGAGATCTCGGAGATTTCCAGGCTTCCCCGCGTGTGCACGGCCCGTAGATGCTTGTCGAGCGAAAGCGAGGCCTGCTGTTCGATGCGCCCCAGCGTGATCTCGCGCCCGGCCCCGATTTCGCGGTAGCGGACGCGCCCGTTTTGAAGCACGAAGGATTTCAGCGCCACGTTCGCGGGAAGGGTCAGCAGGCTATCCTCCTCCTCGGGAAGCGAGTCGGCCGCGCCCAGGCTCGCGAGGTTGTTGCGCCCCGTGGAGTCCACTTCGAATAAAATGTCGGGTTCGACCAGGCGCACCTCGTGGATCACCGGCGAGAAGCGCACCAGCGACCACAAGCTGATGGCAAGGTCCAGCCGCTTCAACACCGCCGCGGGCTCGTCCGAGAATCCCGAGTCGTTGGCGAGGCGCACATCGCGGACGGAAATTTTGATCGAGGGAAACACCCGCACCGAGACGCCCCCCACCGAAACCGGTCGGCCCAGCGCCTTCGAGCCCTGCACGGCGACCAAGGCGCCGATTTTTTCCGGGGGAAACGCGACCTTGACGGCTATATACGCGGCAGCCAGGAAGACCAGAAGGAAGAGGGCCAGACCGATGAGAATGCGTGTGAGAAGCTTCACGAGGGTTCCCGGGATAAGGATGGCGCTTTCAAACTACCAAGACGGGGGATGCAAATCCGGAGCGGAGCGGCAGGGTCGAATCAAAAAAAAAAAAACGCCGCCCCCGAGGGAGCGGCGTTTCAAAAGGATCCGAAATGCGTTTAGCGGATTTTTCCGTACGAAATCGACAAGCCGGCGGTGCCTGCGGTGGTACCGGCCACCGAGCGAATCTCGACGTACTGGTAGTTGTTTTCGGTGCTCTTGACGACGAACTTGTCGCCCGCCGCCACGACCGTGGAGCCCACCTTCGCGCCGGAGTTGTAAAGGCTGTCGGCGATGGCCAAGGTGGCCGGCTTCGCGGTGACCTTGACCAGCTTGATGTCCTTCACCTGACCGGCGCTGTAGGTATTGGTCAGGTTGATGTTGTATACGATGCCGGAATCGCGCGCGGTCTTGGCGCCGTTCAGCGTGGCCTTGCTGTTGTAATACAGGTACACCAGGTCGATCTTGGCCTGGTTCGCGTTCGCGACGGTCGAATTCCAGACCTTGCCGGAATCGAGATCGATGGCCGATCCGAGGACCGCGTTCGCCTGCGCGCCGAGGGTCAGGGTGTCGGCCGCCGTGAAGGCGACATGGATGGTGGCGGCGCTGCTCGTGATGGTCGTCGACGCATTGCTCACGACCACGCGAAGGGTCGCGCCGCTCAGGCTGGCGTCCACGCGAAACTTGATGGTGGCGGTCGTGTCGTTCAGCGTGTCGTTCACGGCGCCGATGGTGGCGATCCACAGGTAATGGATGGGGCCCGGGCCGGAGGCCGACACCGAAACGGTGGCCGAATCGCCGATCGCGACGGTCACGCTGGCAGGCTGCGAGGTGATCGACAAAGTAGTGTCCTCATCGCCATCATCGGTCAAGCAACCGGTGAGGCCAAGGCTGAGGGCGAGCAGGCTGCAGGCAAAAACTTTTTTAACGGAAAAAAACATGAAACTCCTTAAAGAGGTTTGGTGGGGCCGCAATAGTATGACAAATGCAGGGGATTCGCGGATTTATCTTCGGCCGCACAGGGTAGCAGGCCCAAACGGGCCGAATACCCCTATTTTCTTTTTTTAATAGTTCGCCCGGCGCGCCCGCCCGTGTCAGCAGACGTTTTTCTCGTCGTTCCCTTCTTGCCTCTGCCGCCTTCGATCTCCGCGATCTTGTCGCGCAGCAGCGCGGCCCGCTCGAACTCCATGGCGTCCGCCGCGGCGATCATCTCCCGGCGCAGTTGCTCCAGGTTCTCCGCGCCGTATTCGAGTTCCTGCTCCGCCACCAGCAGGCTGCGCAAGTCCTTCTGTTCCTCGAGATCGGGGAACATCTGCAACTGGCCGTGGATCTCCCGCCGGATGGTGGTGGGCGTGATCCCGTGCTCTGTGTTGTACGCCAACTGCCGCGCGCGCCGTTTGGCGGTGTCATCCATCGCCAAACGGATGCTGTCGGTGACGACGTCCCCGTACAGGATCACCTTGCCCTGCACATTGCGCGCGGCGCGCCCGATGGTCTGGATCAGCGAGCGCCGGCTGCGGAGGAAGCCCTCCTTGTCGGCATCGAGGATCGCCACCAAAGACACCTCGGGTAGGTCCAGGCCCTCGCGCAGCAGGTTGATGCCCACCAGCACGTCGATCTCGCCCTCGCGCAGTTCGCGAATGATCTCGCTGCGCCGGATCGTGTCGGTGTCGGAGTGCATGTACTCCACCTTCAGGTTCGCCTCCTTGAGGAAGGCGGTGAGGTCCTCCGCGCTCCGCTTGGTAAGCGTCGTGACCAGCACGCGCTCCTTCTCGCGCACGCGCGCCTGGATCTCGTGCAGCAGGTCGTCGATCTGGCCCCGGGTCGGGCGCATCTCCACCTCGGGATCCAGCAGGCCCGTGGGCCGGATGACCTGCTCCACCACTTCGCCGCCCGACTTCTCGAGTTCGTATTCCGCGGGCGTCGCCGACACGAACAGCGTGCGCGGCATGCGCTCCTCGAATTCCTCGAACTTCAGCGGACGGTTGTCCAGGGCGCACGGCAGGCGGAAGCCGTAGTCCACCAGGCTGCGCTTGCGGGCTTGGTCGCCGTTGTACATCGCGCGGATCTGCGGGATGCTCACGTGCGATTCGTCCACCATCAGCAGGAAATCCTTGGGGAAAAAGTCCAGCAAGGTCGACGGCGGCGAGCCCACCGGGCGGTTCTCGATGATGCGGCTGTAGTTCTCGATGCCGGAACAGAACCCGATCTCCTTCAGCATTTCCAGGTCGAAGGTCGTGCGCTGCTTCAGCCGCTGCGCCTCCAGGAGTTTTCCCTGCGTGATGAAGAACTTTTCCTGCTCGTCCAGCTCGTGCCGGATGTCGGCGAGGATGCGATCCATCCCCTCCTCGCTGGTCACGTAGTGCCGCGCGGGGTAGATCAGGGCCAGCGGCAGGTCGGCCAGCTCCTCCCCGGTCAGCACGTCGATGCGGCGGATGCGCTCCACCTCGTCGCCGAAGAACTCAATGCGGTAGGCGAAGTCGTCGTAGGCGGGGCGCACCTCGACCACGTCACCCCGCGCGCGGAACGTGGCGCGCTTGAAGTCGATGTCGTTGCGGGTATAATAGGCCGCGATCAGGCTACGCAGCAATTCCTCGCGCCCGTTCCCCGCCCCCACCTTCACCTCGAGCATCATCTTGGCGTATTCGACCGGGGTTCCCAGCCCATAGATGCATGAAACCGAGGAAATCACGATCGTATCCCGCCGCGACATCAGCGACGCCGTCGCGCGCAGCCGCAGCTTCTCGATCTCCTCGTTGCGGTTCGAGTCCTTCTCGATGTAGGTGTCGCTCACCGGCATGTAGGCTTCGGGCTGGTAGTAGTCGTAATAGCTGACGAAGTACTCCACCGCGTTGTGCGGGAAAAAGGCCTTGAACTCCTGGTAGAGCTGGGCCGCGAGCGTTTTGTTGTGGGAAAGCACCAAGGTGGGCCGGTCCAGTTGCTGGATCACGTTGGCCATGGTGAAGGTCTTGCCCGAGCCCGTGACGCCCAGCAAGGTCTGGTATTTGGCTCCCGCCTGGAAGTCCTCCACGAGGCGGTCGATGGCGGCGGGCTGGTCGCCCGAGGGTTCAAAGGGCGAGGTCAGGTCGAAGGAAGACATGGCGGTAAAGTACACAGCTGGGAGAAGGCTTCAAGCTGCACAGGAAGGGGAAAGCGGGTAGCGAACAGCGGACAGCCGGGAGGCCCCTGAACGAAAAAAGCACCCCGTCAGGGCGCTTTTTTCGTTTCAGCTGTTCGCTGTAAGCTGTCCGCTGTAAGCTATCCCCCCAGCAAAACCAGCAGCTTCTCGGCATCCTTGCCCTCGCGGGTCTCGGGATACACGCGCGCCAGCTTTTCGGCCGCGGCCTTCGCCTTGTCGGTTTGGCCCAGTTCGCGGTAGCACAGCGCCAGCTTGAACAGCGCGTTCGGCACGTTGGGGCTGCGATCGACGACTTCCTCGCCGTCCAGCTTCTCCTCCGGATCGCCCGTGCGTTCGCCGAATTCCTCGACCAGTTCCTCGAGCAGCGGCACCGCCGCGGCGTAGTCCTTTTTCTGCATCGAGGCGGCGGCCCGGCCGTGCAACGCGCCTGAATAAATCAGCGGAGCGGCCTTTTTGCCCTCCACTTTGGAGTAAACCGCCAGCGCCTCGTCGTAGCGCTGTTGCTCATAATACACCTTGCCGAGGTACAGGTTGGCCTTGTCGGCCGCGATGCCCGAGGGTCCCGTGGCGAGAAAGGCCTGCAGGGCCGCCTCGGCGCCGCGCAGGTTGTCGCTCCGCAGCAGCACGTAAGCCTCGCCCAGCTTTTTATTGGCGGCCGTTTCGGCCTTGCGGCTGTACTGCGACCACGCGAAATAACCCACGACGGCCACGACCACGACGGCTGCGGTGATCCAGATCTCGCGCGCGTAGCGGAGGTAGAACTCTTCCGAGAACCGGCTCCATCGGGAAGATTCCGGAAGCGTTGCGGAATGCGGGGCCTTGTCTGTCTTTTCCATGCGGTCCTCACCAAAAACGGGTTTTAAAGATAGCACGCGATAGGCTACATCTACCCTCATGGCGTCCGAAATCCCCCTTCTTCCGGTTTTCGAAAATCTGCCGGGAATCCGCGCGTTTTTCACAACCCGAAAGGGCGGCCAGAGCGAAGGACCCTATGCCTCGCTCAATCTGGGCTCTTTTTCAGGCGATGATCCCGAAACCGTGCGCCAAAATTGGGCCCGCTTGCTGCAATCGCAAGGTTGGGGGGGCCATGGCCTGGCGCTTCCGCGCCTTTGCCATGGGGCGGCTTCCGCCGCGATCGAGGGCGACCCGCCGCTGAAGGCGTCTCCCCGGGGCGCTCCCGATCTCGAGCCGGAGGGGGCCGACGCCGTCTTCACCGCCTCGGCGAAGTGGGTGCTCGCCGTCACGATGGCGGATTGCCTCCCCGCGCTGATCGCCGACCCGGCGATGCGCTGCGTCGCCGCCGTGCACGCGGGATGGCGGGGCTCGCGCGACGAAATCCTCGGCCGGACCCTCGCGAGGCTGTTCACGGAAGGCCGTTGCCGTCCGGAGTCCACCTATGTCGCGCTGGGCCCCTGCCTGTCGGCTCCCGCCCTGGAGGTTTCCGAGGACGTGGCCCTTCTCTTGCCAAAAAGACATACCCGCCTGGAGGCGGGGCGTTATTACTTCGACTTGCGCGGCGCCAACCGTCAGCAGGCCCTGGAGGCCGGGGTTCGCGCCGAAAACCTCACGGAAAGCCCGGTTTGTACGCATGAAAACGCGGACCTGTGCTTTTCTTACCGCCGCGACGGCGGCGCCACGGGACGCATGGCGGCCTGCATCGCGCTTGCCTGACGGTCCCCTTTCGATAACATCGCCCGGGCCCCATCCCGCCCCCGAAAACGCTTCTTCCCTGTCAAAAAGAGCCCCGATAGTTATGCTTGCAGTCAAACCCGCTTGCGGGAACGGACCCCACCCCCCTCACGGAGAATCCATGAAATCGCTTTGGATCAAATCGCTCGTCCTGACGAGCGCGATCGCCCTTCCCTCGCACGCCATCATCGGCCTGGGCGTGCACATCGCCCCCGCCTTCGGACCCGAAGTCAAAAAGGCCAGCGGTCCCGTCATGCCGGCGGGTTCGGCCAATGCCGACCGCATCACCTTGGTGACCGGCGGCGTCTCCGGCCTGAGCGGCCTGGGTATCAAGCTCTGGCTCGATTTCATCCCCGTCGTCGACGTGGAATTCACCGGCAACGTTCAGTTCGGCCAGTACGATATGGCCTTCATCGTGGACCAGGGCCCGGGCGGCATGGACACCACCCAGGTGAAGCCGGGAATGGATGGCCCGTTCATCGACGACAAGCCGGCCTACCTCCGCTCCTCCGCCGACATCGCGGTCCTGTATCCCTTCCTGAAAATCCCCCTGGTGAAGTTCTCCGCCGGAGGCGGCATCTCCTACATCGTGGCCTCCCCCGTGCTGAACAACTCCTTCGTGCGCGGCGCCCTGACCGAGGCCGAGGCCAACGGAACCTTCGACGCGGACAACGCCTCGCAGGACGACATCACGGAAGTGATCGTGGATGCCATCAAGGACAAGGACAATTTCGAGACCGGCATCGGCTTCTTCGTGCAGGCCGGCGCCAAGGTCAAGCCCCCCATCATCCCGCTGGCGGTCTACGCCGACGTGAAGTACGGCTTCGGCGGCCCCTCGGTCAGCGGCACCAGCGGCGGCCAGGGCCTGACCCTCGAGGTCGGCGGCGCGCTGGCGTTCTAAGAGCGAGGTTACAGGGAACAGGTGACCGGTTACAGGTCACACAAAAAAAGGCGGTCCGATCGGATCGCCTTTTTTTTGTTGACGATTACGGCAAATACGGCCGCACGCGAATGCGCATGACGCCCAGGTCGGTGCCCACCCACAGATGATCCGGGGTGACGGCGAAGGTCTGTACCTTGGTGCCGGGGATGCCGTTCTGAAGCTGGAAATCGACCCACAGCTTGTTCTTGAGGTTGTAGGCCCGCACGCCCGTGGGCGAACCCGCGTACAGGATGTTCCCGACGATGGTGATGCGGAAGATGCCATCCTGCGTGAAAACCGTCCTCGGCTCCTGGTGGCGCGCCTTGGCGTAGAGGCGGTCTTCGCCGGCCCAGTACAGGCTCGAGTCGTAAAACCCCACGGTGGTGACCCGCACGCTCGTTCCCTCGGGCACGTCCTCGCGGGTGACGTCCTTGAAGCTCCGCCATCCGTTCGGACGCAGCACGAGGAGGCCGTATTCGGTGGCGGCCCACAAATCCCCGCCGCGGGAATGAAAATCCAATACCGAGGGAGCGCTCGACAGCGGGATTTCGTTGCCGGTGAACTGGCCGCCGAGGTCGCTCAGGGAGGCGATGCCACGCTCGGTTCCGGCATAAAGCCGGTCCTGATGGACGTGCAAGCGGTTGATCTGCAAATCGGTGGAGCCCAGCATGCGCCGGTACACCTGGAAGCGCCCCGTGCCGGGATCGTGGCGGACCACGCCCTTCGCGGTGGCCAGCCAGATGTAACCGCGCCACGCGACGATGTCCCGGATCGAACCATCGGGGAATTGATAATCCTGCTGGGCGAGGAAGCTGCGCCAGCCGGCCAGTTCCAGGCTGGCGCGCACCAGCGCGCCGTCGGACTTCGCGCCCCCGAACCACAGGGTTTTGCCGTCGGAATACACCGCCGTTACCGAGGAGTCGTAAAGCCCGAAGGCGTTATGGGCCAGTTCCTTGCGCCGCGCCGACCCGAGGAACGCCCCGTGGCCCGCCGTGAGGAGCCACAGGTTGTCGTAGTCGAATATGCGCGAAGTGTTCACCGGAGCGCGGCGGTTGTAAGAATCGCGCACGGCGTCGCCGAGGAAGAAGAAATCGCTTCCCAGGGAAAGGCCCGTGAGGTCTCCGCCCGGCGTCCCCGTGGCGGTTTTATTGAAGGGGGTCGAGGTTTGCGAAACCCTCCGGAAGGACGGGTTGTACTCCAGCACGGTATTGTCGGCGAGTTGCATCAGCAGCTGGCTCTTCGACGCGTTGTACGCGATATCCTTGATGTTCCGGCCCGCGCCGATGTTGTCGACCCATAACTTGCGGCGGTAATCGTAAAGCAGCACGCCGCCCTCGGTAAGCACGTACGCGACCTTGTCGTCGGACTCCACCTGCACCGGCCGGCGATGCGTGGAAACGAACAGGAAGTCCTGCGTTTGCAGGTTCACGCCGAAGGCGTCGGAAAAAACCAGGGCGGCCATCAGCGCCGCCGGGACGAAGGGGTGTGCGTAGCGAATCATGGGGCTCCCGTTTTCAGGGTCAATAAGATCGAAAATACGGCGGCCCGCAACCAGCGTCTCCTCAGCCCGGGGCGATCAGCAACAAAACCTGTTCCCACAGGGCGTCCAGTCCCGATTTTTCCAGCGAACTGACCGGAAGAGGCGGCTCCGGCAGGTTGTGGTTCCGCGCGATCTCGCGCAGCGCTCCCGCGAGCGCGCTTTTTTTCAGCTTGTCGGCCTTGGTGGCCAGGGCCAGCAGGGGGCGACCGCTGTCGAGCAGCCATTCCAGCGCCTGATGGTCCACCGCGCTGTCGGGAACCCGCGGGTCCACCAGATACAATACCCCGCGCAATTCCTGAGATTCCTTGACGTAGTTGTGGAGCAGCACTTCCATCTTGAAGCGCGTTTCCGGATCCACCTTGGCGTATCCGAACCCGGGAAGGTCCACCAGGTAAAAGGCGTTGTTGATGCGGTAAAAGTTGACCAGCTGCGTTTTGCCCGGCTTTTGGCTGGCGCGGGCGAGCCCCTTGGACCCGCACAGGGCGTTGATCAGGGAGGACTTCCCCGCGTTCGAACGGCCGGCGAGGGCGATCTGGGGCAGGCCGTCCGTGGGAAAGCCCCGCTCGTCCGCGGCGGTGGTGGTGATTTCGGCGGAGAGGATTTTCATAGGGGGAAGTTGTTGGTTGTTAGTTGTTGGTTGTTGGAGAAAAACAAGGTTTTACCCTCAAAACCGATAACTAAGTCCAGCCTTTTTTTGTTTTGCGTTTACCAACAACCGAGAACCATCAACTAACAACCTTTTCACTTCGTCCCCAGGTCCACCCGTCCGTCCAGCGCCCTTTTCATGGTCAATTCGTCGACGAATTCCAGGTCGCTTCCGGCGGGCAGGCCCCGCGCGAGGCGGGTGATGCGCAGGGGACGGCCCTGCAGGCGGTGCACGATATAGGTCGAGGTGGCCTCGCCCTCGGCGTGGGTCCCCAGCGCCAGGATGATTTCCTCCACCCCTTCGCGGGTGAACAGGGAAGCGAGGTTCAGTTCGGCAGGGCCCACGCCGTCGAGCGGCGAAAGCGTGCCGCCGAGCACGTGGTACAGGCCCCGGTAGGTGCCGAGCCGCTCGAAAGCGGCCACGTCGGAGGGTCGCTCCACCACGCACACCTGGGCGGCGTCGCGACGGGGGTTCCGGCACAGCGCGCAACGCTCTTCCTCGGCGTGGTTGCCGCACAGGGCGCAGGGGCGCACGCTGCGCCGGGCGTTCAGCAGGGAATCGCTCAGGGCCTCGACCTCCTCGAGGGGAGCGGCGAGGATATGGTAGGCCAGGCGCTGGGCCGATTTGCGGCCGATGGAGGGGAGGCCGGCGAGCCGGTCCACCAAGGTTTCCAGCAACGAGGAACGGGGCGGGGCGTACATGGATTCAAGATAAAACTTTTGGTAGTTTACCCCGCGATCCGACTGGGGACCTTTGCCCGCGAGCCGATGCCCGAATAATGCCTGATAGGATGCCCGACAGGATGCCCTGTAGACGTATGAAACGCCCCGCCGCCTGGGCGGCCTTGTCCATGGCCCTGCTTGCGGGGCCGGGACCCGCCTTGGCCGAGCCCGCCGGGCCGGATGCGGGGTTGACCGCGAAAGGATCCTTCTCCGTCCAGCGCGCGCGCGCGGGCGATACCCTGGAATACCGGCTGCGGGTGGAATGGCGCGACGTGCCCGCCGCCCTCATGGTGCTTCCTCCCCGCGACGATTTGAAGACCCCCGGTTTCACCGTGATCGGCCAGTCGGCCGCGCACCGGAAAACCGCCTCCGCCGGCTTCGTCCGCAACGTCAGCGAATATTCCTACCGGCTCGTGGCGCGCGAAGAAGGCCTCGGACGCGTCGCCCCCTTTCTCCTGCGCTATCGCTACGGCCTTTCCGACCGGAACGGGGACCGCATCGAATCCATCCCGGTGGAAGGTTCCGCTCTGGAAATAGGGCCCGCCCGGATCCCCGTTCTCGAGCGCAAGGGAGTTTGGGGGGGCGCGGCCTTCCTGGCTTTCGCCGCGCTCGCGAGCCTGTGGTTCGCGGCCGCGAGGCGGGGACGGCGGTCCCGGCCCCCGGGAGAGGAGCCCGGGGACGTCTTCGCCCGGAGCGTCGCCGAGCTGAAGGCCCGTTGCGAAGCGGCCGACAGCCGGGCGTGGCTCCGCGACGCCGAGCAGTTGTGCGTGGCCTACCTGTGCCGCGACCTGGGCATTTCCCGGATGCGCGAGGTGCGCTTCGAGGCCGCCCTGGACCAGTATCTCGCGCGAAGGCCCGCCCGCGGACCCGAATGGGAGCAAAGCTGGACTAAATTACGGGATCTCTTCCACGAGGCCCGCTATGCGGGCGGGCGCAAGGAACCGCACGCGTTGCGGGACGCCTGCCGCCACCTGAAAATCTGCCTGGCGCCGCAAGCGCCCGGTGAAACGTCTTCCGTCACCCTGGAGAAGCATTCATGACCAACACCGCATCCTCGCCCCAAGCGACCGTGGACCTGCAGGCCCTGACCGCGCAGGTGCGCGACGAAGGCGCCTTCCTGCGCGGCATCCTCGACGAAATGAGCCGCACCGTGGTGGGACAAAAGCACATGCTCGAGAGCCTGCTCATCGGCCTGCTGGCGGACGGACACGTGCTGCTCGAGGGCGTGCCGGGACTCGCCAAGACGACCGCGGTGAAGGCCCTCGCCTCCTCCATCTCGGGGGCGTTCAGCCGCGTGCAGTTCACGCCCGACCTGCTTCCCGCCGACCTGGTGGGCACCTTGGTGTTCAACCCCAAGAGCGGGGACTTCAACGTGCGCAAGGGCCCGATCTTCGCGAACATCCTGCTCGCCGACGAAATCAACCGCGCGCCGTCGAAGGTCCAGTCCGCGCTGCTCGAGGCCATGCAGGAAAAACAGGTCACCATCGGCGACACCACCTATTCCCTGCCCCCGCTGTTCCTCGTGCTCGCCACGCAAAACCCGCTGGAGCAGGAAGGCACGTACCCGCTGCCCGAGGCCCAGGTCGACCGCTTCATGCTGAAGGTGGTGATGGGTTACCCCACCGCCGAGGAGGAAAAGGCCATCGTCAACCGCGTTTCGGGCGCGGGCATCGGCGAATCCCGGCACGTCGCGACCGCCGAAGACATCCTCCGCTGCCGGGGACTCTGCAGCCGCATCTACATGGATGAAAAGATCCTGGACTATATCGTCACCTTGGTCGCCGCCACGCGCGACCCCGCCGGCCACGGCCTCAAGGACATCGCCGGGTTCATCGAATACGGCGCCTCCCCCCGCACCAGCATCAGCCTCGCCCGCGCCGCCAAGGCGCACGCCCTGCTGCGCGGCCGGGCCTACGTGACGCCCGAGGACATCAAGGCCATCGGCATGGAGGTCATGCGCCACCGCATCGTGCTGACTTACGAGGCCGAGGCGGAGGACATGCGCGTGGAAAACATCGTGCAGCGCATCTTCGACAGCGTGGAAGTACCGTAAATGAACCAAGCGTTGGGGGTTGGTGGTTGGGAGTTGGGGGTTAAAACAAACGCAGGCTGCCTGCGTGTTTCAGCCAGCGCCCTGCTCCCAACCCCCAACCCACAACTCCCAACTTTTCTTTCCCCATGATTCCCTCCGAGATTCTCCGCAAGGTCCGCCAGATCGAGATCCGCGCGCGCGGCGTGGTGAACTCGGTTTTGTCCGGCGCCTATTCCTCCTCCTTCAAGGGGCGGGGCATGGAGTTTTCGGAAGTGCGCGAGTACGTGCCGGGGGACGAGATCCGCACCATCGACTGGAACGTCACCGCGCGCGCGGGACACCCCTTCGTCAAGGTCTTCACCGAGGAGCGCGAACTCACGGTGCTGCTGATGGTGGACGCCTCGGCCTCGGGAGACTTCGGCAGCCGCCGCGAGATGAAGGGCGAAGTGATGGCGATGTTGAGCGCCCTGCTCGCATTCTCCGCGATCCAGAACAACGACCGGGTGGGGCTGCTGATCTTCACCTCGAAGGTGGAGAAGTTCATCCCGCCGCAGAAGGGCCGCAAGCACGTGCTGCGGGTCATACGCGAACTGCTGTACCACAAGCCCCAGGAAAAGGGCACCGACCTCGCGGGGGCGCTGGCCCACGCCAACCGCCTCCTGGGTCACCGCGCGGTGGTGTTCCTGGTTTCCGACTTCGTCTCTCCCGATTTCGAAAAGCCCCTGAAGCTCCTGCAGCGCCGGCATGACGCCGTAGCGGTGGCCGTGAACGACGCCCGCGAGCGGGAACTTCCCGACGTGGGCTTCCTCGAACTCGAGGACGCCGAAACGGGCGAGGTGACCCTGCTCGACACCGGCAGCCGCGCGCTCCGCGAGGCCTTCCGCGCGCAGGCCGAAACCGACAAGGCGAAGTTGCACGCCCTGTTCCGCCGCACGCGCGTGGATCTCATCGACATCCTCGTGCAGCGCGACTACGACGCCACCATCCAGCCGTTGATCCAGTACTTCCGGAAAAGGGCGGCGAAGCGTGGGTAAGAGAATGGGACGAGGGACGGGGGACGGGGGACGGGGGAGGCTTTCTCCTCCCAAAGCACTTCGTGCTTTCGTGAAATGTTCACTCCTATCCCCCGTCCCCCGTCCCTCGTCCATGCTCTTGGCCCTCCTCATTGCATATCCCGTCTTCCCCTCCCCCTCCGACGTCGAGGTCACGGCGCACGTCGACCGCACGGAGATCACCGTCGGCGACGTCGTCCATTACGAGATCACGGTGCGGCACCCGGACGGACGCGTCGACCTGCCCGCCGTGCGCGGCAACATAGGCCACTTCGAGGTCCAAAACTACCGCATCGTCCCGGGCAAGGCCGCCGACGGGCGGACCCTCGTGACCCATGCGCTGACCCTCTCTTCCTACACCCTCGGGCCGGATACCTTGCCGCCCCAGCGGGTGGAATACCGGCACGGACCCGACACGACGCCCTTGGTTCTGTATACCCCGGCCACTGTCGTGCGCGTACGCCGCGTTTCCCCGGAAAACACGCGCGACATCGCCGACATCACCGGCCCCGAGCCTCTTCGCGGCACCGTGCCCTGGGGCCTCATCGCCCTCGCCGCGGCGGCGGTCGGGTACTGGTTCTACCGCGACTGGCGAAAGAAGCATCCGCGCAAGCTTCCCGCCGCCTCCCGCCCGCCCCTGCCCCCTTATGAAGACGCGCTTGAAAAGCTGCGCGCCTTGGAGCAGGCCGGCCTGCCCTCGCAGGGCCGCGGACGCGAATTCGCCTTCACCCTTTCCGAGATCATGCGGGCCTACCTCGGGCGGCGCTACGACATCGACGCGATGGAGGCCACGACCGAGGAACTGATCCAGCGCGCCTCCTTGCTGCCCCTGGCGCCGCAACAGCAGGAGTGGCTGCGGACCTTCACCGGGGACCTGGACCTCGTGAAATACGCCACGGGCGCGCTCGCCGAGGCCGAGGCCGCGCGCCAGATCGAGGCCGCGCGCGAATTCCTCCGCGCCACAAAGCCCGATCCGACCGGGGTCGGATCGGGGAAGCCCCCGGCGGAGACCGCCTGATGCTGCCGTTCGCGCTGCCCCACTTTCACAGTCCCTGGGCGTTGTGGCTGTTGCTGCTGGTGCCCCTGCTGGCGTGGGACGCCGCGCGCCGCGAAGGAAAGCGACGGGCAAGCATCCGCTTCCCGGCCACCGCCGGCCTGCGCCAACTGCCCGCCACCTGGAGCCAGAAATTGCGGCACGTCCTGATCGTGCTGCGCCTGACAGCCGTGACGCTTTTGATCCTGGCCCTGGCCCGCCCCCAGTCGAGCGAAAGCCTCGAGGAGATGAACGCCCTGGGCATCGACATCGCTTTGGTGCTGGACGTTTCGACCTCGATGAAGACGATGGACTTCCGGCCCAGGAACCGCCTCACCGTGGCGAAACAGGTGCTGGAGGATTTCGTGATGGGGCGCAAGCACGACCGCATCAGCCTCGTGGTGTTCTCGGGGCGCAGCTACACGCAATGCCCGCCGACGCTGGATTACGACGTGCTCGTGCAGCTTCTGCGGCAGGTGGACTTCGGCCGCGTCGAGGACGGAACCGCCATCGGCACGGCCATCCTGAACGGAACCAACCGGCTGCGCGGCGCCGGCGCCAAAAGCAAGGTGATGATCCTGCTCACCGACGGCGTCAACAACGCCGGTGAGGTTTCCCCCCTCACCGCCGCGCGCGCGGCGAAGGCGCTGGGCATCAAGATCTATACCGTGGGCGTCGGCAAGGACGGCGACCAGCCGCTCGAGGTGGATGACCCGATGTTCGGCAAGCGCGTCGTGATGGTTCCCACCCAGATCGACGAACCCATGATGCGCGACATCGCCGCCCTGACCGGCGGCAGGTATTTCCGCGCCCAGAACCCCAAGGCGCTCGCGGCGATCTACGCCTCCATCGACAAACTGGAGCGGACCGAGATCAAGACCTCCACCCACACGCGCTACGGGGAACTCTTCATGAAGCTCGCCTGGGCCGCGCTCCTCCTCCTGCTCGCCGAGATCGTGCTGGCGCAAACCCGCTTCCGGAAGGCCCCCTGATGCGGTTCGGCGACCCTTCCCTGCTGTGGCTGCTGGCGCTCGTCCCCGCGCTGGCCCTGTTTTTCGCCTGGGCCCTGTGGCGCAAGGCGGCCGTGCTGCGCCGCTTCGCCGAGAGCGAAATGCTTCGGCGCCTGGTGGCCGGCACCAGCCTCCCCCGCCAGATCGTGAAAATGACCTTGCTTCTGCTGGCCGTCCTCTTTTTGGCGCTGGCGATCGCCCGCCCGCAATGGGGCGCCAAGCAGGAGATCGTGCAGCGCAAGGGGCTGGACGTGGTCGTGGCCGTGGACGTCTCGCTTTCGATGTACGCCGAGGACATCAAGCCCAACCGCCTCGCGCGCAGCAAGCAGGAAATCCAGCGCTTCGCCGAGCGCCTCAGCGGGGACCGGGTGGCCCTGGTGGCCTTCGCCGGCGACGCCTTCCTGCAATGCCCGCTGACTTCGGATTACGGCGCCTTCCGCATCTTCCTGGACGTGCTCGATCCCACCTTGATCGACGCGCCCGGCACCAACGTCGCCCGGGCCCTGGAAGAGGGGCTGAAAGCCTTTCCGAAAACCGCGGGCGGGGGAAAATACCGCGTGATGGTTGTGCTCACCGACGGCGAGGACCACGGCGGCCGCGCGTTGAAAGTCGCGGAGCAGGCCGCCGAGCAGGGCGTCGTCGTGTATACCGTGGGCATCGGTTCGGTCACGGGCGTTCCCATCCCCGTCCTCGACGAATCGGGAAACAAGTCCTACAAAAAAGACAGGTACGGCAACCTCGTGTCCACCCGCATGGATCCCGAACTCCTCATGCAAATCGCCAAGGTCACCAAGGGGAAGTTCTATCACGCCGAACCGGGACGCTTCGAATTGCTCGACGTGCTCGAGGCCATCAACTCCATGGAGAAGCGCGAACAGGGTTCGCGGCGCTTCTCGCGCTTCGAGGACCGATTCCAGCTCCCGCTGGCCGCGGCGCTTTTCTTCCTCGTGGCCGAGATGCTGCTTTCCGACCGCCGCCGGCGGCGCAAGGCATGGTCGGGGAGGTTCTCGTGAGCTTCCGGACACGGATCGTTCCGTCCGCCTTGCTGGCCCTCCTGCTGGCGGCTCCCGCCTTCGCGCAGGACGCACCGCCGGCGTCTCTGCCCGGCCTGTTCTCCAGGATCCTGCGCGCCTTCTGGCTGCAGGCCCCCCCGGGCAAGCAGGGAAACAAGGCCTACGGGAAGGGGGATTATGAGGGGGCCCTGCGCAAGTATGCGCAGGCCGACGCGGAGGACCGCGCCGGGGGACGGCCGGCCGATCCCGCGCTCCCCTTCAACGCCGGCAACGCGCTGTACAAGCAAAAGCGTTACGCCGAGGCGGCGGAGGCCTACGGGCAGGCCCTCAAGCAATTGAAGGGACCGCTGAAAACCGCGCGCGATTCCGCCTTCGCCGCGCGCGCGCATTATAACCTAGGCAACGCCCACTACCAGAAGGGCGCGGCCGCCGACTCCACCGCGGCCGACCAGGCGATCGGCGACCTGCGCGAGGCGCTGGCCCGCTACAAAAAAACCCTGCAGCTGGACCCGGAAAACCGCGACGCGAAGCATAATCTGGAGCGCGCGCAAACCCTGCTCCAGCAATTGCTCAAGCGGCAGGAGCAGCAAAAGAAAAACGCCGGGGACCCGAAGCAGCCGGAGCCCAGCAAGCGCGCGCAAGAGGCCCTCGCGCGCGCGCTGCAGCTGGCGCAAGAGCGGCGGTATGCCGAGGCGAAGGCGGTGCTGGAGGATATCCTGCGCGCCGACCCCACGGCCGCGTCCTACCGCAGCCACCTGAAGCGCCTGGAGGACGTGATCCAGATCCAGAAGGGGCAAACCCCCGCTCCCCTCGCCCCCCGCGATCCGCGGGGACTTCAAAAGGGGCTGGGCATATGAGCGCGCGGACCGTCGTGCTCGTGTTTCTGCTCGCGCTTGTGGCGGGCGCGCGTCCCGCCGCGGGAAAAAGCGCCGAGGATTACTTCCACGCAGGTTCCTATAAATATATCGCGGGCAAAATACAGGAAGCCCGCGTCGAGGTCGAAGAGGGCCTGAGGCAATACCCGAACGACCGCCGGCTAACCGCGCTCGCCGGGCAGCTGAAGGACCCGAACGACCCGAACAAGAATCCTTCCGGCGGAAAAGGCGACGGAAAGGACGATAAAAAAAAGAACGACAAGGGCAAGAACGATCCGGACAAGGACAAAAAAGACGGCGAGAAGAAGCCGGAGAAGAACAAGGACAAGAAGGACAAGGACGGACAGCAACCGCCCGAACCCAAGGACGACGGGAAGGACGGCAAAAGCGGAAAGAACCCGGCCGGGGCTCCGCCCCCCGGGGAGATGAGCGAAGAAGAGGCGAAGCGATTGTTAAATTCGTTCGCCGACGACGAGAAGAAGGAACAGCGCGAGCGGCAGAAGCGGCTGCGCCAACGGATGGAAACGGATCAGGACTGGTGATGCGCGCTATTTTGGACAGGGACTGGAAACCGCGGCGATTCGCCCTCGGCCTCGCGCTGCTGGCGGCGCTGGGCGCGACCCGCGCCGCGGCCGCCGTGCGCGAAGCCCAGATCGGACTGAGCACCTCGCAGGCCTTCGTCGGCGAGGCCGTCCAGTTGCAAGTCCAGGTTCTATCCGACAAAAAGGAAGACCTGCCCTGGCCCAAGGTGGAGGGACTGGAGCCCTTCACCGTCACCAGGAACGTTTCGTATTCCTCGAGCTCGAACATCACCGTCGTGAACGGTGCGGTTTCGCGCAATGAACAGTTCATCACCGACTTCCTTTACACCCTCACGCCCCTGAAAAGCGGCACGTTCACCCTCGGGCCGATCCGCTACGACCACAAGGATTTTCACAAGGATCTCGGAAACGCGGTTTTAACCGTGACCAAGTCGGAGTCGGGGCTTTCGACGCGCTCTTCGGTGAGCAAGGGCCGCGCCTTCGTGGGAGAGCAGGTTTTATTCACCCTGCGCATCGTGCCCAAGGAGGGCGTGCAGTCCATCAGCCTGCCCCAGAATTTACAGAAGCTCATCGGCCAAAAGGTTTTTTTCCAGCAGCTCGACAAGGAAATCGCGCCGCACACCGCCACGGTGGACGGACGTGAAACCCGCGTCTTCGACATTCGCATCGCCTTGTTCCCCCTGATCGCGGGACCCGTATCGCTCGAGGGAATCCCTGTGGAATACCGCCAGGTGCGTCGCAACCCGGGTTCGCAGGGGCAGTCAATGATGGAGGCCTTCGAGGACGCCTTTTTCGGCGGGGGCGGCGGCCGCGTGGTCACCCTGACCGCGGTGGCGGCCCCGCTGCGCATGGAAGCCCTTCCCCTCCCGCCCGGAGCGCCGGCGGGCTTCACCGGATCGGTGGGGAATTACTCGCTATCCGCCCGCCTGGACAAGAACACCGCCGCCGCGGGAGACGCCGTCACCCTCACTATCCGTATCCGGGGCAACGGCCAGCCGAAGTCCATCACCCGCCCCGTGCTTCCCCCGCTGCCCTATTTCGAGGTGTACGAACCCGAGGAGTCGGCCGAAACCGTCGTGGAGGGCGCGAGCTTGTGGACGACCAAGACCTTCAAGTACGTCCTGATCCCCTCGCGCGAGGGCGTCCAGACCTTGCAGGGAATTTCCTTCCCCTACTTCGACCCGCAACGCCGAAGTTACCTGACCGCCGGGGCGCCGGCGTTGACCCTGAAGGTCACGCCCGGAAAGGCGGGGTCCGGCGGCGGGTTCATCGCGCAGCGCGAGATCTCGGAACTCGGTTCCGACATCCGTTACCTGAAGCAACTCCCCTCGGAGGACGCGCTACTGCGCGACGATGCCGATCTCCCCTACCACCATGCCGGGTTCTACGGCCTGGTCCTGCTCCCGCCCCTCGCGCTGGCGGGCGCCTTCGCCCTTCGCCGCCGGCGCGATCGCCTGCGCTCCGACACCGCCTACTCGCGCCGGACCCAGGCCGCCTCGAAGCTTCGCAAGCGCCTCAAGGCCGCGCGCGCCGCGCAAGCGGCCGGACAGGGCCGCGAATTCTACCGCGCCCTTTCCGAATCGCTGCTCGCCTTCGCGGGAGACAAGCTCAACCAGGAATTCCGCGGGCTCACGCATCCCGAAGCGCTCGTGCGCCTGGAGCGCCGCGGGGCCGCCGCGGAAACCGCGGAGGCCTACGATGCCCTCATGCAACGCTGCGATTTCGTGCTCTTCGCCGGCATAGCGCCCTCCGGGGAAGAAATGCAACGGGACCTGGAAGCCGGGGAAAAGCTTCTTGGCCGCCTGGACAAGGAGCTCGCCTGATGAGACGCCCCCTCCACATCGCGTTTATCGCACTCGGGATGCTGTGCGCCGAAATCGCCTGGGCGAAACCCGATTTGCCCGCGGCCACCGCCGCGTTCCGCGCCGGCAACGCGGCCTACGAACAGGGACGCTACGAGGAAGCGGCGGCCGCCTATGCAAAAGCCCATGCGGCCGGCGCCGCCGACGCGCGCGTCTACTACAATCAGGGAAACGCCCTGTTCCGCCTGAACCGCCTGGGCGGCGCGATCCTGGCGTACGAGCGGGCGCGCAAGCTCGCGCCCGCCGACCCCGACATCGAGTTCAATCTGCGCTTCGCCCGGTCCCGCATCGTGGACAAACCCGTCGAACCCGCCTCCAACGCCTTTACCCAGGCGGTCTGGAACCTGCACGCGGGGTATTCGCTTCGGGCCGGAATATGGACCGCCTTCGGGCTTTTCGCGCTGGGGTTCGCCGGACTTGCGTGGGGATTGTTCGCGGGAGCCCTCGGACGCGTCGCGGCCGTCGCCCTTTCCGTAATGGCCTTCTGCGGCCTCCTGGCGTTTTCGCCATCGCTTTGGCTCCGCGTCCGCGATCAGGAAACGGCGCGGCGCGCGGTGGTGCTCGAACCCGTGGCGGAACTTTACAGCGGCCCGGGCGAAAAATACGAGCTGCTGTTCCGCGCGCATGAAGGCACCGTCTTCGACATCGTGGAACGGCGCGGGGAATGGCTCTCGGTAAAGCTTCCGGACGGAAAGGGCGGCTTTATTCGCGCCCGGAAAACAGGAGAAGTCTGATGAATATTCTGCGCGTCGGCGCCGTGCTGGGTTTTCTGGGAGTGGCCCTGGGCGCTTTCGGCGCGCATGCGCTGAAGGACCGATTGTCCCCCGCGGCCCTGCAGATCTGGAACACCGCCGTACTGTACCATCTCCTGCACGCCGTCGCCTTGCTGGCGCTGGGACTGTACGCCCGAACCGCCGGCGGCACGGACGTCAAAACCGCCGCCGGCCTTTTCCTCGCGGGCGTCGTGGTTTTCTCCGGCAGCCTCTACGCTCTCGCCCTCAGCGGCATCAAGCCGCTCGGCGCCGTCACCCCGATCGGCGGGCTGTGCTTCCTCGCGGGATGGGCCTGGCTCGCCGTTAAAAACGCGTAAAACCGCCGATTGCCCCCGGCCGGAAACCGTGTATGTTCCTTACGGATCCCAACCCGGAGGAACAAAATGATTCTATCATCACGACTTTCGCTTAAATTCTCATCGCTTAGCCTGGCTGCCGCCGCGCTCGCCCTCGGCCTGACCGCCTGCGGAAAGAACAAGGGCAAGGTGTACTTCGGAAACCTGCAGGACGGCGCGCAGGTCGAAAGTCCGTTCACGGTCGAAATGAAGGCCGAGAACCTCGTGGTCGAGCCAGCGGCAAACGGCGTGAACGAGGGACGCGGCCATTTCCACATTCTCGTCGACGTCCCCGTCTCGATGTCGATGGACCCGATCCCGAGCGACGCGCAGCGCATCCACTACGGCCAGGGGCAGACCGAGGCGGTGCTGGACCTGCCCGAAGGCGAGCACACGCTGACGCTGCAGTTCGCGAAGGGCGATCATCGCCCGTTCGACCCGCAGATCACCCAGACGATCAAGGTCACCGTTACGCGGCGCAACGTACCACCCGAGGCCGCGGGCACCGACGGCCAGGGAGCAGGCGTGGGAACCGGGGACGGCGCCGGGACCGCCGCCGATTCGCTGGATGCCCGCACGAATCCGAATACGCCGGTCATCACCCCGGCCGTGGGCGGCGGCGCCAATAACACCGGCGGCAGCGGCATGGGCGGCGGCGGGATGTAGGCATCCCCGCGCCCACGGCCGGTATCCCGGATAGACGCGCCCTGGCCTTCCTCACGGAAGGCTTTTGAGTTGCCGGATCTAGGACGCGTCTTTTCCGGCGAGCGCCGCCGCCAGACGCGCCGCTTTTCTTCCCAGGTTGTGGCGCATCAGAATTTTTTGGGCCGTGGGCGAGCTCAAGGGGCTTCCCTTGAGGGTGAGATAATAGGCCAGCCGGTCGCATCCCCACTCCGGGTATTCCAAGCACAGCGCGATAAGGCGTTTCTCCAGTTCGGGAGGCTTGGCCAGGGGGGAACGCCCGGGAGCCTCTCCCCCCTCGCTCCGCCGGCGCGATCGATAATAGACGGAACGATCGACGCCCAGGCGCCGGCACGCCTCCGAAACATTGCCTAGTTCCTTCACCAGATCCAGCAGCTTCTTCCGGGGGGCTTCATCAGGAATTTTTCCAAAGGTTTCGTTCGACACGTTCTGCTCCTTGCGGCCTGTGGCGGGTTCCTTAGGAGCACGCCCTCCGCTCGCCGTTCATTTTTCGGATATTAATATAATATTGAGACTAAGTCTCAGTCTATCAATGGTCCGTTAAATTTCGAACTTGGATTCGAAACAAAAGGAAACGCACGTGGAGCGCGAAAGCCATTCTCCAGAAAACGCCAGCCTGCTGTTCGCCACGACCCATGGATGGGTGCGGTACTGCACGTGCCGCGATGTCCTGGTCCTGCAGTACCGCGGCTACTGGCTGGCCCTTCCTCCCCCCCGCTACCGGGAATTCCATGCGCGCCTGGTGGAAACCGTGACCTGTCCCCTGGGACGAAAACGACTTCGGGAGGGCGGACGTTTCGCTTTTCGCACCGAGGAAGGCGCGATTGCTTTCCTGCTGGGCGAGCCGGAAGTCGGGGAGTTGTTGTGGCTGCTGGATTCCGCGCACTTCATGTTCGAGGCCCGGAATGCGGCGTTGCGGGGCTTTGCCGCCCTCCCCACGGAGACGGAACTGGATACTTGAACTTTAAGCGTCGGCCCGGCATAGGACCCAACCGGATAGGTGGGCTCTTCGCGCGGGTTTCTCCGGTTCGTTCGCCTCCGGGCGCGCGACCGGGGGTGCCGGGTCCGGCGCTTTCCATTGTGGCGACAACCGTTAGGAACAGCATTAGGAACAGCGCTAGGAGCGTCCCGAAGATCGCCACTTCCCTTCGAACGGGAAAGGCCTTACTATTAAATGAGATTAAGTCTCATTCTTTATAAACCGATGGGAACCGGACGCGCACCTCGCGCCGCCCGCGACAAGGACCTCCGATGAACGCCCTGATTTTGAATAACCTGCTGCATACCGCCGAACGCGGGATCCTTCTTTTGCTGGTCGTGTTGGGGATCGCCTGCGTCTCTGTGTTCGCGCGGCGCTGGCGCGCGGTGGGCCGTGCCGCGGAAGGCGCGACGCGTTGGCGCGGACGCCTTGAAAAGGACTTATCCGAGGAAGTCGAGCGCTTCCATTTGCCCGGAAAAATCGCCGCCGGCGAGGCCGGTATGGCCGATCGCCTGATGCGGGCGGCTTTGAACAACACGCATCTCTGTCCCGAAGCCTTGGAAAAAGTTCTGGAAACCCAGGAAAGCCGCGAGCGCGAAATGCTCGAACGAGGCGCGCACTACCTGGGAACCGTGGGCGCGAACGCCCCCTTCCTCGGATTGACGGGCACGGTGCTCGGAATCCTGGGGGCATTCCGGCAAATGGCGGACGCGGGAGGAGGGGGCGTCGAAGTGATGGCGGCCATCTCCGGGGCGTTGATCGCCACGGCGGCGGGCCTCTTCGTCGCCATTCCCGCGGTCGTACTCTACAACCTCCTGAAGGCCCGCATCCGAAAAACCCTGAACGCGCTGCGCGAAATGCGCGGCCTCATGATCGCGCGGAGCCTGCAGGCCGTCGCGAAGGAGGCCTACTGATGGCCGCCGCCCCGGAAGAAGACGAGGACGGCATCACCTCCATCAACATCACGCCCCTGGTGGACGTGTTCCTGGTGCTTTTGATCCTCGTGATGATTTCCTCTTCCCTGCTGGAATCGCGGGAGATTCCCGTCCGCGTTCCCACGGCGGCGAGCGCAGGCCAGGCGGCCCCGAAGGCCTCGGGCCTGACCATGGATCTGGATCGCCGCGTGTACCTGGACGGGCAACCTGCAGACTCCGCGCACGTCACGGCGTCCCTGAGGGCGAGCATTGCCCGCGATTCATCCCACCAGGTGCTCATCGCGGCCGACCAGCGCCTGCTGTACGAGGACGTCGTGCGGCTTCTCGACTGGGTGAAGAACGCGGGCGTGCGCAAGTACGCCCTCAAGGTGTCGGCGCCCGGATGATCCTTCCCCGCAGGAAACGCAGCCTGAACAAGCGCTCCCGCA
Source organism: Fibrobacteria bacterium (assembly GCA_021155885.1). GTDB lineage: Bacteria > Fibrobacterota > Fibrobacteria > UBA11236 > UBA11236 > UBA11236. The sequence goes on along the minus strand of JAJNBB010000032.1, from coordinate 4,005 downwards.
ACGACCGTTGGCGCCGTTCCGTTTCGCCTGCCCGTTTCGCGGCGGTCACCCTGCATTTGCCGGAAACGCCGCCGCCCCGCGCGCGTCGCATAAACCGCGCGCGCTGGGTCCTGTCCATCCTGGCCAGCGGACTCCTCGCCGCGGCGGGGATATGGCTGTATGGGGATGAGGCGCCCAGGGCGCCCGCCTCGGAAGAAATTTTTGTCCTCGAGGACCTACCCCCGCCCCCGCCCGACCCTTCCCCGCGGCCCGTCCTACCCGAAGTCGCGCCGGCGGAAGCTCCGCCTCCGCAATTCGGCATTCAAGAGGAAACGCTCGGCGAAGGGGGCGACATGGCCGTGGCGACCGGAAACACCTTGATGACGGAGGCCGACTCCGTGGTGAAGGCTCCCGTCGCGGCGCTGCCCGCGATGCCCCCGCTGATGGACCAGGCCCCGCGCATCCTGAAGGGAAAGGCTCCGGAATACCCGCCGCGCGCCCTGGAGCGCGGCCTCGAGGCGTCCCTCACCGTGCTGATCACGATCGACACGCTGGGCCGCGTGACGCAGGTCGAGGTGGAGAAAAGCGGGGGCCGCGACTTCGATCCCGAGGTGGCGCGGTCCGTGCGGCAAATCGTCTTTCAGCCTCCCATCCGCGACGGGAAGCGCGTGACCGCGCGGTTCCGCCAACAGTACGAGTTCCGGCTCGAATGATGCCTTCGCCCCCGACCTTCACCGAAAGTCCGTTATGTTGAAACGTTGGATCCGCCTCGCCCACCTCGCGCTGGGGCTCGCTTCGGGATTGGTCGTCTTTGTCCTGGGCGCGACGGGATGCATCCTGGCGTTCGAAAGGGAACTGCGGGATCTCACGGAACCCTATCGCTTCGCGCCCGCCGCCGCCTCCCCCCTCCCGCCTTCCGCGCTGATGCGCGCGGCGGAAAAAGCCGCTCCGGGCAAGCAGCCTTCCGCCGTCTATCACTATGGGCCGGGCCGCGCGGCCACCGTGGAATTTTACCGGCAGAAGGACGGCACGAACGAGTACTGGATCGAGGTGTTTCTGGATCCGGCGACCGCGCGCGTTCTTCACGTCGCGGACCGCCAAAACGAATTCAATTTTTTCAAGTTCGCGATGGACGGGCACACGCGGTTCTGGCTTCCGGAAGCGGCCGGCCACGTCGTCATTTCCTACGCCACGCTGGTCTTCGTCCTCCTGCTTCTCAGCGGCCTCGTGCTGTGGTGGCCCCGCCACCGCGCGGCCTTGAAGCAGCGCCTCGCCGTGAAATGGAATACCGGGTGGAAGCGCCGCCGCTACGATCTTCACGCGGTGCTCGGATTTTACGGGTCGCTCATCGCCTTGTGCATCGCCTTGACCGGACTGGCCTGGAGCTTCGAAGGGTTCGCGAACGCGGTATACCGCGTCGTCTCGGGGGGCCGGCAACCCGTCCCCTGGAGCGAAGGGGCCTCCGACACCACGGCCGCCGCGCGGGCGCTTCCCCTGCCCCAGGCCATCGACTCCGCCTGGCGCGTGGCGCGCGCCACCCCGGGATCGACCACCCTCGGCGTCCGCGTGCCGCAAACCCCCGCCGCGGCCATCACCGCTTACGCCTACCTGGATTCCTCGGTGTATTATCGCACGGACTATCTCTACTTCGACCGCTATACCCTGCGGGAAATTCCGGTGCGTCACGAGTGGGGCCGCTACGAAAAGTCGACCCGCGCCGGCAAGCTGCAGCGCATGTACTACGACATCCACATCGGCGCCATCCTGGGCCTTCCCGGCAGGATCCTGGCCTTCCTCGCCGCGCTGATCGCGGCCTCGCTCCCCGTCACCGGCTTCCTCATGTGGAGAAGCCGCAACAAGAAAAAACCAAAACCCGTCTCTTGAAAGGATTCATCGTGAACATCGTCCACCGACTTCTCCTACCCGCCCTGCTGGGCTTCGCCGCCGCGACCGCGCAGCCCGTCGCCGATTCGACCGCGAAGGCGGACAGCACCTATCAGCTTCAGGCCACCGTCATCCGGGGCCGGGCGAACCCGCTCCTCCGCAAGGAATCGGACCAAGTCGCCCGCATCCCCCTCAAGAACCTCGAAAACCCGCAGGCGTACGCGGTGGTTCCCAAGGAACTGGCGCAACAGCAGTTGACCACCGATTACAACGGCCTCTACAAGAACATTCCCGGCGCCACGATCAGCGGCACCTGGATGCAGGGCAACTCGCAGTTCTTCACGCGCGGTTTCGAGGCCGCCGCCAACGTGCGCAACGGGCTGTCGACCACCATGGTCACCGACATCGACCCGGTGAACGTCGAGCGCCTGGAAGCCATTCGCGGGCCGGCGGGCGCGCTGTTCGGCAGCGGCGCCGGAGTATCCTATGGAGGCCTGTTCAACATCGTCACCAAAACCCCTTACCGGGAATTCGGAGGGGAAGCGTCCGTCTCGGGCGGCTCGTTCAACCAGCGCCGGACCACCCTGGACGTGAACGCTCCCCTCAATGCCGAAAAGACCCTGTTGCTGCGCGTCAATGCGGCCAAGCACGATGAGGGAAGCTACATGGACCAGGGATTCGCCAACAGCTGGACCCTGGCCCCGACCTTGGTCTACGAGGTCACCGACCGTCTGAAGTTCACCGTGGACCTGGAGATCTACCGGCGGATCGGAACGGCCGTTCCCAACTTCTACGTCGCCGGAGGGACCACCGCGCGCTCCATCGAGACCCTGGGCCTCGACCCCTTCCGTTCCTTCACCGACAACAGCCTCGAGACCGAAAGCCGGACCGACAACCTCTTCGTCAAGGCGGATTATCGCCTGACGGACGCCTGGACCTCGGAGACCGTGCTGGCCTCCACCGGAAGCCAGTCCAACCTCTACAGCATCTACCTGTATCCCTTCGACGATTCCCTCGCCACGCGCGTCCTTGACTGGCAGGCGTGGAAGGTGAACACCCGGCAGTTCCAGCAGAACTTCCGGGGCGACTTGCGTCTCGGAGAAATCCGCAACCAGGTGCTCGCGGGCTTCGGGGCGAACGTCCATGACTACCTCTGGCCTTACGTGGTGACCCGCGACACGGTGAACTACCGCGACGTCGGGCCCGGATCGAACTATTACGTGGGGCTCGAGCAATACCGGGCCCGCATCGCCGCCAACCCCCTGAGCATGTGGACCGCTGAGAACTACAACTACTACGCCTATGTCTCCGACGCCGTGCACTTCAACGATCGCTTCACCGCCCTGTTCGGGATCCGCTGGGACCGCTTCGAAGATGAGGGCGGCAGCACCGGGCTGGGGGAAGCGCCCTACGGCAAGTACCGTCAGGATGCCTGGTCTCCCAAGCTGGGGCTCGTTTACCAGGTCATGAAGGACCAGGTCTCGCTCTACGGCAATCTCATGAGCGGTTATCGCAACGTCAACGGCCGCAGCCGCGGAGGCGAGGCCTTCGATCCCGAGCATGCCTACCAAGGCGAACTGGGGGTCAAGGCGCAGGCGCTCGCGGGCCGCTTCACCGGCACGCTGGCCGCCTACGGCATCGAGGTGCAGGACGTCGTGCGCACCGATCCCTCGGATCCCTTTTACTCCATCCAGGATGGCACGCAAATCAGCTATGGCGTGGAGGCGGACGTGGCCGCCGCGCCCGCCGATGGCCTGAACCTCGTCCTTGGCTACGCGTGGAACCATTCGGAAATGACCCGGGCCGATCCGGACGTCAAGGGCCGGCGCCCCACGTCGGCGGGGCCGGCGGTGGCGGCCAACTTCTGGGCCGCCTACGAGCTTCAGGAAGGACGCGCCCGAGGCCTGGGCGCCGGCGCGGGCGGCAACTACGTGGGCGAGAGCTACCACCAGAACACGAGCACCTTCGTGTTCACGGTCCCGGCATATTTCACGGTAGACGCCACCGTCTTCTACAACCAGCCCGCCTACCGACTGGGCTTCAAGGTGGACAACCTGACGGACGAGCGCTACTGGTCCTCCGGGACCCTCCTGGCCGGATCCCCCCGGCGCTACGTCGGCAACGTCACGTACAAGTTCTGAC
>JAJNBB010000031.1 GCA_021155885.1 Fibrobacteria bacterium | reverse complement strand
TCTCCCGGAGGAATTCGACATGAAGACGGCGGTACTCGGACTCGGCATCATCGGCGCGGAATGGGCGCGCAATCTCCACGCGGACGGCGTGCCGCTCGCGGTGTGGAACCGGACTCCCAGGGATTTCGGGGGGCTTCCTCCCCTTGCGTCCGACCCCGCCGAAGCGGTGCGCGGGGCGGAACTCATCATCCTGGTCGTGGCCGATCCGCCCGCGGTGAGCGCCGTGTTGGACCAGATCATTACTGAAAACGGGGCCCTCGGGCCCGGGCAGATCCTCTGCCAGGCCAGCACGGTCTCCGCCGCGTGGAACCTGAAGTTCGCCGCGCGCGTCGAGAAAACGGGCGCGCGTTTCCTGGAAATCCCCTTCACGGGCAGCAAGCCCGCCGCGCAGGAGCGCAAGACGGTGTTCTACGTCGGCGGCGACCGGGAGCTGCTGGAGCGCGTCGAACCCGTGCTCGCGCGCCTGTCGCAGGTCCGCCTGCACATCGGCCCGCTGGGAAGCGCCGCCGCCCTCAAGCTCGCGATGAACATGAATATCGCCATGGTCTCCGAGGCGCTCGCCGAGAGCCTGCGGTTCGCGCGCGCGGCGGGCATCCCCGACGCGGTGTACTTCGACGCGCTCAAGGTCAATGCCGCGCGCTCTCCCATGTCCGATCTCAAGGAGCCCAAGCTCCGCGCCGCCGACTACGCCCCCCAGTTTTCCCTGAAGCACATGCACAAGGATCTCGGGTTGGCCTTCGAAAGCATGGAAGAACTCGGCCTTCCGCTCGGCCTTCCCCAGATCCGCGCCCTCAAGAAGCAATACGACGCGGGCATGGCTCAGGGCCTCGGGGATTCCGATTTTTCAGTCTTGATGAAACTGCTGTAATCCCCTCGATCGCGAATCGTTTCCCTCGTGAAAAAATCGCTCTGGCTCTGCCTGATTCCTGCCGCGCTTTTCGCCCAGGCCCCCGTGCCCCCCGCGCCGCCGTCTCCCGACGCCTGGAAGGGCTATTCCGGCTACCACCGCCACGACGGGTTTTACCTGTCGCTGAACCTCGGCCCCGCCTTCGGGGGCACGGTCATCGACATGTCGGGAAGCGACCGGCCCGCGGATGAGACCCTCTATCGAGGCGGAGGCATTCTGGCCGACCTTAAAATAGGCGGGGCCGTCCGGGAAAACCTCATTCTCAGCTTCGACATCATCGGCCGCACCATCACCAGGCCCGAGGTTGAAATGAACGGCGCGGTACTGGACGCTCCTGGCGACCTGGCCATCAGCGACAATTCCTACGGCATCGGCCTCACGCGTTATTTCATGCCTCATAACCTGTTCGTGGGCGGAACCGTCTCCGTCGCGCGCATGGTGTCTACCGTCGACGACGAGCACTTCGCCTCAAAGTGGGGCTACGGGCTGCACGTGAAGGCGGGCAAGGAATGGTGGGTAAGCGCGAATTGGGGCCTTGGCGTCTCCGCGGGATACGGATTCCAGGCCGCGGACGACCAGGAAGCTTCGGGTGTCGACTACAGCGGCGAACTGACTTCGCACCAGTTCTACATCCTGTTCAACACGACGTACAACTGATCCATCCCGGAATCGGTTTCAGGCCCTCGAAAAAGCGAAACAAAAAACCCCGGCTCTTGCGAGTCCGGGGTTTTTTGTTGCCTTGCGCGCTCGCGCAAGGATGCTCCGAAAAACTTACGCCTTGGTCAGCTCGGCGGCCTTCTTGAGGGCGGCCTCGATGCCGTTCTTCGCGATATAGCGAATGCCGGCGCCGGTCACGCGCAGGGTCACCCAGCGCTTCTCGGAAGGCACCCAGAAGCGCTTCTTCTGGATGTTGACCTCGAACCACTTGCGGCTGTGATTCATGGCATGGGAAACCTGCATTCCCGACTGACGCTTTTTTCCGGTAATTTCACATGTACGGCTCATGATTGCCTCTTTTTGGCGAAACGGACTAAACTGGCGAAAACCAGTCGAAACTTAGGGTGGTAAACTTAACAAAGCCAGCGCCGGAATCACAGGGAAATTGGGGAATGACAAGAAGTTAGGGCCTTAAACCGTGGATTTTGGGGGGTTTTGGCGGGCTGCCGCTTCCAAGCCTCCTCGAAAGGACCCCGCCGCGGCAGGAAAAAGAAGACCGGGCGTTCCCTGTCCCCTGTAACCTGTTGCCTCTCCCCTAAACTCCCGCCAACACCTCTGGAAGCGAAAACCGCACGTTTTCCTCAAGGATCACGTAGTCCTCGGCTTCGGTGCCGGGAAACTCCCGCTGGATCCAATGCACCACGTCCTGCACCAAATCCTCGGGGGCCGACGCCCCGGAGGACACGCCCACGTTTTCGACGCCCTCGAACCATTCGCGGCGCAAGTCCTGCGGCCCGTCGATCAGGTAGGAGGTCTTGCCGAGCTGTTCTCCCAGCTCGCGCAGGCGGTTGCTGTTCGAGCTGTTCTTCGAACCGATCACCAGGAGGACGTCCACCTTCTCGGCCATCTGCGTCACCGCGCTCTGGCGGTTCGTGGTGGCATAGCACAGGTCGCCCTTCTCGGGGCCCTTGATGTGGGGGAAGCGCTTCTTGAGGGCCTCGATGATGTCGCGGGTCTCGCCGATCGAAAGCGTCGTCTGGGTGATATAGGCCAGTTCCTCGTCGTCCAGATCGGGCAGCGAGAGGGCGTCCTCGGGGGTTTCGACCAGGATGATCTCGTCGGCGTCGAGCTGGCCCATCGTGCCGATCACCTCGGGATGGCCCCGGTGCCCGATCAGCAGGATGCGGCGCTTGTTCTTGTGATGGCGCTGCACCGAGGAATGCACCTTCTTCACCAGCGGGCAGGTCGCGTCCACCGTCATCAGGGCGCGGTCCTCGGCGTCCTTGTGAACGGCGGTGGGAACCCCGTGCGCGCTGAAAATCGCCACCGCGCCGGAGGGTACCGCGTCGAGTTCCTTGACAAATACCGCGCCCTTGTCCTTCAGGCGGGAAACCACGGCCTGGTTGTGCACGATTTCATGGCGCACGTAGACCGGGGCGCCGAACTTCTCGATCGCCTTCTCGACGATGCTGATGGCGCGCTGCACGCCGGCGCAAAAACCGCGGGGGGAGGCGAGGTAGATCTTCATGGGGGTAAAGTTACCAATTCGTCGTAGGCCTTGCTTCGCGGTTGGTGGTTGGTACGAACTGCGGAAACCCTTCCCTGTCGCGGGTCTCCGGGGTTTCTCGCCGCGAGCAGGAACCCGGGAAGCCGGATCGTGCAAAACGCAAAAATTCTCAGGTGCGGCTCAGGCGGCTTCCTCGATCCTCAACGCCTGAATCTGGTCGATGAGGTATTCATTGCGGTGCCCCGAGGCCAGGTCCACGGCGATCAGCTTCATGGGGTCGCGGTTGCGGAGCACGTGCAGGGGCTGGATCCGCAGCCTTCCCGCCCCGGGCGCGTAGTTGAACTCAACGGGCTTCTGCGCCGCGATCGCGTTCTCCAGCGTCCGCAGACGCAGGGCGGGGTCCTCGACCCTTTCCCGGGCCGCGGCGCGATCGATCGCCGTCTCGCGGCGCACCGGGATCACCTGGCGGTAAACCGCTTCGCCGTGCGAAAACACGGGAAGCGACCAGGCCGGCTCGGCCTCGCCCGCGGTGACCGGACGGCGCCCCGCGGCGGGGCTCTCGAGCTCTTCTCCCGGCAGCAGGTCGAAAGCGTGCAGCAGCTCGCGGGCGGAATCGCGCGCGCTCCGGGGCAGCACGAAGCCGTAGTTCGGGATCACCTCGGTCACCAGTTCCATGAACTGCGGGAAGGATTCCAGTTCCGCGAAGCGGCCGGCGTCGCGCACGCGCAGCATGAAAACTTCACGGAACACGGCCGAGGCGTAGGTGGCCGCCCATTCGGCCATCACGCGGCGCGCGGGCGCCTCGAATCCCAGCCAGGTGGCCAGTTCCTCAAGGGACTCGGGGCTCAGGCCCGCCCGCAGGCCGGCGACGACCGAATCCTTGGTGAACCGGTAACGGGTCAGGCGTTCGTCGTTCTCGCGCGTGGCCAGCAGCTCGACCTGAAACAGCCGGGCCAGGGGAATGCCCGCGGGCACGAGCGCCTCGAAGTTGGGAAGCCCGCGCGGGGATTCCTCGCCGCGCCGGGCCTTGCCGTCGCGCTCTCCCTCTTCGTCGTAAGAAATCACGCGCGCCCAGCGGATGCGGCCCTTGGTCATGGCCAGTTCGGCCCCGCCCAGCAGCCACAGCTCGCGCAGCAGGCGCGAGAGGTTTTCCCAGGTCATTTTGTCGGAGGTCGCGCGCGCGCGCAGCTTGTCCCAGCCCTCGTACACCGCGAACAGGGGAGACAGCGCCGCCACGGGCAGCGCCTCGTCCGCGGAGAGCTCGCCGGGTTGGCCGGAAAGGGCCTTCAGCAGGCGCGACAAGCCGCGCGCGCGCCGGCGCAGCCACCAGGCCCGCAGGCGGTGCTCCAGCTCCCCGCTGCCGTTCTCCAGCCATTCCATCGCCGAGGCGGAAAGCCGCAGCACCCCCGCGTCCTCGGTCAGCAAATCGGAATCCACCGCGAACCGGAACAGAAACACCGCCTCTTCCTCGGCGACCGCCGAGGAAAGCATGTCCCCCGAGGCGAAGCCGCGGGCCAGGTCCGTCAGGCTCTTGCGGTGGAGTTCCCCGGTCTGGGTCAGCCGCAACTCGCCGCGCGCCGCCTTCGCGAGAAAGTGGCAGAAGTGAGAGGCCGCGTGCGGCACGTTGGAGATCCATGCCGTCTGCGGCGGCACCGTCTCGCGCGGCACGAATTCCTCGAGCAGCCCCGGGAGGATCTGGCGCGAGATCTCGCGGAACCCGTGGTAGCTGCGGTGTTCGCCGTCGCGCCGCACCACCAGGAGTTCGCTTTCGAGCATGCCCAGGAAATAACCGGCGGGACCGCTGCCGCCCTCGCAACCCCGCATGAGCTCCGACTCGAGCATGCCCCGCTCCTCGGAAGCATAGATGGCCAGCAGCAGGCGCCGGCATTCCGGCTCCATCTCCGCAAGGACCTCCTTCAGGCGGCCGGCGTCGAGGGCGCGCGCCTGCACCGCCTCGACCACCTTGGATCCGGAGACGAGGCCGGCGTCGGGATTATCGCGGCGATAAAGCTTCGAGAGATAGGTCTTGGGCGCGGAGGCCAGGAAATCGGAAAGCGTTTGCAAAGATCGGCTCCAGTGGAGAACCCCGAGGGTCCCCGGTCTCCTTTGGGGAACCGTAAAATTTAACTCCGCGGGCCGCGCTTGCGGGGGCCTCCCAAGCCCGCCAAGGCTGTGAAAGGCCGTGAAAACGTGGAATATTCGATCCGGGAGAAGGGAGAGGAAAAAAATTTCAGGCCGCGCGCGGCGCGCTCTCTCTCCGGCGCGCGAGGGAGCGGAATTTATAATCCGTTTAGTGACAACACTTTAATGGAGTGATCGGCGCGACTCGCATCACACGCGGCAGCAAATGCCGGCGCGATCGGGCACGAAATATTTTTCGAGGTTTGACGGGTTTTTTTTTCTTTCACAGTTTATTGTATAGTGGAGCGGCACGCTCCGCGTTCCTCGATCCCTGAAAACGGAGATCCGATGAAAAAAAATTCAACCGCATGGCGCCTCGGCTGATCCAAGCTCCGCCACCGGGTACACGGAAGCGCTTTGCCGTCCAGGCCGCCGCTTCCCGGACATCCCCCCCGACATCCGACTTTCGGCGCGCTCCCGCGGGAGCAGGCATGGGGCGCGCCCTCCGATAAAGGCCAGAGTCCGGTGGCCTTCGGTACCGGCACAACTTCTCATCCAACAAGGGAGCCTACATGGCTAAGAAAGCAGCAAAGAAGAGCGCGAAGAAGGCGACGAAGAAGGCCGCCAAGAAGACCGTGAAGAAGGCGGCCAAAAAAGCCGCCAAGAAGACGGTGAAGAAGGCCGCCAAGAAGAAGGCCGCCAAGAAGTCCGCGAAGAAGTAGAACTCGCGCACCGCGCTCCCCGGTGACGGAGAGCGCGGTGCCGACCCCCCAAGGAGTTTCCATGGCCAAGAAAGCAGCGAAGAAGGCCGCCAGGAAGACCGCCAAGAAGACGGTAAAGAAGGCCGCCAAAAAAGCCGTGAAGAAGGCAGCCAAAAAAGCCGCCAGGAAGACGGTGAAAAAGACCCCCAAGAAAGCGGTCAAGAAAACCAAGGTCCCCGCGAAGGCGGGGAAGACCGTGAAGAAAACGGCCAAAAAGGCCCGCAAGCCCGACGTGGTTCCCGGCCTGTTCGACCCCACGGGGATGTCGATGCCGATCTTCGGCGCCGCCCTGAAGGCGCTTCCCTAGCCCGCGACCGCCCGGAGCAGGCCTTAGCCTGCGACTGCCCGGAGCAGGCCTTAGCCTGCGACTGCCCGGAGCAGGCCTTAGCCTGCGACTGCCTTCAGGATCGCGTCGCGCACCGCGCCCATCGGCACCGAGGGGGCGCCGCCCACGAACGAAGCGTTCCCGATCAGCAGCGGCGCCTCGTTCGGGTCTTCCACGGGGGTCCCGTGCGAACCCCGGATCAGCGCGGCGTCCAGCGGGATCACGTCCATGTAGTACCGGAAGCCCGCCTTCTTCTTGAGCAGCGTCCACCCCATCTTGGCCTTGACCAGCGGGATCGCGGGGTCGAGGAAAAGCTCGACGGGGTCGTAGCCGGGCTTGCGGTGAATGTCGACGCAGCGCGCGAAGTCGGGCGCGAGGGCGTCGTCCTCCCAGTAATAGTAAGTGTACCAGTTGCCGGGCTCGGCCATCAGGATGACGTCGCCCGCGCGTTCATGATCGAGGCCCGCCTCCTTGCGCGCGGCCCCGGTGAGGACGCGCTTCTGGCCCGGCTCCTTTTCGAACAGGGCCGCCACCTCGGCGATGCGCGCCTTGTCCTTCACGTAGACGTGGCAAATCTGGTGGTCGGAGACGGCGAAGGCCTCGCTCGCGCCGCAGTCGAGCAGCTCCCAGGTCAGGCTCCGGCGGATCTCCAGGAATCCGGCGCGCCGGAGGATGCGGTTGGGATGCGTAGAGCGGTCGACCCGGGTGATGCCGTATTCCGAGACCACGAGGACGCGCACGCCCTGAGCCTCCAGGGTCTCGATGAGGTCGCCGGCCACCCGGTCGATGGCCGCGAGTTCGCCGGCGATCTCCGGCGCGCCGGGGCCGAACTTCTGCAGGCAATAATCCAGGTGCGGCAGATAGACCAGGTTCAGGGTGGGCTGCTTGAACTCCTGCATCCACTTCGCGCTCGCCGCGATCCATTCGGAGGATTTGATCCCGGCCCCGGGTCCCCAGAAGGAGTGGAAGGGAAACTCGCCCAGGGCGTTCACCAGCGCGTCGCGCAATTCCATCGGCTCCGTGTAGATGTCGAACACCTTGCGTCCGTCGGCGGGATAGTGCGGCCGCGGCGTGGCCGACCAGTCGGCCCCCGAGTACATGTTGTACCACCAGAACATCTTGGCGCAGGTGAACTCGGGATGCCGCTTCTTGAGGGTCTCATAGACCTTTTCGCCCTGGACCAGCGCGTTACTCTGCTGCCAGAACCGCACCTCGGCGGTGTCCTTGAAATACCACCCGTTGCCCACGACGCCGTGGCCCGAGGGCTCCAGCCCCGTCAGCATGGTGGCCTGGCTCGTGCAGGTCACGGCGGGGAACGGCTCCCGCAGGCGCACGGACTGGTTGCGGTCGAGGAAGGCCTTGAGCTTCGGCGTATGCCCGCCGATCAGCGACGGCGTGAGGCCCACGATGTTGATCACGGCGGTGGGGTGCAGGGGATTCGTCATGGGCCTATCCATTCGTATTAGGTGGGGCGACCCGCCGGGTCGCCCGTCCGGATTTAAGGATCGAATGCTCCGGGAAATTCGCCCCGTATGAAGTCGAGCTCCTTCGACAGCGCCCGCGCCAACTCCCCGTCGTCCTTGGGCCGGTGCGCTTCCGGCAGCACGCTCCAGGTATAGGTCTCGATCTCGAAGTGCGAGCACAGGCCGTGCTTGAGGGCATAGCGCAAGGCCTTCAGCATCTCGCCCCGGGTGGTGCGGATGGAGTCGTCCCCCAGCAGCGAATCGGCGTGGATGGGCACGTGATAATGCACGCGCCAGGGATGGGCGAAAAGCCCCGGGCCCGCATTCAGGGCCTGCGGGAGGTCGTCGATGTCGAAGATCCCCTCCGGAGTTTTCACCCGGGTCTGGTGCAGGAACTTCGGTTCGACGAAGGCCGCGCGGGCCGCGCGCGAGCGCTCTCCGGGATCGGCGGGAAATTCGAGAGCGCTCGAAAGCTGCATCTTGTGGACCGCGATGCCCGCGCGGCGCAGGGCCTCGAGGGATTCCTCCGCGTCCTCGAACTGCACGGCCTGGTGGCACGTGTCGTAGCACAGGCCGATGTGATTTTCCACCGCCCGGGAGACCGCGGCCTGTGCCCCCCCCAAATTTTCCCGGTTGCTTTCGGGCCTTAAAAAATCCCGCCAGAAGTCCAGCACCTGCGGCGTCCGTTCGAGCACGCACCCCGGCTCGGGTTCAATGGCCAGGGCGATGGTTTTGCCCGTGCGCCGCCGGAGGTCGTCGAGGAAGATGGCAAGATCCACCAGGGCCGCCGCGGCCTGCCGGGAGTGGTCGGCGGTCCAGTCGACGCGCCAGCCCAGCGGCAAGGTCGAGATGGACCCGAATTCCTGCTCCTCGGGAAGGAGCGCGGCCAGGATCTCGGCGCAACGCTTCGTATAGTCGAGGCGGGCGGGATCGGTCCAGTCGGGCAGGTATACCTTGCGCTTCACCACGGGCTCGTGGAAGTCGCCGTAGGGAAAGGCATTGAAGGTGAACGTGGTGGCGCCCCAGGCTTTCAGATCGGCCTTGATGGCCTTCAGGGAGCCCGGAGAGGGGGCCAGGGGCAACCCCGAGGCCAGCTCGGTGAGCACGGCCTGGTTGAACCATAGCCCCAAGGGAAACGGCTTTTTTGCCTGTAATTTCCCCATTTCGGCCCCAAAAAAGCCGATTTTCGCGCGCCAAGTCGCGTAATCCTGCAAGGGATGCACGTTGGTGCAATACGTAAGATGGTTAAGGCGCTGTTTTTTCACGGGTTAGAAGGTTTTCCCGATTTTCCGGAACCGGAAAACCTGTTCCAAGGGTATTTTAATCTACAAACAGCCGGTGTTGTTCTACGCCCGGTTTGCAGAATTTGAACCGCGGAAAACTAGCCATGGTCATTCAAGTTGGATCCTTGTCGGACGCCCTTCCGGAGAATCAGAAGGGCGCCCAAAAAGACTCGTCTTCCTCGGCGCTCATGCCCCTGGAAACCTGGATTTCGCCGCTCAGCGGCGGGATGCCGATCCATTTCGGCGACGGCGCGGCCGAAAAGCTCCCTGAATTGCTGACCACGCTCGCGCCGGACAAGCTGTTCGTCGTCTCGGATCCCCATGTTTTCGATTTGTACGGAGCCTTTCTGGTGCAAATGCTGGGGCCCCGGTTCGCGCCCGAAGTGATCCTGGTTCCCGAGGGCGAGAACGAAAAGAAGATGGCGAACCTGGAAATGCTCTGCGGCGAGTTGTTCGACCGCGGCGCGACCAAGTCGTCGGTGGTGCTGAATTTCGGCGGCGGCGTGGTGCTGAACCTCGGCGGCCTGGCCGCCAGCCTCGTGTACCGCGGCATCCGGTTCCTGCACGTGCCGACCACCTTGATGTCCCAAAGCGACGTCATCGTATCGAACAAGCAGGGCATCAACTTCGCCGGCGGCAAGAACCGCCTGGGCCTGTTCGCGGTGCCGCAGGCCGCCTTCTGCGACCCGCGCTTCTTCGCCACCGAATCGCCGCGCCCGCTGCGCGCCGCCCTGGTGGAATACTGCAAGAACGCCCTGCTGCTCGGCGGCGCGCATTACGACAACGCCCTGGCGGCCTTCGAGGCCGGCGACATCCTGAGCCCCCGCGGCCTGCGCCGGCTCTTGCGCTACAGCCTCGAGCAAAAGTTCGAGATCGCGCGCCTCGACCCCACCGAACGCGCCTTCGGCCTGGTGCTCGAATACGGCCACACCGTCGGGCACGCCGTCGAATTCCTCTCTCAGGGACGGCTGCTGCACGGCGAGGCCGTGTACCACGGCATAATGGTGGCGGGCAAGCTTTCCAACGCCCTGGGGTATTTCTCCGACGCGGAGCACGCGCGCCAGAAGGACCTGCTCGGCCGGTTGCAGGGGATCCCGGCGATTCCCGCCGACATCTCGGTGGGGCAGATCCTGCAGGGCGCGCAGAAGGACAACAAGAAGCGCGACAAGGGCCTGGCCTTCATCCTGCTCGAAGCCATCGGGAAGCCCCGCCAGAACGGGACCTCGGTGTTGACCCCGGTCCCCGAGGCCGCGCTGCAACAGGCGCTGCTGGAGTACCGGGATGCTCTGCTATAGCACGGCCTCGCTGCCGGACTCCTTCTCCTCCACCGACATCGCCGAAGCCCTGCTCCCCACCCCCTTCCGGGGCGTGGAGCTCGTCGTCACGCCCGCGTGGCTGCGGCGCGCGGGCGACGCCTCGTACTGGCACGGGTTCCGCCACGACCTGGAGGCGCGCGGCCTGCGCGTGCGCAACGTACAGCTGGGCCACCCCCACCTGCTCGGGCCCGTGGCCCATTCCCCCGGGATGTCCGCCACCGACCCGGCGGGACGCCGGCTGCGCGTCGAGGCGGCCCTGGCCGCGGCGGGGATCGCGGAGAGGTTGGGTAGCGGGTATGTTACCGTAACTACCGGGTTACCGGAGCGGGCGGGGGATTTCGGCCTCCAGGAGTCCCTGTTCCGCGAATCGCTGGCCGAAATCGTGGCGCGGCGCCCGCGCTCGGTCAGGGTGGCGATCGAGCAGGAGCCCGAGCACGTGATCCGCTCGGCGGAACAGGTGCTTGGGCTGTGCCGCGCCTTCGACGGCGAAGTGTTCTCGAACTACGACGTGGGCCACGGCGCCGTGCTCGGCGAGGACCCCGCGGCGGCCGTGCGGCTGCTGGGGAAATACCTGTCGAACCTGCACCTGGAGGACATCAAGGGCACGACGCACAAGCACCTGCTCTTCGGCGAGGGCGACATCGACTTCCGGGCGCTGTTCCGCGCCCTGCGCGAGATCGGCTACGCCGGGGACCTGACGCCGGATCTGTACCCCTACAAGGACGAGCCCGCGCGGGCGCTGCGGGAAAGCGCGGAGTTTTTGGCGGCCCACGCCGTCATCCCCGCCCCCGCCTCCGCGGGGGCAGGCTCCGGATAGGGACCCACGCAACCTGTTATTATTGCTGTCACGCAACACTTTAGACAGGCTTAGCTACCCATGACCACACCCGCCCCCGCGCTGATCCCCTACGGCCCCCCGATCGACCTGAACACCGCGAAGCGCATCGCCGCCGAGGCGGGCAAGGAGGCCGACGGCAACGGCTGGCCGGTGGTGATCGCCATCGTCGACAGCGGCGCCAACCTGGTGCTGTTGCTCCGCCACGACGCGGCCCAGCTCGCCAGCATCGACATCGCCCAGGCCAAGGCCCGCACGGCCGCGCGCCTGAAACGGCCCACCAAGGTCCTGGAGGACGGCTTTAACGCCGGCGGTTCCGGCCTGCGCGTCCTCGCGCTGGACGGGGTCATCCCGATGGAGGGCGGCGTTCCCATTCTGAAGGACGGGCAAATCATCGGGGCCATCGGCGTGTCGGGCGTCGCCTCGGCGCAGGACGGCCTCGTGGCCGCGGCGGGGCTGAGGGCCCTTCAGGAGTAAGCCGTGCGCGCCCCTTTTTTTGTGTTGTTCCCCGCCGCGGCGCTTCTGCTGGCCGGATGCACGCAGCAGGCCGGAGCGTACCGGGGAAGCCCGGTTTGCAAGCAGGCCGAATCCAAGTGCAAATACTATTCGAAGGTGCGCAAGCAAGCCGGCGGCCGGGAAAACGGCGCCGCGCTGGAGGCGATGAGGGAGGATTGCGAAGCCTCGCAGCGCGCCTGCGCCGAAAGCGTCCGGTACGACCAAAACTCGCTGTCGGAGCCGGCGCATCCCACAGAGATTCCCAATCGCCGCTTCTGACCCTATCATGAACTCCAAGGAGCCGAAGCGCTGCCCGTGGGTGGATCTCACCAAGCCCGACTACGTCGCCTACCACGACAAGGAATGGGGCGTCCCGGTTCATGACGACCGGGTGATGTTCGAATTCCTGACGCTCGAGGCCGCGCAGGCGGGGCTAAGCTGGTATACCGTCTTGCGCAAGCGGGAGAACTACCGCAAGCTGTTCGCGGGCTTCGACCCGAGAAAGGTGGCGAAGTTCGATGCGGCGAAGGTGGAAAAGCTGATGGCCGATCCCGGCATCATTCGAAACCGGGCGAAGATCCTGGCGGCAATCAACAACGCCGCCCGGTTCCAGGAGGTCCAGAAGGAGTTCGGCACCTTCGACGCCTATATCTGGGGCTTCGTCGGGGGCAAGCCCATCCTCAATCGACCCAAGGGCCTGAAGGACTTCCAGGCCACCAGTCCCGAATCGGATGCTCTGAGCAAGGATCTTAAAAAGCGTGGGTTCAAGTTCGTCGGCTCGACCATTATCTATGCGCACATGCAGGCCACGGGCATGGTCAACGACCATACGCTGGACTGCTTTCGCCGCCGGAAATAAGCCGGCGCGAAGCGCCGGTTCCGCATTCTCGCGCTTTCATGCCGAAACAGGTACATTACAGGAACCCCCTTCAAGGCCGTTTCATGCACTTTCGCCTCGCCCTTCTTCTTTCCTTCGCCCTCCTCCTCGCCGCCTGCTCCGGCGGGCCCTCCGTGGGCACCGTCTCCGGCCGTTCGGCGTCCACCAGTTCCAGCTCTTCGGAAGCCGCCGCCGGCTCGAACGGCTATTGCATGCCGCGCAAGCACGCCTGTGAAAAGTACGAGAAGGAGAAGAGCAAGAAAAATCCGCAGCAGGCGAAGATCGAGCGGTACTACCGCGAGTGCACGGAACACAACCGCCATTGCCGCTAGGCCGGCCCGGCGGCGCCTGAATCTTCAGGCGCGTCCGTATCCTCCACCACCGCCGTCGCCGGATCGGCTTCCGCGGCCCTTTGCTCCAGCCACGCGCGTATCTTGTTCGCCACCGCCTTGCCCGCCGCCAGCGCGAGCTCGGCTTCGGCGGCTTCCCGGATCTTGAGCGGCGACTTGAAGGCGCGGATCAGCTTCATCTTCGTTTTCTCCCCAATGCCCGGAATCTCGTCCAGCCAGGATTGCGTCATGCGCGGCGTGCGCTTGCTGCGCTGGAAGGTGATCGCGAAGCGGTGCGACTCGTTGCGCACCTGCTGCAGCAGCT
This sequence comes from Fibrobacteria bacterium, assembly GCA_021155885.1. Taxonomy (GTDB): domain Bacteria; phylum Fibrobacterota; class Fibrobacteria; order UBA11236; family UBA11236; genus UBA11236. Next base: position 15,956 of record JAJNBB010000031.1, on the reverse strand, counting down.
GCAGCGCGGCCGAGGTCTTGGGCAACAGGATCGGGTCGTGCTGGTCGGGCAGGAAGATCTCCTCGATGCGCTTGGCCAGGCCGAGGATGGGGATGTTCCCGAATCCATGCTCCAACTGCGCCTGGCGGGCCATGCCCAGCTGGCCCTTGCCCCCGTCGATGAGGATGAGATCGGGGCGGTCCTTCGTCTCCCCTTTTTCTGCCTCTTCCTTGAGCCTCCGGAACCGGCGCGACAGGATCTCGTACATCGACGCGAAGTCGTCGATGCCCTCCACGCTTTTCACGTTGTAATGCCGGTAGTCCTTTTTGCTCGGCTTGCCGTCCACGAACACCACGTTCGAGGCCACGGTGTCGGTTCCCGACAGGTGCGAGATGTCGAACCCCTCGATGCGGATCGGGGGCGCGGGCAGGGCCAGATCCTCCTGGAGCGCCGTCACGCGGTAGTTCTGGCGGTTCTTCTTCTCGCGCCGCGCCAGGTATTCGGTCAGTTGCATGTCGGCGTTGGCCAGCGCGAGGTCCATCTGCTTGCGCTTTTCCCCGCGCTCGGGCACCAGCAAGGTCACGGCCCCGCCGCGCAGCTCGCGCAGCAACGGCTCCATATGCTCCTCCTCGGGAGGCGCGTGCGACAACAGGATCTCCCGGGGAATGTCTCCGGAGGCAACCCCCAGATAGTACGAGGTCAGGAATTCGGCGGTCACGGCGCCCTCCTCCTGCTCGAGCGGGATGTGCACCTCGAATTGCTTGCGGTCCGAAAGCAGGCCCTCGCGCACCTGCATCACCACGATGCTGCCGACCTTGCCGAAGCGCTTCACCGCGATAAAATCTTTGGGTTCGTGGTCGGACCCCAGGTCGACGCGCTGGCGCTCCTGCACGGTCTCCAGGTCCTGGATCTGGTCGCGGATCCGGCCCGCTTCCTCGTAGCGCTGGTTCGCCGCGGCCTCGCGCATCGCGCCCTCCAGCGTCTTGCGCAGCTCGTGGCGCTTGCCTTTCAGCAGCAGCACCGCCTCGTCGACCAGCTTGCGGTAGTCCTCTTCGGTGGTCAGCAGGGCGCACGGGGCGTCGCAGCGCCCGATATGGTAGCTTAGGCAGGGGCGCAGCGGTTCGGTCACCGGGAGCTTGAGGTCGCAGTCGCGGATGCGGAACAGCCGCGTCAGGTATTGCAGGGTGTTCCGCATCGCCCGGGCGTTGGTGTAGGGCCCGAAGTACATGTCCTTCCCCTTCTCGGCGCTGCGGGTCACCAGCAGGCGGGGAAAGGCCTCGGAGGTGGTCACGCGGATGTAGGGGTAATGCTTGTCGTCCTTGAGGTCGACGTTGTACCGCGGCGTGTGCTTGCGGATCAGGTTGGCCTCGAGGATGAGCGCCTCGACCTCGGTGCGCGTGACGATCCACTCCATGTCCTTCGCCGCGTCGCGCAGGATGCGGGAGGCGAGGTGGTTGTCGGCCGCGGGCCCGGTGAAGTAGCCCCGCACGCGGTTGCGCAGGTTGATCGCCTTGCCGATGTAGATGATGTTGGCCGCGCCGTCCTTCATGAGGTAGACGCCGGGATCGACGGGCAAGAGCGCGAGCTTCTCGGCGATCACCGCGGCCGGGCCGGAATCGGAGGCGTCGAAGGAACCCATGCGCAGTAAGGTAGCCGCCGCCGCGTCTCCCGCACAGACCAGTTTTTCCAGGCGCCAGTCGACCTTGGCCCGGGAACGGGCCTTGCGGAGAAGCGTGGAGAGACGGCCGCCGTAAATCAAGGTGGGCCGGAAGCTAGCCCGTCCCGGCCCCGCCGACTAGCTGCCCAAGATTAAAGGGGGGGTCAAATGAGGGTCGAAGGCCCGGATCCGGCCAAGGCCTCCGGCCTTATCCCGCGCGTTTAGCGCGGCTCGAAGTAGTACACGAGGCCCAGGGAACCCCAAAGATCGTCCTGGGGGAACGTGTCGTCGCCGAGGTTCAGGCTGCGGCCGAGCTGCGCCTCCGCCTTCAGGACGCCGATGCCCGCGCGAACGGTTACGGCGGGTTCGAGAAGGAATTGCTGGCGGTTCTCGCGCAGGTATTCTTCCTCGCTCTCACCGCCGCGCACCAGGTCGCCGTCCACGTTGAAATAATTGAGCATCGCGATGCGCGAGGAGAACGCCGCCTCGACCCAGCGATGCCGGTAGCCGATGGCCGGCTGCACGGCGACGCGCACGAGGTTGGCGTTCAGCGTGCCATTGGGATTCACGGTTTCAAAATGGTTCTCCAGGCCGCCGTAGGCCAGCAGCCCGTAGGTCTCGAAGACGAAGTTGTGGGCCATCGGCCGGAAGTAGCCGGCGCCGACTTCGAACAATCCCCCCCGGCCGCCGTTGCCGCTGTCGTCGTCGCGGGGGAAATACATGGAGGCGTTGGCCATGAGCCCGATGCTGCGTCCCACGGCGAAGGCCCCGCGCGCATCGGCGCGGTTCGCCTCGGGGTTGATGGACGCGCCGACCGAGCCCTCCCCGGCGCTTCTCAGCAGCGGGACGTTCTGGGCGTTGGGAGAGTAATACTTGGGGGCGCAGGCCATGAGGAACAGAAGCGAGGCCAGCGTGGCGAGGGCGGAGGGTGCCGAAAGGGCGCGTGGGGTGTTCATGGAATCAGGATACGAGGGTGGAGGGCCGAAGGCAAAAGCCCCCAAACCGTGAAAAAACGAAAACAAAAAAGCCCGGCGGAACCGGGCTTTTTTGGAAACGGTGCGGTCGCGTTTACGCGGCCGGTACCTCGGGGGCGGCATCCGTCGAGTCGGCCTTCGCCTCGCTCTTCGTGATGTCGACCTTCTTCTTGGCGGCGGCCTTCTTGGCGGGCACGGGGGCCGTGGCCTTCGCGGACTTCTTCACGGCGCGGCGAGGGCTGATCTCATCCTCGACGAGGGTGATCAGGGCCATCTCGGCGTTGTCACCGTGACGGTTTTCCGCGACCTTGAGGATGCGGGTATAGCCGCCGGGACGCTTGGCATAGCGGGGGCCGAGATCCGAGAAAAGGCCCTGCAGCACTTCGGAATCATGCACGAACTTGGCGGCCTGGCGGCGCGCCGAAAGGTCGCCCTTCTTCGCGTACGTGATCAGGCGGTCGACCAAGCCGCGCACGACCTTGGCCTTCGGCACCGTGGTGATCACCTTGCGGTCCAGCTGCTCGGCGCTGAGGCCCTGGCGCAGGATCGAGGTGGCCAGATTGTTCAGCATGGCCTTGCGGTGTTCGGCCCGCTTGCCCAGCTTCTTGGTTTTGACTCCGTGTCTCATTTTGTTCTTTCCTCAGGTGGGACGACCCGCCGGGTCGCCCTTCCAATTATTGATCGTCGCCCAGGTAGAAGTCCACGTCCATGCCGAAGCGGAGGCCCATGTTGGTGAGCACTTCGTTAAGCTCGACGAGGGACTTGCGCCCGAAGTTCTTGTACTTGAGCATCTCGGCTTCCTGGTTGCGAACCAGGTCCGAAAGCGTGTGGATGTTGGCGCAGCGCAGGCAGTTGCTCGAGCGGACGGAGAGCTCCAGCTCGTCCACGCGCATCTTGAGGAGCTGCTTCACGCGATCGCGCTCTTCGTCCCGGACGGTCTCATCGGCGATCTCGAGGTCGCCCTCGAAGTTGATCAGGATCTCGACGTGGTCGACCAGGAGCTTCGAGGCGTACGCGAGCGCGTCCTCGGGCTCGAGGCTGCCGTCGGTCCAGATCTCGATCTCGAGGCGGTTGAAGTCGGTGCGCTGGCCCACGCGGGTGTCGGAGACCTCGTAGGCCACCTTCGACACGGGGCTGAAGTCGGCGTCGAGCGGGATCACGCCGATCGGGTCGTCCTCGCGCTTGAGTTCCTCGGCGGGCAGGTAGCCGCGGCCGTCCGAAACGCGCATCTCGATGGAAAGGCTTCCGCCCTTGCTCAGCGTGGCGATGTGCATCTCGGGGTTGAGGATCTTTACCATCGGGTTGGCTTCGATGTGCTCGGCGCGGATTTCACCCTCGCCGGAGATGTCGATGCGCAGGGTCGCGTCCTCGTCCGAAAGAAGCTTCACGCGGAGCTTCTTCAGGTTCAGCATGATCTCGGCGACGTCTTCCTTCACGCCTTCCAGCGTGGAGAACTCGTGGCTGGCGCCCTCGAAGCGGGCGGACACCACGGCCGCGCCCTGAAGGCTCGAAAGCAGGACGCGGCGCAGGGCGTTGCCCAGGGTCACGCCCCAGCCGCGCTCCAGCGGTTCCACGACGAACTTACCGTACTTGGCCTCGCCCTTTTCCTTGACGATGCCCTTGGGCATGTGCAGCGCTTTCCATTTCATCGGCAATCCTCTCGGTAGTGCTCCCGCCGTCTTCGCGGCGGGAATCTGGACCCCCCGCGACGCGGGGGGCATGATTTTTTAAACGCGGCGGCGCTTCTTGGGGCGGCAGCCGTTGTGCGGAACGCCGGTGACATCCTTGATCGAAAGGATGTCCATGCCGGCGGCCTTCAAGGCGCGGACGGCGGACTCGCGTCCCGCGCCGGCGCCCTTCACGCGAACTTCCAGCTTGCGCATGCCCATTTCGTAGGCGACCGTGGCGGCGGCTTCGGCCGCGACCTGGGCCGCGAACGGCGTGCTCTTGCGCGAACCCTTGAAGCCGGCCTTGCCGGGGGATCCCCAGGCCACAACGTTCCCGCGCGCGTCGCTGATGGACACGATGGTATTGTTGAAGGTCGCCTTCACGGTGCACAGACCCTGCAGGTCCGCCTTGCGCTTGCTCTTCTTCGCCTTGACGGTCTTGTCGCCGACCTTGACGTCGGTCGCCGCCGTCTCGGGCTCGGCCTTCTTTTCGATCTCTTCTGCCATTCCCAAATTCCTCGGTTAACCGTTATTTCTTCTTGTTGGCGATGGTCTTGCGCGGACCCTTGCGCGTGCGCGCATTGGTCTTGGTGCGCTGCCCGCGGAGGGGCAGACCCTTGCGATGACGGAGGCCGCGGTAGCTGCCGATGTCCACCAGGCGCTTGATGTTGATGGAAACCTGGGCGCGCAGGTCGCCTTCGACCTGGTAGCCGGTTTCGATGACGCGACGGAGCTTGCCGATATCGTCGTCGGTCAGGTCGCCGGCCTTCTTGGCACCGTCGATGCCGGCCTTCTTCAGGATTTCGGCGGCGGCGGTGCGGCCGATGCCATAGATGTACGTGAGGGCGATTTCGCTCCTCTTGTTGTTCGGGATATCGACGCCTGCGATACGTGCCACGGTGCTCTCCTAACCCTGCCGCTGCTTGTGGCGGGGATTCTTTTTACAAATGATGCGCACTACGCCCTTACGACGCACAATCTTGCAGTTTTCGCAGCGCGGCTTAACGGATGCTCGGACTTTCATAACTCTCTAACCCTTTGTCATTTATGACGATAGGTGATGCGGCCACGGGTCAAATCGTAGGGGGACAATTCTAGCAAAACACGGTCATTCGGTAAAATACGGATGTAGTTTTTCCGCATTTTACCGCTAATGTGCGCTAAAATGACGTGGCCGTTGTCCAGCTCCACCTTGAACATTGCGTTCGGCAGCGCTTCGACGACCCGTCCCTCGACCTGGATCCCATCCTGTTTGGACAATTAAAACCCTCTTCTGCCCCGGATTTTACCCCGGCTCAAAAATCCATCGTAATGCTGGTTTTGAAGATGAGTCTGCAGCTGCCTCAAAGTGTCCAGCGAAACGCCGATGGCGATCAGCACCGAGGTCCCGCCGATGTAAAAGGTCATGTTGAACGCGTCCTTGAGGTGCAGGGGCACCACGCTGATCACGGCCAGGAAGATGGCGCCCGGCAGCACGACGCGGGTAAGGATCTGGTCGACGAACTCGGCCGTGCGGCGGCCGGGACGAACGCCCGGGATGAAGCCGCCGGACTTCTTGAGGTTCTCGGCGATTTCCTTGGGATTGTAGATGATCGCGGTGTAGAAATACGCGAAGAACACGATCATCAGCGAGAAGGTCAGGGAGTAAACCCAGTGGCCGGGCAGGAAGGCGGCGCCGAAGGTCTGGGCGGCGCTCCAGTTGGGCATCCAGGTGGCGATCTGCATCGGCACGAACAGGATGGCGGAGGCGAAGATCACGGGCATCACGCCGGCCGTGTTGACCTTGAAGGGCAGGAAGCTGTTGGCGCCGCCCATGACCTTGCGGCCCACGACGCGCTTGGGGCTCTGCAGCGGGATGCGGCGGGTGCCCTGGTCCACGAAGATGATGAACACGGTCACGGCCAGGACCAGCAGAAGAATCACGGCCAGCATGGGGATGCTGCGCTCGCCGGAAAGGACTAGTTCGGCTTCGCTGAACACCGCGCGGGGCATTTGCGCCATGATGCCGATGAAGATGATGAGCGACGTGCCGTTGCCGATGCCGCGGGCGGTGATCTGCTCGCCCAGCCACACGATGAACATGGAGCCGGCGGTGAGCGTCAGCGCCGTGAGCAGGACGAAGGACGTCCGGCCCATGCCGCTCACGACGAGGCTTTGGCCGGTCGAGGTCGCCTGGCTGAACAGCCAGTTGCCGATGCCGAAGCCTTGGAAGAAGGCCAGGACGATGGTCAGGTAGCGCGTCCACTGGCCGAGCTTGTTCTTGCCTTCCTGACCCTGCCGCTGCAAGGCCTGGATGCTCGGGATCACCGCGCCCATGATCTGAATGATGATCGAAGCGGAGATGTAGGGCATGATACCCAGGGAGAAGATCGAGGCGCGCTCGAGGGCGCCGCCCACGAAGGTGTTGTAAAGGCCGAAGAGGTTGTTGCTGGTGTTGCTGAAGAAATCCGCAATGGCCACGCTGTTGATGCCGGGCAGGGGAATGAACCCGCCCATGCGGTAAACCGCGAGCAATCCGAGCGTGAACAGAATCCGGTCCCGAAGGTCCTTGATCTTGAAGATATTGAGGAAGCCTTGCAACGCCTGCATTTTAGATAACCTCGGCCTTGCCGCCGGCGGCTTCAATGGCGGCCTTCGCCGCCTCGCTGAAGCGGTTCGCCTTGATGGTCAGGGCCTTGGTGAGCTTGCCCTTGGCCAGCACCTTCACCTCGAGGTTCTTGTTGCTGATCAGGCCGGCGTGGACCATGTCCTCGGGGCTGACCGTGTCGGTGAAGCGCTTGTCAAGCGCGCCCAGGTTGACGATCTCCACCTCGGCGAAATGCGAGTTGAAGCCGCGCTTGGGAACGCGACGCTGGAACGGGGTCTGGCCGCCCTCGAAGTTGGCCGGAATCCCGCCGCTCTTGCGCGCGGTCTGGCCCTTGCCGCCGCGTCCGGAGGTCTTGCCCCAGCCGGAGCTCGGGCCGCGGCCCTTCTTGAAGCGTTTCTTCATCGAGCCCTTGGCCGGGCGCAGTTCATTCAGCTTCATATCAGGCCTCCTCGACCTTGACCAAGTGAGCCACCACGCGGATCATGCCGTCCAGCGCGGGCGATTTCTTGTGCACGACGCTCTTGCGAATGCCGCGAAGACCCAGGGCCCGCAGCGTGCGGACCTGGGCCTGGATGCAGCGCGCGGAGCTGCGCAGCTGGGTGATTTTCAGGCTTTCCATGGAATCTTCCCTTGTTCTCTCTGTTGCCTACCGCGAACCCTGGCGCAGCGCGGTGAACTCTTTGCGAGAGCGCTGTTCCATGAGGCCCGCCAGCGTGGCCTTGACCACGTTGTGGGGATTGGTGGAGCCGATGCTCTTGGTGAGCACGTCGTGCACGCCCGCGAGCTCCAGCACGGCGCGCGAGGCGCCGCCGGCGATGACGCCGGTACCCGGGGACGCCGGGCGGAGGTAAACCTTGGCGGCGCCGTACATGGCATACACCTCGTGGGGGATGGTCTTCTCGCGAAGAATCACGTCCACGATGTTCTTGTGCGCGTTCTCGGTGGCCTTGCGGATGGCTTCCGCCACCTCGTTCGCCTTGCCCGAGCCGATGCCCACGCGGCCATTGCCGTTGCCGACCACCACGATGGAGTTGAAGCTGAAGCGGCGTCCGCCCTTCACGACCTTGGCGCAGCGGTTGATCGCCACGACCTTCTCCTGGTATTCGCTTTTGACTTCGTCGCCGCCCTGGGGACCGCGCGAACTGTTCTGACTAAAATTCAAGTCCAGCCTCCCGTGCTGCTTCGGCTACGGCCTTGACGCGGCCATGATAGAGATAACCACCGCGGTCGAAAACGACCTGCTTGATGCCCTGCTCGATCGCCCTGGTGGCGATGAGCTTGCCCAGCGCCGCCGAGATCGCGCTCTTGTCCAGCTCGGTTTCCTTGCGGAGCTCCGGGGCCAGCGACGAGATCTGCAGCAGCGAACGGCCCGTCGTGTCGTCGATGATCTGGGCGTACATGTGATTGAGGCTGCGGCGGACGCACAGGCGCGGGCGCGCGGCGGTGCCGGACGTCTGCTTGCGGATGCGCTCGTGGCGGGCCTTGCGCGATTGGCGCCTGGTTTTTGATTTGTCTGCGAACATGATTTCCTCTTGATTCCTTTTCGAAACGCCAGGGCAGCTTCGGGGCCGCCCCCGCGCGTCCTACTAGGTCTTCTTGACTTCCTTCTGGACGACGACTTCGTTGAGATAGCGGACGCCCTTGCCCTTGTAGGGTTCCGGCGGACGGTAACCACGGATGGTCGCGGCCACCTGGCCGACGAGCTGGCGGTCTACGCCCTCCACCACGATCTTCACGTTACCGTCCATCTTGACGGTGATTCCCTTCGGGGGCGTGAAAACCACCGGGTGCGAGAAACCGAGGAGCAGGTTGAGGGCGGCGCCCTTCTGCTCGCCGCGATAACCGACGCCGCGGATCTCGAGTTCCTTGACCCAGCCCTTGCTCACGCCATTGATGGTGTTGAACACCATGGCGCGGGAGGTGCCGTGCAGCGCCTTGTCGGTCTTGGAATCCGACGAGCGCTGCAAGGTGATGACGTCGCCTTCCTTCGCCACGGCGATGCGCTCGTGGACGGTGAAAGAAAGCTTGCCCTTGGGACCTTCCGCCTGGACGGTCTGGCCCTGGAGGTTGATCTTGACTCCGGCGGGCACGCTGATGGGTGATTTGCCTACTCTGGACATTGAATACCCCTACCTTACCAAACCTTGCACAAGACTTCGCCGCCCACGCGCTGCGCGCGGCACTCGTAGTCCGTGAGAACACCTTTAGAAGTGGACACGATGGCGATGCCGAGGCCGTTCTTGACCTTGGGAAGACCGTCGAATCCCGCATAGTCGCGGCGGCCCGGCGAGCTCACGCGCACCAGACCCTGGATGGCGGGAACGCCATCCGTGTAGCGGAGCAGGATCTTCATCCAGCCCTGCTTGTCATCGGCGACGATGACGAACTTTTCCACGAAGTTCTGCTTGACCAGAATCTTCGCGATTTCACGGCGCAGCTTGGACGCCGGCATTTCCACCACCCGCTTGCCGACCATGGCGGCATTGCGGATGCGGGTAAGCATATCGCTGATAGGATCGTTGACTGAGCTCATTCTGTTTCCTTTTTCTTCTCTGCGCGCTTACCAGGACGCCTTGGTCACGCCCGGGATGTCTCCCTGCAGCGCCAGCTCACGGAAGCAAATACGGCACATGCCGAACTTGCCCATGTAGGCGCGGGGGCGACCGCAACGGCGGCAGCGGTTATAGGCGCGGACCTTGAATTTGGGGGTCCGCTTCTGCTTTTCGATCATCGAACGCTTGGCCATGTCGCTTCCTTATTTCCGGAAAGGCATCCCGAGCGCGGTCAGCAATGCGCGGCCGCCCTCGTCGTCTTGCGCGCTGGTCACGAACGTCACGTCCATGCCGAGCATCTGGGTGATTTTTTCGAAGTTGACCTCAAGGAAAATGATCTGTTCCTTGACGCCGAAGGTGTAGTTGCCGCGGCCGTCGAACCCGCGGCGCGGGATTCCGCGAAAGTCGCGGACGCGCGGAAGGGCGATGGAGACGAGGCGCTCCAGGAATTCCCACATGCGGTCGCCGTGCAAAGTCACCTTCACGCCGATCGGCATTTTTTCCTTGAGCTTGAAGTTCGAGATGGCCTGCTTGGCGCGGGTCACGACGGCCTTCTGTCCGGTGATGGCGGCCAGGTTGCCGGCAGCCTCGTCGATCAGACGCTGGTTGCCGGAAGCCTCGCCCACGCCCATGTTCAGGACGATCTTTTCAAGGCGCGGAACTTCCATGGGATTCTTGTATCCCAGTTCCGAGATCAGGGCGGGAATGACTTCCTCGCGGTATTTTTTCTTGAGCTTCAGCATGGTCCGTTCCGATTCATTCCGTCTTAGTCGACGGCCTTTCCGGTTTTCTTTTCGACGCGAACACGCTTGCCATCCACCACGCGGCGAACGACCTTGACGGGCTCGTTGGATTTGTTCACCAGCATGAGGTTGGACAGGTGGATGGGGGCTTCCCGCTCCACGATTCCGCCCTTCTGGTCCTGCTGGGTCGGGCGCTGGTGCTTCTTGACCAGGTTCAACCCCTCGACGATCGCGGTGTTCTTCAGCGTGAGCACGCGGAGGATACGGCCGGTCTTGCCGCGGGCCTTGCCCGAGATCACCTTGACGGTGTCGTTCTTCTTCAGGTTCAGGGACATGTTACACCACCTCCGGCGCGAGGGAAACGATCTTCATGAACTGGCGGTCGCGGAGTTCGCGGGCGACGGGTCCGAAGATGCGGGATCCCTTGGGCTCCTTGGCATCGTTGATGATCACGACGGCGTTCTCCCCGAAGCGGATCGACGAGCCGTCCTTGCGCTTGATTTCGCGGATCGTGCGGACCACGACGGCCTTCTGCACGCTGCCGCTCTTGACGGCGCCCGAGGGGGCGGCGTCCTTGATCGCGACGACGATGATGTCGCCGATCGTGGCGTAGCGACGGCGGGTGCCACCAAGAACCTTGATGCACATCGCCTTCTTGGCGCCCGAGTTGTCGGCCACGTTGAGCCGGGTCTGCTGCTGAATCATGGTTCGCCTACTTCTTCTTCTCGACGATGCGCAGCAAACGCCAGCGCTTGTCCTTGCTCAGGCGACGGGTCTCCGCGATCTCCACGGTGTCCCCTTCGTGCGCCTCGTTGTTCTCGTCATGCGCCTTGAATTTCACGGTCGTGTGCACGGTCTTGCCGTACAACGGATGCGACTTGCGGTTGATGGTCGCGACGGTGATGGTCTTTTCCATCTTGTCGCTGACCACGATGCCGGTGCGCACCTTGCGTCTGTTGGTCCGATCCTGTTCCAGTTCCATAGTCGTCTTTCAGGCCCTAGGCCTTGGTTGCCTTTTCGGCCAGAATGGTCTGCGCGCGCGCCACGTCCTTGCGGATCAGCCGCAGGGTCGAGGTGTTTTCCAGCTTGCCCAAAACGGCCTGGAGCTTGGTGTTGAAAAGCTTGGCTTCAAGCTCTCCCACCTTCGCCTGCAGGGCTTCGGGGGTCATTTCCCGGAATTCCGATGCCTTAGCCATTAGCGTTGACCTCCACGATCTTGCACTTGAGGGGCAGCTTCTGCGCGGCCACGCCCAAGGCTTCCATCGCCAAGGCGCGGTCGACGCCGCCCATTTCGAAAAGAATGCGGCCGGCGAGGGCCACGGCCACCCAGCCTTCCACGCTGCCCTTGCCGGAACCCTGGCGGGTTTCCGCCGGCTTCTTGGTGTAGGGCTTGTCCGGATAGATCCGGATCCAGACCTGTCCGCCGCGCTTGATCTTGCGCGTCATCGCGATACGGGCGGCCTCGATCTGGCGGTTGGTGATCCAGGAGGATTCCATCGCCTGGATGCCGAACTCGCCGAAGGCGAGGCTGGTGCCGCGCGGGGCGACGCCCTTCATCTTGCCTTTTTGGACCTTGCGCCACTTGACCTTCTTGGGGCTAAGCATTAGGAGCGCGTCCTTTCTTCTTCGTTCTGGAAGTTCAGGGCGTCCTTCTTGAGGATTTCGCCCTTGAAGATCCAGACCTTGATACCGATGGTACCGTAGGTGGTTTCCGCGCGCGAGGTCGCGTAGTCGATGTCCGCGCGCAGGGTCTGCAGCGGGATGCGTCCTTCACGGGTCTTCTCGACGCGGGCGATCTCGGCGCCGCCGAGGCGGCCGCTGCAGGTGATCTTGATGCCCTGGGCCCCGAGGCGCATGGCGGAGGCGACGGCCTTCTTCATGGCGCGGCGGAAGGCCACGCGCTTCTCGAGCTGGCGGGCGATGTTCTCCCCGACGAGCTGGGCGTCCACTTCGGGGCGCTTGATCTCGCGGATGTTGATGTAGATCTGCTTGCCGGTGAGATGCTGCATCTCGCCGCGCAGGCGCTCGACTTCCTCGCCCTTCTTGCCGATCACGATGCCCGGACGGGCCGTGAACAGGTTGATGGTCACTTCGCGCACGGTGCGCTCGATGCCGACGTTCGAAAGGCTGGCGTGACCCAGGCGCTTGCGGAGGTACCGACGGATCATCATGTCCTCATAGAGGAGATCCGCAAAGTTCTTTTCCGCGTACCACCGGGAATTCCAGGTCTTGACGACGCCAAGGCGGAACCCAATAGGATGTGTTTTCTGTCCCACTCTCTACCCCCCTTAGTCCGACACCACGACGGTGAGATGACTAAGCTTCTTCTGGATCCGGAACGCGCGACCTTGCGCGCGCGGACGAATGCGCTTGATCAGGGGACCCGCGTCGACCATGACGGATTTCACCGTCAGGGCCTTGCCGCGGGTGCCACCTTCTTGCTTGACTTGCCAGTTCGCGACGGCGGACTTCAGTACGTCCTGCACCATGCGCGCCGACTTCTTCTGCGGGCCGAGGCCGAACAGGATGGCCGAGGCGGTCTCGACGGAACGGCCGCGGATCAGGTCGGCGACCTGGCGCATGCGATTCGTCGAGGACTTGAGATACTTGGCTTTGGCTACAGCTTCCATGGCGATATCCCCTTACTTCGCCTTCTCGGACTTGGTATGTCCGCGGTAGGTACGGGTCAGGGAAAACTCGCCGAGCTTGTGGCCGACCATGTTTTCGCTGACGAACACGGGAACGAACACCTTGCCGTTATACACGGCGATGGTCTGTCCCACGAAATCCGGCGTGATCGTGGAGCGGCGGCTCCAGGTCTTGATGGCGGTCTTCTTCGCCGACGAGCCCATGGCCTGCACCTTGGTGAGCAGGTGGGTGTCGACGAATGCGCCCTTTTTAAGTGAACGAGACATGAGTGTTCCCTTTTACGCGTTCTTCGGACGGCGACGAACGATAAACCGATCGGTCCGCTTGTTGTTACGGGTCTTCTTGCCCTTGGCTTTCTTGCCCCAGGGCGAAACCGGGTGTCCGCCGCCGGAGGTGCGGCCTTCGCCGCCGCCGTGCGGGTGATCGACCGGATTCATGGCCACGCCACGAACCTTCGGGCGCTTGCCGAGCCAGCGCGAGCGTCCGGCGGAGCCGCTGACGACCTTGCTGTGGTCGGGGTTTCCGACGCGGCCGATGGTCGCGCGGCACTCGGAGCGGACCAGGCGGACTTCGCCGGAGGGCAGCTTCAAGTGGGTGTATTCGCCTTCGCGGGCCACGACCTCGCACTGGGTGCCGGCGGCGCGGGCCATCTGGGCGCCCTTGCCGGGCTTTAGCTCGACGTTGTGCACGAAGGTGTTCATCGGCAGCTTGCCGAGGGGCAGGACGTTGCCGATCTCGAGGGCCGCGTCTTCCTTGGCCACCAAGGTCGTGCCGACCGTCAGGCCTTCCGGCGCGATGATGTAACGGCGCTGGCCGTCGACGTACTTGACCAGGGCGATGTACGCGCTGCGGTTCGGATCGTATTCGATCGTCTCCACGGTCGCCTCGATGCCCGCGCGGTCGCGCTTGAAGTCGATCAGGCGATAAAGGCGCTTGTGCCCGCCGCCGCGACGGCGCATGGTGATGAGACCATGGTTGTTGCGTCCGGCCTTCTTGCTCAGTCCCTCGGTGAGGGCCTTGTGGGGCTTGTCGGTCGTGATCTCTTCAAAGCCCGGCGTTTGCTTGTAGCGCAGGGTCTTCGTGAGGGGTCTGTAGGTTTTGAGTGCCATGATCCTACTCGAGTTCCTTGATGGTGTCGCCCTGCTTCAGCTTGACGATGGCCTTCTTCCAGGCGGCGCGGCGTCCGGGGATGCCGCGAACCTGCTTGACCTTGCCCATCATGTTCAGGGTGTTAACGGATTCCACCTTCACTTCGAAACGGGTCTCGATCGCCTTCTTGATCTCGGACTTGTTGGCCGAGGGCGAGACGCGGAACACGTACTGGTTCGCGGACGCGCGGCGCTCGAGGGACTTTTCCGAAAGCAGCGGGATTCCGATGATGTCTTTTAACGGCTTCATGGCTTATCCCCTCACCTCCACCAGGGCCTTCAGGGCCGAGGTGGTGAAAATGACGCGCTCCGAGTTCATCAGCACGTAGGCGTGCACGTCCTGAACGCGCTCGATGCGGGTGTTCGGGAGGTTGCGCGCCGCGAGCAGCAGGTTTCCCTCGGGCTGATCGATGACGATCAGGTTCTTGCCGCCGGTCATTTCGGCCTTCTTCAGGATGCCGGCCAGCTGCGAGGTCTTGGGGGCGCTGACGCCCAGGCCTTCGAACACGCTGACGGAATTCTCGCGGGCCTTCAAGGTCAGGGCCGAGGTGAAGGCCTTTTGCTTCATCTTCTGGCTCAGGTCCTTGGTGTACTTGCGGGGCTGCGGGCCATGGGCCTTGCCGCCGCGGGCGAACTGGGGCGCGGTGTTGGAGCCCTGACGGGCGCCGCCGGTTCCCTTTTGCTTCCAGGGCTTCTTGCCGCCGCCGGAAACCTCGGAACGGTTCTTGGTCTTGTGCGTGCCCTGGCGCTGGTTGCCGAGATAGATGTAGGTCGCCTGGAACAATACCGGCTCGCTCACTTCGACATCGAAGTGGGAGGCGGGGAGCTCGACGTCCTGCTTGTAGGCGCCTTCCGGCGTGTACAATTTCGCCTTAGCCATTTTGCTTCCTCACGATCACTTTCGCGTTGGCGGCGCCCGGAATCGCGCCCTTGATGAAAATCAAGCCGCTTTCCACGTCCACCTTGACGACTTCAAGGTTCTTGACGGTTTTCTGCTCGACGCCGTGGTGGCCGGGCAGCTTCTTGCCGGGGAACACGCGGGCGGGATAGGAGTGGGCGCCGAGCGAGCCGGGAGCGCGCACGTTGCGCGAACCGTGGGTCGAGGGGCCGCGCGAGAACTTGTGGCGCTTGATGGTGCCCGCGAAGCCGCGGCCCTTGCTGACGCCGATCACGGTGACGTGCTTCTCTTCGCTGAAGATCGAGACGTCGTACTGCTTGCCGATCTCCCAGGCGGACGTGTCTTCCAGGCGGAATTCCATGATCGCGCGCGAGGGCGCGATGCCGGAGCTCTTGAACTGGCCGAGGTCGGCGCGCGTGAGGTGCTTCGCCTTGGCGGTCCCGGAGGCCACCTTGATGGCGGAGTAGCCGTCCTTCTCGAGGGTCTTGAGGGCCAGGACGGTCGCGGGCGCGGCTTCCACCACGGTGACCGGAACGGGCTGCCCTTCGGCATTGAATATCTGGGTCATGCCCAGTTTTTTTCCGATGATGCCAAGCATGATTACACCTTGATTTCCACTTCGACGCCCGCCGGCAGATCCAGCTTCATCAGGGAGTCGATGGTTTGCGGCGTCGACTCGAGGATATCGATGAGACGCTTGTGCGTGCGAATTTCAAATTGCTCGCGGGAGGTCTTGTCAACGTGCGGTGAACGCAAAACGGTATAGATCCGTTTCTTCGTCGGCAAAGGAATGGGTCCCACGATTTTCGCGCCCGTGTTTCGGGCGGTGCGTACGATATCGGCTGCCGAACGGTCGATCATGCGATGATCGAACGACTTTAACCGAATTCTGATTCTCTCTCCTGCCACGGCTGGTCCTCTTTGCTCGTTAGCTGGTTAATTCCTACTGCCGACTGTCACAGAGCAGACCGGGCACGAGGCCCGGTCTTTTTCACTCAATTATGCCAGAATTTCCGTTACGACACCCGCGCCGACGGTCTTGCCGCCCTCGCGGATGGCGAAGCGCAGATCCTTGGCCATGGCGATGGTGGAGATCAGCTCC
>JAJNBB010000030.1 GCA_021155885.1 Fibrobacteria bacterium | reverse complement strand
GAATTTCAAAAAGAGCCTCAAGTCCCGGATTATTCCGCATGTGCTCGATGAAAGCCCGCGCCTGTTCGCACGTTTTAACCTCGCTGAACCCCAATGCAAGCTTGGCTTCGGGCAGAAGGCTTAATTTGGCATTAATCACGCCCATTCGCATGATCTCTTTTTCGGTAATGGTTTCATCACCATCTTTAACTTCATAGGTTCCGCACACGACGGGCTTGTCCCGACCACTTGCCTCCCGGACACGCTGGACGGCCTCCGGAATTCCATTCACCGTCGCGTTTGCCTTGACGACGGATTTTTCTGAAGGCGGGGGCGTAACGGTCTCCTGGCATCCGAATAAGATGACCAATGGACCGGACATTTTGATCCATGGCAAGTTTTTCATATGCAACCTTCTTTGTTGAACGATAATCGAAGTAGATGTACCTATATAGGCTTCCCAATATATCTCACGTGTCGATTTTAACCACAAAATATTTCCATTATCCTTTTTTGTAACAATTTTGGAACTTTACTTTTATTTATTCTTCTTTACATGCGACAATTCCCCCAGGAAGCCTGATTCATTTACTTCGTTCAAATTTATGCGACAGGCTTTGACAACCTGTCAAAACTCCGGTAGTGGATCGCCTCCGCCACGTGCCGCTCCTTTAAGGAATCCACCCCCTCCAGATCGGCCAACGTCCGCGCCACCTTGAGAATGCGGTCGTACGCGCGCGCGGATAGCCCCAACGATTCCACCGCCGTGCGCAGCAGGTCGGCGCAGGAGCCTGACAAGGCGCAGTACCGCCGGATTTCCCGCGTGGCCATTTGCGCGTTGCAGTAGATACCGACATCCGCGCGGAACCGTTCTTGCTGGATCGCGCGCGCCGCGCAGACCCGGCCTCGGATCGACTCCGAAGATTCCTCCAGCTTGTCCGCGAGGATTTCCTCCACGCCGAGGGAGGGCACCTCGAGATGCAGGTCGATTCGGTCGAGGAGCGGCCCCGAAATCCGCGCGCGATAGCGGCGCAGCATGTCGGGGCTGCACGAGCATCGACCCTTCAAATCAAAGAGCATTCCGCAGAAACAGGGGTTCATCGCCGCGCCCAGCATGCACCGCGATGGATAAGCGACCGTATGCGCCGTGCGCGCGATCGTCACGTGACCGTCCTCCAACGGCTGGCGCAAGGTCTCGAGGGTGGACTTTCGAAATTCCGGCAATTCATCGAGGAAAAGGACCCCCAAGTGCGCAAGGCTCACCTCGCCGGGGCGCGGGATCCTTCCGCCGCCGACGAGGGCCTGGTCGCTGATGGAATGATGCGGCGCGCGGAAGGGGCGCTGGCGCAGGATCCCATGGCCAGGCTGGAGCAGTCCCGCCACGCTGTAAATGCGCGTGGCCTCCAGGCCTTCCTCATCCGAAAGCGGCGGCAGGATCGAAGGCAGCCGCCGGGCCATCAAGGTCTTCCCGCAGCCCGGGCTCCCCGCCATCAGGAAGTTGTGGCCCCCCGAAGCGGCCACTTCCAGGGCTCGCTTGGCCTGCGCCTGTCCCTTGATCTCCCCGTAGTCCAGCAGGAGCTCCGAAGGCATGGGCGGGACCTCCGGGACGTCGGGGAACTGCCGGCCCGCGCCCGACCGCAGGGCTTCAAGCGCGTCATGCAGGGAGTCGGCCGCCAGCAGCTGCATCCCCGGAACCAGCGCGGCCTCGCGGTAGTTGGCCGAGGGGAGGAGCACCTTCGACCAGCCCTGCTGGCGCGCCATCAGCGCCATCGACAAAATGCCGCGCGCGGGCCGCAGCCCGCCGTCGAGCGAAAGCTCGCCCAGCACCATCACGCCCTCCAGCAAACCGGGCTCCATTTGCTCCGAGGCCGCGAGAATGCCCAGGGCCATGGGCAAGTCCAGGGCCGACCCTTCCTTGCGCAGGTCCGCCGGCGCGAGGTTGACGGTGATGCGGCGGCTGGGAACGAAGAATCCCGCGTTCTTGAGCGCGGAGAACACGCGCTCGCGCGCCTCCTTGACGGCCGAATCGGGAAGGCCCACGAGGCTGAAGCCCGGAAGCCCGAAGGCGATGTCGACCTCGACGGTGATGGGAACGGCTTCGATGCCGAGCAAGGCGCCGCTGCGCAAAACGGAAAGCATGGAACCCTCAACGCCGGCATCCGGACAAGGAAGGCCTCGGGCTTGCGCCCCCGGTCCCGCCCCATCCGGATTTCGGAAGGATTGTGCGTCCCTCCGAGGCCTGCATCAAGCCGCGACGGTCTGCCACTGGCTGAGGATGCGCTCCGACATGTGGCCCTGCAGCGACTTCGTGATCGGGTAGCACAGGTTGTAGCCCTTTCCCTCCTTGCGATTGAACTCGCGCGGAAAGGAAATGAACGGGCCGAATTTCCCCCGCACGATCCGAATGCCGTTGATGCACAGCTCGCCGTTGAGGACCACGCGCGCGAACGCCTCCAGGTGGCTTCCGGGCTCCTTCTTCTTGAGGGAATGAACCCGGATCTCTGTGATTTCGATACCGTTTACGGACATAATGTCCTCCTTGTTTTCTTGAATCTGCCGGCGGCACGGAATTGTGAAAGCTTCTCGCCGGGCCCGAAGGATTTCTCCACCGAACGAATCCCTGCCAACGCAAACGACGGGCCAGAACGCAGGGAGCGGAAAAACGCCATCGGGTCCCGGAAAATTGGAAGGTGCGCGAAGGAGGGTGAAGGAAGAAGTTGTTGGTTGTTGGTTGTTGGTTATTGGTTGGCGGAATTTTTCGGGCCTAATCGGCCTGACCGGACTTCCTCTAACAACCAACAACCGCCAACGACAAAGGTTCGACAACGAAGTATCTTCCCTCCATGTCCCTCGACAAAAAGGCCCTGCTGCTCTCCGATCCCTCCCTGCCCGCCGGCGCCGTCGAGCGCCATTTCGCGCGCATGCACGCCGATTACTGGAACGAGTTCCCGGCCGAAGCGATCGCGTTTCATATCGCGGCCCTCGAGACGTTGAAACCCGCGTCGCCCTGGCACGTGCGCATGGACCGCATCGGCGAGGGGTTGACCGGCCTGACCTTGATCGGCGGGGACTTTCAGGGCTTTTTCGCGGCGGTTTCGGGATTTCTCGCGAGCGCGGGCTATGACGTAAGGGTGGGCAAGGCGTTCACGTTCGCCTCGAGCGGGACGCACGCCGCCTTGGAAGGGCGCCTGGCGGCGCTGCCGCGCGGAGGCCTCATCGACTATCTGGTGCTGCGCCATGACGACCCCGCGCGGGACACGGAGCAAGAGCGGACGCGCCTGCGCGCCGAGATGGAGGATTTGTTCCGCCGCTTCGACGCGGGAGAGAGCGCGGCCATTCGGGTCGAGTTGTACCGCCGCATCGGCGCGCGCCTCGAGGCCCGCAACGGCCTCGCCGACGCGGCCGCGCCGCTGGAAATCCGCATCCACGTCGTCAACAACGCCACGCGGCTGGCGATCCGCGCCCGCGACCGCGAAGGCATGTTGTTCTGCATCGCGGGCGCGCTCAGCCTGCAGGGCCTCTCCTTGGTCAGCCTGGTCACCGCCGCGCACGATGACGGATTTTTCGAGAACATCCTCACCGTGGCCGGGCCCGGCGGGCAGCCCGTGCGCGAGGCGCGCGAGCTGGAGAAAATCCGCACGGGGATCGCGCTGATGGAGCGGCTGCTGCAAAGCCTTCCCTCCGCCGTGAACCTGCAGGCCGCCGCCGAGGGCTTGCAGGCCCTGGTCGACGACTGGCTGGAGGAGTCCACCGCCCTCGACGCGCCGGAGAATCTCCACGTGCTGCCCGCGCTTTCGCGAGTGCTCACCGCGGGTCCCTACCTGTGGGAGGCCGTGGACCGGCGCGGACCGCGCGCCTTTCGCGAGCTGCTGGCCGACCTCTCGCGCGAGGCCGTTCCTCCCGACCGCGCCGCCCACGAGGCCGCGCTGCGGTTGCTGCCGAACGACGCCACGGCCCCCGAGGCGTTCCGCGCTTACCGCGACCGCGAGATCCTGAAGGCCGAACTCGACCTGCTGCTGACGCCCGCGCGCGACTGGAACGGCTTCGCCGAGCGCCTGACCGCGCTTGCGGAGGCCACCTTGCTCTTCGCGGTGGAAACCGTGCGCGCAGGCCTCGCCGCGAGGCATGGCGAGCCGTGCCCCCACGTCATGCTCGCGCTCGGGAAGTTCGGCGGCGAGGAACTCGGTTCGGGGTCCGACCTGGAAGCGGTGCTCGTCTATTCCGGGGAAGGAGCCGGCGGAAAGGAAAGCACCGGCGGCGCCGAGCCCCTGCGCTTCGGGGAATTCTTCGAGCGCCTGATGCGGGAACTGATCCGCTTTTGGGCCGTGCCCCACGGAGAGACATTCGCGCTGGACCTGCGCCTGCGCCCCCATGGAGAAAGCGGGCCGCTGGCCTCAAGTCTGCGGGTCTGGGAGGAATACTACGCGCGCGGGGGCGCCGCGCTCGACTACGAGCGCCAGGCGCTGATCCGGCTTCGGGCGCTCGTCCCCGAGGGTGCGGCCGAGGAGAACTCCCTGGCCGCTGCGCTGTTGGCGAAGCGCGAGGCCATTCTCTACGAGGGCCCGCCCCTGCCCCTCGAGGAAACCCGCGCGCTCTTCGGCAAGCAGGCGGCCGCCAAGGAAAAACCCGGCACCTGGAACGCGAAGTACGGCCGCGGCGGCCTGGGAGAGCTCGAGTACGGCATCCAGTTCCTGCAGCTTCGCCACGGAGCCGCCCATCCGGCCGCGCGCCAGCATCAGTGGACGCGGGCGCTGGACGCGCTCCTCGAAGCCGGGGTGCTGAGCCTCGCCGAGTTCGAGCACCTCTACGGCGCCAACCTGTTCCTCCGCCGCCTGATCAACGCGTTGCGCCGCGCGCGCGGGCTGGCGCGCGACCTGTATTGCCCGGCTCCCGGCACGGCGGAATTCTCCTTTCTCGCGAAGCGCATGCACTACGGCAGCGAGGGGCTCCTGGAGCGCGATCTGAAGCGCGCGCGGAACGTGGTGGCGGAATTTTTCCGGCACCGCTTCGCCGCCGGGCCGCGGCCCGAATGGCTGTACGATTCCCTGGGCGAGACCTTGATGGATCCCGGCGCTACCTTGGAGGAGGCGACCCCCGCGCTCGAACGGCTCGGCATGACCGACCTTCCGCGCGCGCGGCGCCTGTTCGCCGAGCTCTTCGACCTGCTGTTCGAAAAGCGCCTGGCCGCCGCCTGCCTGCTGACCTTCGAGGGCCATTTCCGGCGCAGCCCCGATCCCGAGGGCGTGCTGCGCCATCTCCTGCGCTACCTGGGCGCCCTCCCCCACCCCGACCTGTTCATCCGCCAGGCGCTGCACCATCCGGCCCTGCTGGAGATGCTGCTGCTGGTGTTCGCCAACAGCGACCCGCTGTCGGACCTCACCGTGCGCGAGGGCGAGGCCTTTAAAACCTTGGTCGAACCGGAATCCCTGGAAAAGCCGCGCCTCCCCGCCGAATTTCTGCGGCGCGCTTTGACGGCCTCGGAAGGCGCCGATCCCGAGAC
The DNA here is from genome assembly GCA_021155885.1 of Fibrobacteria bacterium. GTDB lineage: Bacteria > Fibrobacterota > Fibrobacteria > UBA11236 > UBA11236 > UBA11236. The sequence goes on along the minus strand of JAJNBB010000030.1, from coordinate 38,733 downwards.
TGCCGCCGTGAACCTGGCGCGCCTGCGCAACCGCGAATACCTGCGCATCGCGCTGCGCGACCTGCACTTTCACATTTCGCTCCGCGAGACCACCTACGAGATTTCCGGGCTCACCGACGCCCTGATCGAGGCCGCGTTCCGCCGCGCGCTCGAGGCGTCGGGACACGCGGGCCTCGCCGACCACTTCTGCGTGCTCGCCCTGGGCAAGCTCGGAGGACTCGAACTCAACTACAGTTCCGACATCGACCTCGTGTTCGTGATGAGAGACGAGGCGGCGGCGGCGGGCCGGCGCGGCGACGCGGAGCAGGCGGCCCGCGCGTTCATCGGGCTGCTCACGCGCGACACGCCGGAAGGGCGCCTCTTCCGCGTCGACATGAACCTGCGCCCGTGGGGCGGGCAGGGCCCGCTTGTCGGCTCCGTTTCGCAGTACCGGGAATACTTCGGGAACCTCGCCGACGGGTGGGAGCTGCAGGCCTGGATCAAGGCGCGCACCGTCCGCGGGCCCGCCGGAGTCGGCGACACCGTGATCGCCGAGGCGCAGCGCCAGGCGTGCGCGCCCGAGAACGCCGCGCGCGTGGTGGCCAGCATGCGCAAGGTGCGCTTGCTGGGCCTCGACAAGCTGCACAAGGGAGATGCGCGCGGCGACCAGCTCGCGGGCGAAGTCAAGCTCGGTCCCGGCGGCATCCGCACCGTGGAGTTCTTCACGCAGGCCCTGCAGATCCGGAACGCCGCCGCGACGCCGGCCCTGCTGACCGGCAACACTTTGGAGGCCCTCGGCCGGCTGAACCGCTACGGGCTTTTGCCCTACGGGCGCTTCCAGCTGCTCTCCGAGGCCTATGTCTTCCTGCGCCGGGTCGAGCATCGCCTGCAATTGCAGGGACTGCAGCAGCGCCACGCGCTGCCGACCGATTCCGCCGAGCTCGACCGCCTGGCCCGGCAGATGGGCTTCGAGGACCGCGTGGGCCTGCCCGCTCGCCTGCAATTCCTCGAGCAATACCGCAAGCACATGCTCAGCCTCCAGCCGGTATCCGCGGAACTCTTCGACCACTAGCGCCTTCGGGGCGTTTTTCTTTGCGTTCTTGATTCGCACCTTCGGTGCTCATACTTTCAATTCTTCACGGGAAATTCCAGACGTTTTGCGGCCATTCCGGTGGCTGAAATTCTACCGTTACGGAATGGCCCCGAAACCCCGTAAAACCTCCAAACACACGCCCAAACAGGCATGGAATGGCCCCAGGCCCGTAAAGCCCGCCGGGGATCGCCCCGCTTATAAAGTCGCGGGGGATCGCCCCGCTCCGGCTCCCGGCTGGGAATCCGGCAAGGGCGGCCGCAAGAATCCGCGTCCCGGGGCCGACCCTCGCGCCGGACAACCGCCGAAGCGGGGAACCTTCGCCGCGCGGGATCAACAAGGCGAGGCCAAGGCCTGGGACCGCGGTGCTCACTGGGCCGCGAAGACGCAGAAAAAAGGACCGCGCCCGCTCGGGCATTCCCAGGCGCGTTCGCAGCAGGTGACGCGCGCCGTCCATGGCCACACCGCGCCCCCTTCGCGCGGACGCCTCGAGGAATTGCTCGTCTCGCACGGCGTGACCCTGCCCGGCCCCGTGCTGGACAAGGTCTGGCAGTACCACGGCATCTTGCGCCGCAACAACGGCGATCTCGACCTTACCCGTCTCATCGGCTTTGAGACCATCGTGCAGCGGCACTATGCCGACTGCCTTATCCTGCACAAGCTGATGAACGGCAAGTGGCCCTCGCCCCTGGTCGACATCGGCACCGGCGCGGGCTTCCCCGGCCTGATGATCAAGATCGCCTCGCCCTCGACGAAGATCATCCTGTCGGAGCCGCGCAACGTGCGCGTCGACTTCCTCAACAACACCATTAAGGAGCTCGGGCTCAAGGACATCGAGGTATTCGGCCACAAGTTCACCTCCAAGTCCTTCACGCAGCCGCTGCGGGGCGCCATCTCGCGGGCCTTCGAACCCATCGCCAAGACCTTGCCGCGCCTGGAAAAGTCCCTGGCCGTGGGCGGCCTGGCGATTTTCATGAAGGGCCCCGGCGTCGACGAAGAACTCTCGGTGAAGCTGCCGTCGAACTACAAGCTCGTCAAGGACGAACGCTACCGCATTCCCAAAACGACGCTCGACCGCGCGCTGGTGATTTTCGAGCGGACCGCATGAAGAAAAAAGCGGAGCCCAGAACCTCCGGCCGCCTGTTCGACCTGATGCGCTCGCAAGAATACGGCGGAAGGCGCGAGTGCATGGGCCTGATTCTTTCGGGCAAGGTGGAATGGGGCCGGCCCGCGTCGTGCGGAAAGATCGAGTGGCAGGAGGCGGGCGACCCGTGGATGGAACTGGAAACCCGCGACCTGTGGCTGCGGGTCGACGGCGAGGAGCTTCCCTGGCTGGACAAGGTGTACATCGCCTTCCATAAGCCCGGCAACGTGGAATGCAGCCACAACCCGGCCTCGCACATTTCGGTGTTCGACTTTTTCCCGGGCGCCTACCTGGCGCGCGGCGTGCAGCCCGTGGGGCGCCTCGACGCCGACACCACGGGGCTGCTGCTGCTGACCGACGACGGCGTGTTCAACCACGACGTCATCTCGCCCCGCCGCAAGCAGCCCAAGACCTACCGCGTCGGCGTCAAGCACCCGCTCACGCCGGAACAGGTCGCCGCGCTCGAGAACGGCGTGGTGTTGCGCGACGACCCGGCGCCCACGCTTCCCGCCGTGGTGCGCCCGCTCGGCGAGCGCGAGGCCGACATCGTCATCACCGAGGGCCGCTACCACCAGATCAAGCGCATGGTGGCCGCCGTGGGAAACCGCGTCGAGTCGATCCACCGGAGCGCCATCGGGCCCTTGGACCTGGGGACCCTACCCGAGGGGGAATGGCGCTATCTCACCGACGAGGAAGTCGCCCGCTTCCGGAATTGATCCCGCCCCGCGCGCGAAACATTCCGTAACACGGGGCGATCGAACATTCATTTCAGCCTTTAAAATCAGGCGTATTTTGAATTCCCGCGATCGGTTGACACTTCGCCTCCGAAGCTGACACTTGTTTTTGGCAAAGCGGCCGGGATCCGCCCGGCGGCTTGACTTTCAATTTCCCCTTGGTAATTCAATACCATCACCCAGGAGGTTCTCCATGTTTTCCAAATCCAGACTCGCCACCGTGCTTCTCGGCATCACCTTGCTTTCCACCGCGGCCTTCGCGGGGGGAAAGAACGACAGCCGGGCATTTCTGAAGACCGCCTCGCACAACGGCAGGGCCGAGATCAGCCTCGCGAACCTCGCGCTGCGCATGGCCTCCAACCCCGATATCCAGGCATTCGCCAAGCACATGATCGAGGACCATACCGCGGCCAATAACCGCATCATGGACCTGGCAAAGGCCGACAAGGTGACCTTGGGAGACGATTTGTCCCCGAAACGCAAGTCGGTGGAGAAAAAGCTCGAGAAGATGAATGACCAGGACCGCGAATTCGACCGCGCTTACCTCAACCAGACGATCAAGGATCACGAGAAGTCCATCAAGCTTTTCAAGAAACAGGCAGATCACGGCACCGACGCGGAGGTGCGGGCCTTCGCCGCCGAAACCCTGCCGAAGCTTAAGAAGCATCTCGAGATGGCCATGGCCCTGAACACCAAGTTGAATACCAAGAACAACATGAACTAGGGAAACGGCAAAAAAAAGAGGTCCCGGTTTCGGGACCCCAAAATGATTAAAAAAAAGAGGTCCCGGTTTCGGGACCTCTTTTACGTTGTTGGTAGCGGGGCCTGGATTTGAACCAGGGACCTTTGGGTTATGAGCCCAACGAGCTACCGGGCTGCTCCACCCCGCAACGATGAAGATAAAGGTAATTCACCGTACCCCTTTCGTCAACCCTCAGCGCGCGTAAACGCGCGTTTTCAGCGCACCCAGCGCGCGAATTCGGCTTTCAGGGAAGCCAACGGTTGGGCTCCGCGCACGCGGTGCACCTCCTTGCCGTCCTGAAATAAAACCATTGTCGGCATGGCGGTGATATCGAAACGACGCGCCAAAGCGGGCTGCTCGTCGGTGTTGATTTTCACGACCGTCGCCCTTCCCTTCCATTCCCGGGAAAGATCCTTCAAAACCGGCTCCATCATGCGGCAGGGACCGCACCAATCCGCCCAGAAATCCGCCAAAACCGGGGTCTTTTGCGATGCGATAAAATCGAGAAATTTGTCGGCCATGAAACACCTCCGCTTTATAAAAGAGGAGTAGCAAGTTTGATGCCCGGAGAGGACATGGGCCAAGCCCGCGGGCCCTTCTATCTTGAAACGGGCCTGACAACGGCCGGTTTTCAGAGGAGGTAACCATGCTTCAGTCCATTCTGGCCGCCGGTGCGCTTTCGCTGGCGATCGCATCCACGGCGCCGGGCGCCGAAAGCACCACGATTTATAAGGTTCCCTATTCCCAGGACACGGCATCCCTGGAAGGGCGCCTGGTCCTTCCCGCGCCGGCGAAACCGCGCATGCCCCTGGTCGTTTTGTTTCCGGACTGGATGGGGGTTTCGGCGCGGTCGCAGGACGACGCGCAACGCATCGCCTCCTGGGGATACGCCGTGTTCCTCGCCGACCCCTATGGAGTCCGCGCGCAGCCGGAAAATCCCGCGGAGGCGGGCGCGCGGGCCGGCGCCCTGAAGCAGGACCCGGCGACCCTGCGCGCGCGGGCCCGCGCGGCGCTTGAGGCGGCGAAACGACAGACGGGCGTCGATACCGCGCGCGTGGTCGCGATCGGGTATTGCTTCGGAGGCATGGTCGCGCTCGAGCTGGCGCGTTCGGGCGCGCCGTTGCGCGGCGCCGTCAGCCTCCACGGCAACCTGAGGACCGCCGCGCCGGGAGACGCGCGCAACATCCGCGGGCCGGTCCTGGTGTTGCACGGCGCCGACGACCCGTTCGTGCCCCAGGAAGAGGTCGGGATGTTCCGCGACGAAATGAAAATGGCGGCGGTGGACTGGCAGTTGGTGGAATACGGAGGGGCGGTGCACGCCTTCACCAACCCCGGCGCCGGCAACGACCCCTCGAAGGGCGCGGCGTACAACGCCAAAGCCTCGGAACGCGCGTACGCGGCGCTGAAAAGCTTCCTGGCCGAAACCCTCCAGCCCGCGGCGAAGACGGGGAAAAGGATGAGGTAAGAGCTAGGAGGTAGGAGGTAAGAGGGCAGGGACAAAGCTCCGCCCTTATGTTTTTCCTCCTACCTCCTACCTCCTACCTCCTACCTCTTACCTCTTACCTCTTACCTCTTACCTCCTAGCTCCTAGCTTGTCCTACTACCTTTCCCCCTCATGCCCTCCGTCCGCGCACGCCTCAAACCCCACCAGGACTCCCTCGCCGCCTTTCTAAAGCGCCTCGCGGGCCCCGCGGGTCCGTGGCTCAACCAGGCGATGGCCCTGGGCCTGGCGGTGTGGGCCACCCACGCGCTCCTGCGCATGGCGGTGCTGTTCCGCAAGGACGGCTTCGGGTTTCCGCTGGTCGGCAAGGCCGATTGGTACATCTTCCACGCCCTCTTCATCGATCTCCACTGGATCTTCCTTCTCTCGTTCCCCCTGGTGTTGCTGATGGCCGGCGCCGCGCGACAGCCGCGCGTCAGCGGGACGCTGCTCGCGGTCCTGGCCGCCCTGCACGCCCTTTTGCTGGTGCTCACCGTGATCGACCACGAGACGCTGCGGTTCATGGGCATGCACTTCGATCCCGGCATGATGCTCACTTACGGTAACCCCGCCGCGAGCAAGGACGCCTCGAAGTTCATTCTCTCCGACGCCTCGATCCCGGGCCTGCCCTTCGTGCTGCTCGTCGGCTGCGTCCCGTTCGCGGCTTTTCTGTTCTTCCGCTTCCGCCGCGCCCGCTGGGCCCGCTCTCCCGAGTGGAGCCTGCGGCCGGTGGCCTGGGTCCTCGCGGCGGGCCTCGTGGGCTACCTCTATGTCTACCACATCTGGACGGGAGGCAACCGCATGCGCCTGCTCCGCCCGATGGCGCAGACCCTCTACCTCTCGCTGTGGAAGCCCACGCAGCCCGCGCTTTCCGCCGACAGCCTCGCCCTGCTCGCCCGCCGCTACCAGGACCACTGGCGCGACGCCAGCGGCGACACGGGCTGGGTGTTCCCCCTCGCCGGCTACCCCTACTACCGCGAACCCGTGGAATACCGCTGCGCGCGCTCCGGCGACGCGGAAGCCGACTCCGCCCTGTGGGCCGCCGCCGGGTTCACCCCCGCCCAGGCGCGGGCGCTGTGCGCCCAGGACGCCGACGCCGACGGCCACCCGAAGTCGCGCGACTGCCTTGATTCCGATCCCGCCGTGCGCCCCGGCGCCCGCGACATCCCCCGCAACGGGACCGACGAGGATTGCAGCGGCATCGACGCCCGCCCGTGGAACTTCGTGCTGATCCTGATGGAAACGCACCGGGCCCTGAACATCGGTCATCTCGCCCCCTACGGCGCCACCCATTCCTCCTCGCCTTTCCTCGACACGCTCGCGCGCGACGGCGCCTTCTGGACGCGCATGGTCGCCACCGGCATCCCCACGATCAACTCGTGGATCTCCCTGCACCTCTCGGTGCCGCAGCACCCCACGCGCTATATCGCCAGCGAATTCACCACCCTCCGCAACGAAAGCTTCCCGCAGATTTTCGCGCGCCACGGCTACACCACCCGGTATTTTTCGACCTCGGACCCTTCCTGGGACAACAAAACCCCCTGGCTGCGGCAATGGTACGGCGACTTCTCCTATGACCGCCTCCGGGAACACGACGCGGGCATGTTCAAGCGTCTCGGCAGATGGATGAAGAAGGACCTCCCCAAGGGCAAGCCCTTCTTCATCACCGCGATGACCAAGACCAACCACTACCCTTTCAACCCCGAGCCCGGGGTCCGGCTCGTGCCCGCGGGATCCCCGCTTCTGGACCGCATGCAGGCCACCATGGAGTACGCGGACAAGGGCCTGCGGGACTTCATGGAAGGCGTGCGCGGCGAACCCTGGTTCGACCGCACGGTGTTCGTGGTGATGGCCGACCACGGGTTTCCCCTCTCGGAGCACGGCTCCTCGCAAATCGGGTTCGGCCTCTACACCGAGAGCATTTGGATGCCCTTCGTGATCTACGGCCGCCATCCCGCGCTTCGCCGCGGCCCGCACCTCGACCTCGCCTCGGGCCTGGACCTCGCCCCTACCTTCCTTGACCTCGCGGGCATCCGCGTCCCCAATGCCTTCGCGGGCCACAGCCTGGTGCGCCCCGCGCCCACCGACCGCCAATTGACCTTCAGCATGCGCAGCGAGCAGGCCATGGTCGAGCGCGGCGACTACCGCTGGCACGGCCCTTGGGGCGCCACCCCCCGTGTCCAGGGCGAGGAGCTTTTCAACCTTATCGACGACCGCTTGGAACAGCGCAACCTGATGCCCGCCCGGCCCGGTTTGCGCGACTCTTTGGGGTCTTTTATCCGCGATTTGGCCCGCCTGCACATCGACGTCATCGAAAAAGACGCGCTTTGGCCCCCGGTTCGTCCCGATAGCCTTGTACGGAATTAGACCGTGTACTAACTTTGCCTACCTCCGCGTTAGGATCGATGTCGGGGAATTAGCTCAGTTGGTAGAGCGCCTGCATGGCATGCAGGAGGTCAGCGGTTCGACCCCGCTATTCTCCACCATCGATCCTTTGAAAGGCCAGAGACGCAAGTCCTGGCCTTTTTTCTTGTCCATTTTTCGGGGATGGGCGCCTGGGCGACACGGCCGCCGGGTCGATGGCGCTTCCTAGGGCCAAGCGCCGCCTCGAGACGAAAACTTCGGGCGGATGGGCTCAGACACACGCGGCCTCGCCAAACGCGAGTCCGCTAACTCGCCCCCCGCCGAAGTTTTGTCTCTCGGCGGCGAACAAAGCTACGCCGGATCGGTTGCGAGCGAGCGAGACCAAGCGGAACGAGGAGGAACGAGGAAGCCGTACAGGCAGTACGGCGACCGAGGCCGACGACGTAACGCGCCGGTCGCAGCCGCTCTCAACCGATCCGAACGGATGTCATGGTGAGAGACCCCCCTACCGCCACGTCGTTGAAGAGGGAGACCTCGTCGTCGTCCTCCTGCATCCCGAGCGCGTACAGCAGCGGGTAGTAATGATCGGGCGTGGGAACGGCCAGCTTGGCGGATGGTCCCAGCGATTCGTAGTCCATCAAAGGTTCGTGGTTCCGCTCCAGGATATGGCGCCCAAACACCGCGTTGATTTCATGCGCCCAGTCGAACCCGAAACCGGGCGTATCGAGGTTCGCGAAGTCGACGAGGCGCAGGTTGTGGACCATGTTGCCGCTGGCGATCACCAGGTACCCGAGGCGACGCAGGCCGGCGAGGGAGCGGCCCAGTTCGTAGTGGTGCCGGCCCGGCCGCGCGTAGTCGATGCTGAGCTGCAGAACGGGGACGTTCGCCTCGGGATAGAGGTGGCGGATCACCGTCCAGGCGCCGTGGTCGAGGCCCCATTCCAGGTCCAGCCCGATCCCGGTTTCGGGAACCAGCGCGCGGATTTCCCGCGCGCACTCCGGGCTGCCCGGCGCGGGGTAGCGCACGTCGAACAGCGCCTGCGGGAATCCCCCGAAGTCGTGGATCGTCGGCGGGTTTTCCATCGCGGTCACGAAGGTTCCCCGCGTCAGCCAATGCGCCGACACGCACAGCACCGCCTTGGGCACGGGAATCTCCGCTCCCAGCGCCCGCCACGAACGGCTGAAGTCGTTCACCTCGATGCCGTTCATGGGCGAGCCGTGGCCGATGAACAGGGCGGGAAGCTTGGGGGTGGGCATAGGATTGAATATAATCCTGTCGGCTGTTGGTTGTTAGTACTTGGTTGTTGGTTGGAGAAAGAACGAAAGCCTAGGTTCGATTGAATTATTCCTCATTTTTGTGCTCTCCACAACTAACAACCAACAACTAACAACGCTTATCTTTCCCCCATGCTCCGCTACATCGACACCCACTGCCATCTCGACCAGATCCTCGAGCGGATGGGTCTCGCGTCCTTCGCGGATTTGCGCGCGGGCTTCCTGGGCCCCGGCTTCGAGGCCTGCCTCACGATTTCGTGCGATCCCGATTCGGTGGAGCCCGTATTGGCCCTGATGGAAAACGAGGGCGTGTACGGGGCCTTCGGCATCCACCCGCACGACGCCAAGCACTACGCGCCCGCGCTCGAGGCCCGCATCGCCGCCGCGCTGGCCCACCCGCGCTGCAAGGCCTACGGCGAGATCGGCCTCGATTACCATTACGATCTTTCGGAACGCGCCCTGCAGCGCGAGGTCTTCATCCACCAGCTTCGCCTCGGGATCGCGGCCGGCAAGCCCCTGATCATCCACACCCGCGAGGCCGAGGACGATACCCTGGAAATCCTGCGCGGCCACGTGCCGCGGGACTGGCCGATCCATGTTCACTGCTTTACGTCGTCGCGCCGTCTCGCGCAGGCCCTGCTCGCCGACTTCCCGAACCTGCATATCGGGTTCACGGGGATCCTGACGTTCAAGAACTCGGACGACCTGCGCGAAACGGCGCGCCTGGCGCCGCTCGAGCGCGTGCTGGTCGAAACCGACGGCCCCTACCTCGCGCCCGTTCCCTTCCGCGGCAAGCCGGCGCATCCGGGACACATTCCCCTGATCCTGGAAAAACTGGCGGAGATAAAGGAGATGCCGGTCGAGGAAGTCGCCGCGGCCACGCTGGAGAATGCGAAGAGGGTATATGGAATTTAGCGAACAGCGTACAGCGAACAGCTAAAAAACCAATCTTTGATGTTCTTTTTGCTGTCGGCTGTACGCTAATAGCTTTCAGCTACTTCACCACCACCCGCACCGGGATTTTGCCTTCCACCTTCTCCCAAAGGCGCGCGGACTCGTGCAGAACGCGATCCGCGGATTCACGCGCCTTGCGCAGGCCGCCGGGAAGCATCAAGGCCAGCACGGCGCCGCCCTGTACTCCCTTTTTGACGGCCTTCTGCAATACCACCCGCTGCGCGCGATGGCGTGCGAGGTACACGGCGCCGGCGACGAGGGCCACCCCCGCCGCGATGCCCAGCCACGGGATGCGGCGCGGCTTCAAGGTCTCCTGCACGCCCTCCTTCACCTGATCCGCCGCGTTCTCAAGCCCGGCCTCGACCGAGGCCACCCCGTTGTCGATCCATTCCGAAGCTTCCTCCGCCACGTAATCCCGGGCCTCGTGTGCCAGCTCCTGCGCTTTTTTGTTCAACAGATTTGCGTTCGCCATGATGTCCCCCTTTCGCGGCGTCGGTGCCGCTTATGGGTAATAGCATCCGAAATGCGGGACGGGGGGACCACGGGAATCTCGGCGAGGGGATAGGCTAACAGGTAAAAGAAACTTCAGTTTCTATCCGGCAGGCCCCGGATACCACCTGTCGCCTATCGCCCCTCGCTCGCTCCCCTCCCGGGTCCGCGGGTTCACGTAAGCGGCGCGAAGTCGTTTTTCTTCCAGGCGTAGTACCGCTGTTCCAGCTCTTCGGCGGTCACCTCGGTCCCGATCCAATGGACGGGAAGGCCGCGCCGCTGCATTCCGCGGAAATACGTCTCCTGGCGCTTGGCCAGCATGTGGATCTCGCGCTGCAGGTCCTCGGCCATTTCGCCGAGGCTTTTCTCGCCGCGGAGATGGGAGGCGACCTGGCGATACTCCATGCCCAGCGAGGCCAGCCGTTCCCAGCTGACGCCCCGGTCCAGCAAGCCTTGGACCTCGGCGATGAGCCCTTCCTCGAGACGCGCGGCGAGGCGCTCCTGGATGCGGCGGCGCAAGGTCTGGCGTTCGCAGACCGTGACAAAGATGAGGGGATTCAAGGTCCAGTCGGGCAGGCGGTTGCGGAACACGGTGCCGCGCGGCGAAAGCGCGATCTCCAGCGCGCGCACCACCCGCTTCTTGCTTGAAAGGTCGGTCCGGGCGTAAACTTCCTTGTTCAGGTAATGGAGCTCCTTTTTAAGGGACTCCGCGTCCTGGGTCATCAGCTCCGCGCGCAGCTCGGGGTTTTCGGGAACCTCGGCGATCGCGTAGCGCTTCAAAACGGCTTCCAGATATAGACCCGTCCCGCCCGCCAGCACCGGGGGGACGTTTTCCCCGCGGCGCCCGAGGAATTCCTCGAGCGCCACGTAGGAATCGACCTGGAACCGGAATAGGCTGTAAACTTCAGCGGGATCGACGATATCAATGAGGTGGTAGGGCACGGGGGGTGAATAGCGCGCGTATTCCGCCAGATCCTTGCCGGAGCCCAGGTCGAGTCCCTGATACACCTGACGCGAATCCATGGAAAATATCTCACTATCGAGCCGGTGGGCCAGCTCGGCGGCGAGCGCCGTCTTACCAGAAGCGGTAGGACCGGCGATTACGATACAAGGCCAGTTCGTCATATCTTGCCCTTCAGGGCGAGCAGTTCGAGTGTCATGTTGCGCACGTTCATCACGTCCGTTGCGTCGCTCCCCACGAAGGCCAGGGAGTGACGCGTTAAAGCTAGCAGAGGAGTCAACCAAATGAAACCTCTGTTCGTCTTCGGATCCAACATTAGTTTATTCGCGGCGCGATGCATGTCATCATAATCGCGCGGAACGAAGATTCGCGCCGCGGGAAAATGCGCGATCATCACCGTGGACCCTTGAAAACATTGGGCCAAACCATGCACCGGCCACGCCATCGAACAGCGCGCGTTCAGGTCGACGAGGGGACGGAAGAATTTTCTCCCGTCTTTTTCCCACACGTACATGTCGACGCCGACGGGGCCGAAATACCCTTCCCCACACAACACCGCCGCGATGCGAGCCACGGATTCTTCGATGAAATTTCGCCATGGATCCAGAATCGGATCCGCTTCTCCTTTTCGCGGCGCGAGGGCGCCCAGGAAATTTCCTTCAATTCCAGACAACAGATGATGGATACGGATTGTCGAAATACTCCCATTTTTACCCAACCGGAAAAGCACCCCGAACTCCGCCGAAACCTTCTGTTCTTCTTCCAGAACCAGCCCGTCCATGCGCGCCATCAGGCGGTTCAAAACGGTAAAAAAGGGCAAATCCTCGGCGCTCCGGTGAAGGCTGAAAGAGGACTCCCGACCTGCGGCTTGGGGTTTATTCTCTTGGAAAAAGGCTAAATTTGGTGAAAAATCGGGAATTTCGACCCGAAGTTGTCCGATCCCGGCCAAGCTATGGTTGCCTTTGGCGACGTATCGTCCGGGCGAGGCGGTTTCCAGCCATTTTTTGAGGTTTTCGGGAGATCGGAAAAAATTTGCCGGGCAGGCGGCCGACCCAAAATTTTCCTTTTCTTTAACCAAGCTGAAGGCCCGGGCGTTCACTTTACTGACAACAGCGGGGTCCGGCGCCGGCGAGGGCCGGGTATAGGACATATTGCGCCGCAGCGCTTCCGCGTTCCAACCGAAGGGCGTGAAACGGGAAGAGGCGGTCGGCTCCGTCGCGAAGCGCGGCGGGCGCAAGCCGAGGTCCGCGAGGTAGTTCAGAAAGGCCGCGGGCGCCGGCGCGGGCACGAGCAGCGTATCGGTCGGAGGAAGCGCGGGCCAGAAGTGCCAGGCCATCCCGCGCGCCGCCTCCAGGATCTTCGCGGGCATCTTCCCGCCTTGGTGGGCCAAGGTGAGATCGAAGTCGGCATTGCACCACCACTCCCGATGAAAGGAACGCGGCGCCTCCTCCTCTCGCCCGCCGCCAGCCGCCGGCCGCCTGTCCTCAAGGCCCTTTGTATCTTGCGGCCCATGCGATTCCTCACCCGCCTGCTCTTGTCCTCGGCGCTTCTGCTCTCGGCTCTCGTCCTCACCGGCTGCCCGCCCACCGCCTCCGACTGGCGGCAGTGCCGCTTCGTCGTCACCGACGTGCGCTTCGTCGGGCTCCGGGAAAACCAGGCCGAGTGGAGCGTGGTCGTCTCCGCCGTCAACCCCACCCGCAAGGTCCTTAAACTCGAGGGGCTTCAAATGGCCGCCCGCCTCGAGGGGGATACGCTCGGAAAATTGGGGAACGCGATCCCGATCGTGCTGGCGCCGCGCGACACCACGGAGATCGAACTGGGGCTGCTGATACCGCCCACGGCCTGGAACAAGGCCCTGAAGCAAATGCAGCGCGGCGGTTCAAGCGAGATCCTCATCACCGGCGACGCCTTCGTGAAGACCTGGTTCGGCACGCGCAAGGTCACGAACGCCATCAACAAGAAATACACCGTGAACCTCGCGGAGCTGATGGGGACGATGGGCGGGGATCTGCTGCGGAATCTGTTCTTTCGTTAAGGCCGGACGGGGGACGGGGGTTATGGGTCGGGGGAGTGATACAATAGCACGTTAACGAATGCCCTTGAATCACGAGACCTCCCCCTTCCAGGAGCATGCTCCGTCCCCCTACCCCCGTCCCCGTCCCGCTTAAGCGAATACGGATGCGCTCAAATACCGGTCTCCCCGGTCGGGAATGATGCAGACCACCACGCCTTCGCGCAGCTGCCTGCAGAGCTCGAGGGCGCAATGCACCGCGCCGCCCGCGGAGGTGCCGGCGAAAACGCCCTCGCGCGCGGCCAGGGCCCGCGTGACGCTCTCGGCCTGGGCCTGGTTGACTTCCATCACGCGGTCCACGCGGGTTTCCTCGTAGATCTTCGGCAGGTACTCCTTGGGCCAGCGGCGGATGCCGGGGATGCACGAGCCGTCCGCGGGATGCGCGCCCACGATCTGGACGTTCGGGTCGACTTCCTTGAGGTAGCGCGAGCAGCCCATGATCGTGCCGGTGGTGCCCATGCTCGACACGAAATGGGTCAGCTTGCCCTCGGTGTCGCGCCAGATTTCGGGCCCCGTGGTTTCATAATGCGCCAGAGGATTGTCGGGATTGGAAAACTGGTCGAGCATGAGGTACCCGCCCTTGGCCACCATCGCGCGCGCGTAGTCGATCGTGCCCTCCATGCCCCGGTCGGCGGAGGTCAGGTGCACCACCGCGCCGTAGGCGCGCATCGTGCGCACGCGCTCGGGCGTGGCGCTTTCGGGCATCACCAGGTGCATTTCATAACCCGCGACCGCCGCGATCATGGCCAGCGCGATGCCCGTGTTCCCCGAGGTCGGCTCCACCAGCTTCATCCCCGGCTTCAGCACGCCCCGCTCCTGCGCCTTCAGGATCATGTATTTCGCCGGGCGGTCCTTGACCGAGCCGCCGGGATTGTTCCCCTCCAGCTTGGCGTACAGCTTCACCTTCGGGTTGGGGTTCAGCCGGTTCAACTCCACGAGCGGGGTATTGCCGACGAGATCGAGTAAGGTCATCAGGGCTCCGGAGACACAGGATTCTGGTTGTTGGTTGTTGGTACTTGGTTGTTGGTTAAGCGCAAAAAAAGCGGGAAGCGCCTCTCCACAATGCGCTTGGGTTCTCCAACAACAAACAACCGACAACCAACAACTCTCTTCGTCCCCAAAAGATACTTTTACCCCTGCCATGCCCCCTTCCAAAAAAGCCCCATCCCCGCAGCCCCCCGCCCGCCTCCTGGAATTGCGCGCGCTCCTGGCCGAGGCCAACGACGCCTACTACCGCCGGGGACATTCCCTGATGACCGACGCCGCCTTCGACGCCCTGCTGAAGGAACTCGAGGCCCTCGAGGAAAAAGTCACTGCCGCCCATCCCGGGTTCGCGGACGCGAACTCCCCCGCCTTGCGGGTCGGATCGGATCTCTCGGAGCCCGGCACGGGCTTTCGCAAGGCGGCCCACAAATACCCCATGCTCAGCATCCAGAACACCTACTCCGAGGAGGAGGTGCGCGATTTCCACCGCCAGGTGACGGGCAAGATCCCCGAGGCCGAGGTCGAATACGTGTGCGAACCGAAGATCGACGGGGTGGCGATGAGCCTGGTGTACGAGGACCGCGTCCTGACCCAGGCCGTGACGCGCGGGGACGGAACCCAGGGCGACGACGTGACGCGCAACATCCGCACCATCCGGACCATCCCGCAGAAGCTGCCGAAGGACTGGCCTGCGGGCCGCATCGAGGTGCGCGGCGAGGTCTACATGACCCAGGCCGACTTCCTGGCCTTCAATGAATACTCGATGCGGGTGTACGACCGCGAACTGCAGAACCCCCGCAACACCGCCTCGGGAAGCCTGAAGCTGAAGGACCCCAAGGAGGCCGCCAAGCGGCCGTTGTCCTTCTTCGCCTACGCCGTCCTGTCGGACGAGGCCGAGGGCACCCACTGGGAAAACCTGGAGCGCCTGGCGAAGGCGAAGTTCCCGGTGAACGCGCTGCGCGAGAAAGTCGCGCCCTCCGCGGACGTCATGGCCGATGTGCTGAAGGTGTGCGCGCGCTGGGAGAAGATCCGCGACGACCTTCCCTACCTGATCGACGGCGTGGTGATCAAGGTGAACGGCCTCCGGCAGCAGGCGGCGCTGGGGCGCACGGCGAAGAACCCGAAGTGGGTGATCGCCTTCAAGTACAAGACCGAGGCGGCGGAAACCGTGCTGGAATCGGTGAGCTACCAGGTGGGACGCACGGGGGTGGTCACGCCCGTGGCGAACCTGAAGCCGGTGCAGCTGGGGGGCACGACGGTGAAGCGCGCGACCTTGCACAACTTCGACGAGATCGAACGCCTCGGGCTTCGTGTTCCCGATATCGTGATGGTGGAAAAGGGCGGGGAGATCATCCCGAAGATCACCGCGGCGGTGGTGGAAAAGCGGCCCCAGCTAAAAACACGCAGCCGGCCCATCCTGCCCCCCGAGGCCTGCCCGGTGTGCGGCAGCGAACTGTCGAAGGACGAAGAAGAGGTGGCCTGGCGCTGCGACAACCTCCAATGCCCCGCGCAGGTGCAGCGGGCGCTGCTGCACTTCGGCAGCCGGGGCGCGATGAACATCGAAAACCTCGGGCCCGCCCTGATGGACGCTCTGATCGAGTCGGGCAAGGTGCGCGACGTGGCCGACCTGTACGCCTTGAAACGGGAAGACCTCGAGGCGCTGGAGCGCATGGCGGAAAAATCGGCGCAGAACGTGATCGCGGGCCTCGAGGAAAGCAAGGCCCGCGGCCTCGACCGCCTGTTGTTCGGGCTCGGGATCCGCTTTATCGGCAAGACCTCGGGCAAGGTGCTGGCCCGCCATTTCGGGACTTTGGAAGCCCTGCAAAACGCCTCCATGGAGGAACTGGAAAAGGTCAACGAGATCGGCGGGCGCATGGCCCAAAGCCTCTTCGATTATTTCCATAACCCCGCGAACCTAAAGGTTTTGGAAAAACTCAAGAAACACGGGCTCAAGGTGGATTACGAAGCCCCGGCGGGCGAGCAGACCTTGGCGGGCCAAACCTGGGTCATCACGGGAACCTTGCCGACCTGGAGCCGGGACGAGGCCCGGGAAATCCTCGAGAACGCGGGCGCGAAGGTCAGCGAGTCTGTGTCGAAAAAAACCACCGCCTTGCTGACGGGCGAGGCCGCCGGCAGCAAGCTGGCGAAGGCCGAAAAGCTGGGCGTACCGGTCAAGACCGAGGAGGAAGTCAGGGCTTTGTTGGGGATGTAGGCAGGAGGTAAGAGGTAAGAGGCAGGAGGTCCGGAATCTCCAAAAGAACCTGATTCCAAGGTTTGTTTACCCCTACCTCTTACCTCCTGCCTCCTACCTGCGAAGAAAAAACCCCCCGAAGTCCGCAGTTCCTCCCTTGACCATTCCCCATCCCCTTTTTATCCTTTGACCCCGCTGGAAAACGAAGGTTTTTCTGCGGGTCTGCGGGTTTAGCTCAGTTGGTAGAGCATCTCCTTGCCAAGGAGAAGGTCGAGCGTTCGAGTCGCTTAACCCGCTCCAAAAAGCCTCTCGGTTCGCCGGGGGGCTTTTTGGTTTTTAGGGCCTCGGATATGCGGATTTAGCTCTGTTGGAAGAGCATCTCCTTGCCACTTTCAACTCTTGGCGTTGAATCCAGACGTTTGGTTTTTAGGGGGTTTCCGTCGCGGTTGAGGGTGCCTCGAATAGAAAGGGCGGCCCGAGGGCCGGCCCTTGCAAATAGAAAGGGCGGCCCGAGGGCCGCCCTTTGGAAGAACTCTGTGAGCCGCCTAGGGCGCGACCCTCTGGGAAAGCGATGCTATGAAGTCGGCCTCCTTTCAACGCCCGCGAATCCGGCCTGCAGTCCGGGAAGAGTTCGCCGCAGTGACCACTGTTTCCGGCCTGAAGCCCCGCATTACGTCGAGCCGGCCGTCCGGGTTGCGGCGCCCTCAATTCGGGTCGCTTCCATAATGTACCGTGAAGGTTACGGCGTAATGTCGCTTTTGTGTCAGATTTTTGCCGGGATTTCGCTGCCCCTCCCCGGGCCGTTTCGCCCCTCCTTAAAAAGCGGAAATTCCCAATCCCTGTTACAATCGCCGGGTAACCGGGAGGTTACCACCCGGCGTTCCCGGTTTTTCCGGACCAGCGAGCCCGCAGCACGCCGCGCAAATGACCGGGGAGCGTCACTGTCTCCCCTTGCCTGAGCCCGCGAATTTCCCACAGAATGCGGCCCTGGAGGTCCAGCACCGTTAAATCCGTCATCCCCCCGGGAACGAGGAGCCTCGAGAGCCCGCCCACGAACACGGCGCCGTTCGCGGCGCGCGCGCCGCGAAGCGCGGGCCGCAACCCCGTGCCCGAGTTGGAGGAATCCCCGAAGGAAACCTTCCACATCGAGCTGGCGCCGGTGACCGTCCAGCCGGTGGCGTACCCGCGGGACAGGTAGTACAGATCGCCACGGCGGTTGAAGGCGAGATCGACCGGGTAGTCGATTCCCGTTCCGAACTCCTCGGCGATCCCGGTCGCGGGATCGAGGGCGCGGACGATTCCACTGCAGAAATCGGCGAAGAAAAATTTCCCCACGAAGGAAGCCGGAAGGCGGGGGTCCTCTGGCCGGTAGGCGTCTCCTCCCATCACGGCGCAATCTTTTCCATGACGGTAATCGAGCAGCGGGTCCACATAAGGCGACAGGGAGTCCGGCGAGGGCCCTTCGTGCGCGGCCCAGCCGTACCCCCGGCCCCGCTGCACGAGGTTGACTTCCTCGTGGGAAGTCCATCCCACGTCGTTGGCATAGACACGGCCGGCGGCGCGGTCGACGCCCAGCTTAAAGGGGTTGCGGAATCCGAAAGCCCACACGGCGCGCGCCGGCCCCTGCACGGAATCCGCCCAGGGGTTGTCGGCGGGTATCGAACCGTCGGGATCGATGCGCAGGATTTTCCCATAAGGGGAATTCAGGTCGCGCGCTATGTCCCATAGCTCCTGGTCTCCCGTCCCGATGTAAAGCTTCCCGTCGGCGCCCACCACCAGGCCGCCCCCGGTGTGCGACCATTGGTACGGATCCGAAAGGTCGGGCAGGTCCAGCAAAACCGTTTCACCCGGCAGGGCGGTATCGCCGGAGGCCGTGAGCACGGACACGCGGTTGCGCAAGGGATGCGCGGCGGTGTAGTAGAGATAGACCCGGCCATTGGAACCGAACCCGGTATCGAGGGCGATGCCCAGAAGACCGCGCTCCCCGTAGGTGTCCGCCGCGACCGAGTCGAACGGCCGCTCCAGCAAGGTATCGTTCCGGACGACGCGGATGACGCCCGATTGCAGGGCGATGAAGACCCGGCCGTCGGGGGCCACGGCCAGGGCCGTGGGACTGGTCAGGCCGGGGGCCACTTTCGATTCGTAGAAGGGTGACGGAAAAACGGCCGCGCCGGCCGCGCACGCGAACAGCGCCGTCCCCAGGACGGCGGCTCTCGTCTTGAACATGGTTTTCTCTCTCTCCTTTTCCGGCAGAGCCGGCTTCCCCGTTCCTAATGTAACGACTTAATTAGTATGATGGCGTCACAATTCGAATAAAAATCTGGGCATAATTCGTGCCCCACCCGGGGTGATTTGCGTGTAAACTTCTTGTAAACTGATTCCATGCGCTTTTTTCCCCTGATGTTGAGCCTGGCCGCGGCAACGGCCAGTTCCGCCGCGGATTCCACCAATGCCTGGGGGTACAGCTACGACTCCCTTCTGGTGAACCTGAACCAATGGCGCCAAAACCCGCTGGCGCGGGTGGATAGCATCGGCGTGTCGACGCAGAACCGCCCCCTGTGGCGGATCACGTTAGGAGACACGACGGCGGCGCATCCGCGCGTGTTCGTCCACGCCCGCACGCATCCCGCGGAGGTGCAGGCCTTTTACGTCGCCCGGGAGATGCTGAATTTCCTGATGGACACCACGGCCGAGGCGGCGGCCCTGCGCGCCTCCTTCATCTTTCACTTCATCCCGATGTACAACCCCGACGGCGTGGAGCTCGGTTATGCCCGCCAGAACGCCAACCGCGTGGATATCGAAAGCAACTGGAACAGCCCTTCCCCGCAGCCCGAGGTCGTG
Source organism: Fibrobacteria bacterium (assembly GCA_021155885.1). GTDB lineage: Bacteria > Fibrobacterota > Fibrobacteria > UBA11236 > UBA11236 > UBA11236. Next base: position 19,435 of record JAJNBB010000030.1, on the reverse strand, counting down.
GCGCTGCGATCGCATTTCCAGGCGCTGATGGCGGGGCCGCGCCCGGTGCGCGTCGCGCTGAACCTCCACTCGGACCAGGTCAATTGCAGCCGCTTCTTTTTTTACCACGACGCGGCCGGAACCTCGCAGGCCTACGCGGCGCTGGAGCGGGAATATATCACGGGCGTGCGCTCCTACTTCCTCGAGGGCATCCAGCCCTGGAACTACGTCGTGTCGTGGACCGACGGGTTCAAATCCCAGTACCCCGAAAGTTTCTGGTGGCTGAACCATGGCCCGTCGGTCATGGCGCTGACCTATGAGGACACCAACTGCCCGGGGGCCGGCGATTTTTACAACACGGCCCGGGCCATCGTGCGGGGATCCGCGGATTATATGCGCAACCACCCGACGGCCGTGGCCCACCGCGCCCCACGTTCCGGGGAACGGCCCGAAATCATGCAGGGCCGTAACGGGCCGGTGTACATCTTCCGGAATAACGGCCGAGTTGAATACCGCGATGCCAGGGGCCGCCTACTGAACAATTTGCTGAACGTGAAATGAGAATGCGTTTCGCGCTTCATTTCCTTGTCAACACCATGCCCCCCGCGAGCGTGAGCGCGAGGCCCGCCCATTGCAACGGACCCGCCTGCTCCCCGAGAAACAACGCCCCCAGGGGAAGCACGGCCACGGGACCCGCCATGCTGACCACCGAAAATTTCGAGGCGCCGAGAATCCGGTAGCCCACGCCGAACAAATAGACCGGCAGGACGGTGCCGAACAATCCCATCGCCAGGGCCCAGCCGTAGACGGCGGGCGCGTGGCGGAACAGGCCGGCGCCTTCGAGAAACAGGGCGTGCCCCCCGAACACGACCGCGCTCGCCACCATGCCCAGGGCGGTGAGTCGGTGCATGCCCACGCGCGGCGCCACGCCGGCGACGCCGACCAGGAAGAGCGCATAGAGCAAGGCCGCGGCGAACACGAGGCCCCCGCCGAGCCACAGCGAATGCGCGTCGGTGACCTTTATCTCGGAGGAAAATCCCAGCGCGAGCCCGCCATAGGACAACAGGAGCGCCAGACCGGCGGCGGGGCGCAGGCGGCGCTTGTAGATCCAGGCCGACAGCAGCACCACCATGGTGGGGTGCACGTACAGAATCATGCGCTCGAGGCCGACGGAGAGGTAGCGGAGGCCATGGAAGTCCAGCGCGCTCGACAGGATGTATCCCAGGACCGACAGCACGGCGATGCGGACCCAATCGCGGCGGGAGAGTTCGGACCAGGAAACCCCGGCGCGGCTCCTCAGGGCGATTCCGGCGAACACGGGCAAGGTGAAGCCGAAGCGCAGCGCGAGCAGCGTTTCCGGCGAAGCTCCGGCTTCATAGGCCTTCTTGGCGAAGATTCCCTTGACGGAAAACAACATCGCCGACAAAAAGGCGGCCCCGCATCCCACCAGCATCCCCCGACTCTTTTCCATTCCTCTTCCTCCGATCTTCCGGCCCCGAAACGGGAGCCGGGTGGCATGCATCCACGCCCCGAACCCACAACCGACCAACAAACGCCGACCCAACAAAAACCGGAAAACAAAAAGCCCGCCCCCGTTGCGGGAGCGGGCTTTTGTGACCCTTGCGATTCGCCTAAGCTACGCCGCTCCCCGTTTTCCTTCCGGAATAATGGCCCAAACGAGGGCGCGCGCGCGCACGGCTTTGCCGGCGGCGAGAGGAGAGGCATGAAGGGCGTTCAGGCGGAGCATGCTGGACAATATGTATCCGCGGGCACGGGTTGTCAAACCCCCGGCGGGGCGGTGCGCCCGGCTCCAGGAGGGGTTTTCCCTGAAAAAACAGCGGCAGTATCCGCGGAAGCGTGATAGATTGAAACAAAGCGGGAATCATCCTGAAAGTTCCCGGCATCCCGACAAACCGGAGTTTAACCATGACACGTGCGCATCTCCTTTTCTCCACTTTGACCGCCGTGCTGCTGACCGCCGTCGCGGCTCGGGCGCAAAACAAGACGGCAACCTGGCTGCAGCAGAATTTCCAGGCGCGCACGCACTATTCGGTTCCCCGGTCCGATTCGATGAAATACCGGCTGTACGTGCCCGTGGGCTACAACCCCGCGCAGAAATACCCCATCGTGGTGGCCCTGCACGGCATCGGGGAACGCGGATACAACAACGTGAACCAGCTCACGCTCGAGGAGCTCGCGCAGCCCTGGGTGCGCGACAGCGTGCAGGCCAAGCATCCCCACTTCGTGATGGTTCCCCAATGCCCCACCAACCAGCTCTGGTGGCCGTCGGGGACTTGGTCGGGAACGCGCAGCAAGCCCAACATCATGATCACGGAGCTGATCGATTCGCTCAAGAAGGAATATTCCCTCGATACCACGCGCTTCTACGCCGTGGGCTTGTCGATGGGCGGATTCGGCGCGATCGAACTGATGAAGTGGCGGCCCGAACTCTGGGCGGCCGCGATTCCCACGGCGGGCGGCGGCGACACCGCCGCGACGGCCATCGCGGAGCTCGTCAAGACCCCGACCTGGTTCTTCCATAGCCTCAAGGACCCGACCGTGAGCGCGGAGCGCGGTTCGCGCACGCTCGCGAAAAAGTTCGAGGGGGCCGGCAAGCCCGTCGTCTTCTTCGCCAGCGACTCCCAGCGCACCAACATCGTCGCTTATGATTCGCTGCACCCCGTGGTGACCCTCGACTCCCTGCGCAAGGCCGTCTACGTGCATAACGCGCACTACCTGTACTCCGAGGTGCGCAACTATCCGGGCACGGGCAATCCGCTGCATCAGGCGGGCTGGTGGGAGGCCTGGCGCCACCCCATGATCACCGACTGGCTGTTCTCCAAGCGCAAGGTGAACGGCGTGACCTCCGTGGCCCCCTCCCTTTCCGCCCGGCCGTTCGCGCCGGCGAACGTCCGCGTGGTCTTCCGCGAGGGCCGCATGCTGCTGGAAAAAACGGTGGCCGGCCCGTCTGAAAAAAGCGCGACCTTCTACACTTTGGAAGGGAAGCGCGTGCTCCCGGCCGGAGCGGCCCGGTGATTTCCCTGCGGGACCTCCTTCTCTCCGCCGCGCTGCTTCCCGTCGCGGCGCTTCACGAGGCGGACGCGCAGCCCAAGACCTCGACCTGGCTGACGACCAACTTCCAGGCCCGCACGCACACCTCGACGGAAGTGACGATCGCCTACCGCCTTTTTAAGCCCGTAGGCTACGACCCCCTGAAGATGTACCCCATCGTGGTGGCCCTCCACGGCGGCGGCGAGCGCGGCAGCGACAACTCCATCCAGCTCACGCGCGAGGAGCTGGCGCAACCCTGGGTGCGCGACAGCGTGCAGGCCAAGCACCCGCACTTCGTGATGATCCCGCAATGCCCCGCCAACCTGGCCTGGTCCCCCTCCGCCATCTGGGATGGCAACCGCAGCCTCCCCAACATCGGCATCGTGCAGATTCTCGATTCGCTCAAGCGCGAGTTCTCGCTCGACACCACGCGCTTTTACGTGGCCGGCCTCTCGATGGGCGGCTTCGCCAGCTTCGAATTGATGAAGTGGACCCCGAACCTGTTCGCGGCGGCGGTTCCGACGGCGGGCGGCGGCGACACCGCCGCGCCGGCCATCGCCCAAATGATCAAGACGCCCATGTGGGCCTTTCACAGCCTGACGGACCCGACCGTGAGCGCCCAGCGCGGCTCGCGCACGCTCGTGACCAAGATGGAAGCGGCGCTCGGAAAAGCCATCCCCCGCTTCGTGAGCGACACGGGCCTGAAGAACCCCGCTCCTTATGATTCCCTGCACGGCGTCGTCACCGTGGATTCCCTGCGCAAGCTGGTGTACGTGGACAGCGCGAACTTCCTGTACTCCGAAGTCCGCAACGCCCCGGGCACGGGCAACGCGCTGCACCAGGCCGGCTGGTTCGCCGCCTGGCGCCACCCCATGCTGACCGACTGGCTGTTCTCCAAGCGCAAGGTGAACGGCGTGACCTCGGTGACCCCGTCCCTTTCCGCCCGGCCGTTCGCGCCGGCGAACGTCCGCGTGGTCTTCCGGGAAGGCCGTACGCTGCTGGAAAAAACCGTCGCCGGCGCGCCGAAGGAAAGCGCGACCTTCTATACGCTGGAAGGGAGACGCGTCCCGGCCGGAGCGTCCCGCTAATGCGTCTTCGGGGCTTTCTTCTCTCCGCCGCGCTGCTGCCGGTCGCGGCGCTTCACGAGGCGGACGCGCAGCCCAAGACCGCGACCTGGCTGACGACCAACTTCCAGGCCCGCAGTCATACGTCCGCGCAAGTGACCATGGTCTACCGCCTCTTCAAGCCGGCGGGTTACGACTCCACGAAGAAATACCCGGTCGTGGTGGCCCTGCACGGCGTCGGGGAACGGGGTAACAACAATGTCAACCAGCTCACGCTGGAGGAACTCGCCCAGCCCTGGGTGCGGGACAGCGTGCAGGCGAAGCACCCCCACTTCGTGATGGTCCCCCAGTGCCCCTCGAACGATTACTGGTGGCCCTTCGGAGGCCCCCGGGCCAACCCCTGGAACGGAATCTGGATCGGGACGCGCAGCAACGCCAACCTCGGCATCGTGCAAATCCTGGACTCCCTCAAGCGGGAATTCTCCCTCGATACCACGCGCTTCTACGCCGCCGGACTTTCCATGGGCGGCTTCGGGACGATGGAGTTGATGTGTTCGCGGCGACGGTGCCCACCGCGGCCGGGGGCGACACCTCGCAAGCGGCGCTCGCCGCCTACGTCCAAACCCCGTTCTGGCTTTTCCACAGCGCCACCGACCCGAACATCCCGGTGGACATGGGCGCCCGCCTGCTCGCCGGCGCGATCGAGGCCAAGCTCGGCGAACCCCTCGTGCGCTTCGTGAGCGATACGGGCATGCAGAACCCCACGGCGATCTCGGTGGATTCGCTGCGCAAGGCCGTGTACGTCCGCCAGGCTTCGCGCCTGTACTCCGAGGTGCGCAACGTGCCCGGTTCGGGCAACGCGCTGCACCAGGCCGGCTGGTTCGCCGCCTGGCGCCACCCCATGCTCACGGACTGGGTGTTCTCCCAACGCAAGGTGAACGGGGTAACCGTTTCGGTGAATCCTGCCGTCGCGAGCGCCCGACGGACGCATCCGAACCGGCGCCTGGTCTTCGACCGCAGGGCCGGCGCCGCCCGCATCCTGATCGAGCGCACCGGAACCGATGGCCGCGTTACCCTACATACGCTCGACGGTAAACGGTTCGTCAAAGAAGTCTCCAACCCATAAGACAAAGGCAGCGGCCACAATAGGGCACAAAAAAAAGGCCGCCCGTCGGGCGGCCTTTCCGTTTTCATTTCTTTGCGGCCTTTTGCGGCCATTCCATCAAATTAATCCCGGTAGATCCAGCGGTACTTCAGCACGCCCTTGGGGAGGGAAGCGGGAAGAGTGACCAGGTCGTCGCGCTTCAGGTTGCCGGCGGTCCACAGCCGGGATCCCTTCAGGTCGAACAGCTCCACCCCGATCACGCCGGCGGGAACCGTCAGCGTCCCGCGCGCGTTCGTGGCGACCAGCCCGGGCCGGGCCCGGGGCGCTTGGGGCGCGCGCACGGCCGTGGCCCCGTTGTAGGTCACCTTGAGCAGGCTGCCGATCTTGCCGGCGGTGCCCACCGTATCGATGATGCCCGTGTTATACCCGCGGGCGATGATGTACATCGCGCCCGTGGTGGGGTGGAACATGAGGCCGGTCATGTTGGAGATGCCCGTGGCGAACAGGGCGGAGTCGCGGCCCGTGACGGGGTTGATGCTGCGGATCCATCCCGAGGTGGCGGTGGCGGTGGCGGTGTTGTTGAAGTCGCCGAAGAAATACCGGCCCGAATCCTGGGCGCGGAAATTGGTGGCGAATCCCCCGCCGATGACGCTTTGGCCCGTCGTGGTGGAGCCAGTGCCGTGACGGTAGGCATAGATCGGACGGGTGTGCGCGAAGGTGCAGGCCGCGCCAGAACCGCGATTGTTATTTCCCTCGCAGGTGCCCCATCCGTAATTCCCCCCGCGCGTCAAGGTGTCCACCTCCTCCGCGGTGCCGTCGCCGACGTCGTTGATGAAAATGCGTCCCGAGGAGCGATGCAAGGCGAGGGTGAACGGGCTGCGCACGCCGCTGGCCCAGATGGCCCGCAGATCGCCCGTGGCGGTGCCGTAATAGGGGTTGTCGGCGGGGATGCTGCCATTGGCGTTGATGCGCAGCATCTTCCCGAACAGCGTGTTCATGTCCTGCCCGTTGGCGATGACTTCGTGGTCGCCCACCCCGATGTACAGTTTGCCGTCGTTTCCGAAAATCATGCCTCCGCCCATGTGCCATACCGCCAAAGTGGTGCTGCCGGTCCCGACGTTCTGATTGGGGAACGAGGCGCCCCGCGAGGGCAAGGTCGGCAGCTCGAAGATAATGGTTTCGGTGGTGTCGATGGCGTTGTTCGCGAACGTGAAGCGGCTGACGCGGTTATGCGAGGTCGGATACCGCGCCGTGTAGTACACGTAGATGTACCCATTCGTCGCGAAGTCGGGATCCACTATGACCGCCTGGAAGCCGCGCTCGGTGTTGTAGTCGACCTTGTGCTGGATGTTGAGGATCGGCGGCGTCCTCAGGGTGTCGCCTCGCACCAGGTATACCTTGCCCTTTTGCTCGCCCACGAACAGGCGGCCGTCCGGGGTGAAGTCCATGCCCGCGGGGCTCTGCAATCCGGAGTAAAGGACCGATTCGGTGAATCCGGTCGGGTAGGTGGCGGCCGAAACGGAGGCGGCACCGAACAGGGCGACGGCAAGGGAAAGGGAGGAGAAGGAGCGATTCATGCCGAGATATCCTTGATAAGAAAGACGTTCGAAAGAGGTTCTCCCTAACTTAAGGCGAAATCCCGTGTTTCGCCACCAAAAAGCGGGGCGATTTCCACCCCGTTTTCGCGCACGACACGAAAAGGTGCGCCCGGTGCTACCGGATCCCCCCGGGGGTGCGCGGGAACGGGATGACGTCGCGGATGTTGGCCATGCCGGAGACGAATTGCACCAACCGCTCGAAGCCCAGCCCGAAGCCCGCGTGGGGCACGCCGCCGAAACGGCGGAGGTCGAAGTACCAATCCAGATGGGCCGGGTCCAGGCCCATCTCGCGCATGCGCGCTTCGAGCACCTCGACGCGGTCCTCGCGCTGCGCCCCCCCGATGATTTCTCCGATGTGCGGGACGAGAACGTCCATGGCCCGCACGGTTTTTCCGTCGTCATTGACCTTCATGTAGAACGCCTTGATGTCCTTGGGGTAATCGGTGAGGATCACGGGCGCCTTGAAGGCCTTCTCGGTGAGCCAGCGCTCGTGTTCGGACTGAAGATCGACGCCCCATTCCACGGGGAACTGGAACGTTTCGCCCCCGGCCTTGAGCCGCTCCACGGCCTCGGTGTAGGTCAGGTGGACGAACGGGTGCGCGAGAATCCCCTCGAGCCTTTCGAACACGGTGGGCTCGACCCTTTCGCGGAAGAACTCCATCTCGCGGGGGCATTTCTCGAGCACGGCGCGGCACAGGAACTTGAGGAAGGATTCGGCCAGTTCCATGTCGTCCTCGAGATCGGCGAAGGCCATCTCGGGTTCGACCATCCAGAACTCGGCGAGGTGCCGCGAGGTGTGGGAATTCTCCGCGCGAAAGGTCGGCCCGAAGGTGTAGACGTCGCCCAGGCTCAAAGCGTAGGCCTCGCCTTCCAACTGCCCGGAGACGGTGAGGTTCACGGGCTTGCCGAAGAAATCCAGCGCGAAATCAGGCGGCTTGCCCGACTTCGCCAGGGCCGCGAGATCGAGCGTGGTGACCTGGAAGGCCTTGCCCGCCCCTTCCGCGTCGTTCGCGGTGATGAGGGGGGTATGCACCCAGATGAACTTTCGGTCGTGGAAAAACTCATGGACGGCCTGCGCCAGCACGTCGCGCACGCGGGCGAGGGCCCCGAACGTGTTGGTGCGCGGCCGCAGGTGCGCGTAGTCCCGCAGGTATTCGTAGGACATTTTCTGTTTGCCGATGGGGTAGCGGGCCGGGTCGGCCTCCCCCAGGATCTCCAGGGCGTCCACCTGCAGTTCGACCGCCTGCTTGCCGCCCTGGGAGGCCACCAGCCGACCCCGGACCGACACCGACGTGCCGGGGTAGAGCCGGGGCACGACGGCGTCGTAACCGGGCCAGTCGCGGGCCACCACGGCCTGGAGGTTGCCGAAGCTCGACCCGTCGTTGATTTCGACGAAGGCCAGGCCCGCCTTGGACTCCCGTTTCGTGCGCACCCAGCCCATGACGACCGTCTTGGCCTCCAAGCGGGGAGAAGCCAGGATTTCTGCTATTTTTAGCCTGTTTTGACGCTGACTCATGCGGCTCCTGAAATCCTTACCAATTCGGTAGATGTTTCTAAATTATGGAAAAGACAAGGGGTTACCCATCATGTCCCATACCACGACCGATACCTCCGCTCAGGCGCCCGGCTCCGAAGGAGCCGGGGCGGGCGCCCCCGAAGGCGCCGCCGAAGAACGGAAATTTTCCAGGAAAATAGAAAGCCTCGCGGCCAGCCCCCGTCATCGCGGGGCGTTCTTTACCGAGGACGCCACTTCCAAGGATCTGGCTCTCGTGACGGCCAAGTACAAGGACATCAAGGTGTACTGGCTGGTCGATCCCCAGAGCGACCTGATTTACGACGCGAAGTTCTTCTCCTACGGCGGGCCGGTTTCCATGGCCATGGGCGAAATCCTGTCGTCGCTGGTGCGCGGCATGAAGGTCGACACCGCCTGCGAGACGCCCGTCGAGGAGGTCGAGAGCTTGCTCCGCGACGAGCCGAATGTGCCCGCCACCGCCCAGCCGATGGAGGTCGCGTTCGCGAACCTGCCGATGCTGCTGGCCACCGCGCGCGAGTCGTACCCGTCGGCGAAGGCGCTGGCCCTGGCCTCGCTGCAGTTGAAGCAATCCTCCTCGGGCCTGCGCGCCGACCGGTCCGCGTACGAAAGCCTCACCGAGGCCGACAACGCCTGGCTGGCCAAGCCGAAGCAGGAGCAGCTCGACCTGGTCGAGATGGTGCTGAACAACGACATCCGCCCCGGCCTGAACATGGACGGCGGCGACCTGCAGGTGCTCGACCTGGAGGACGGGCGCAAGCTCAGCGTCCGCTACGAGGGCGCGTGCGGCAGCTGCGGGTCGTCGGTGGGCGCGACGCTTTCGTTCATCGAGGACACGATGCGCCGCCAGCTGTTCGGCGGCATGCAGGTGACGCCCTATAACGTCCCGGCCGATCCGGCCAACGCCCCCCTGCAGGGCGGGCAACCCGTCAATGGCGGCTCCTGGTGACCGCCATGGAGAACAAGGAAAACGAAACCACCGCGACGGAGACCCTGACCGAAACCTACGGGGCCTCCGAATACAAGTACGGCTTCACCACGCCGGTGGAGATGGAAGCGTTCACGCGCGGCCTGAGCGAGGACACGATCCGCGCGCTTTCGGAAAAAAAGGAAGAGCCGCCGTTCCTGCTGGACTTCCGGCTGAAGGCCTACCGCAAATGGCTGACGATGAAGGAGCCCGAATGGGCCCATGTGAACTACCCGCCCATCGATTACCAGAACATCGCCTACTTCGTGAAACCCAAGCAGAAGCCGCAGCTGGCGGGCCTGGATGAAGTCGACCCCGAGATCCTGAAGACCTTCGAGCGCCTCGGGATCCCGCTGGACGAGCAGAAGAAGCTGGCCAACGTGGCCGTGGACGCCGTGTTCGACTCGGTCAGCGTGGCGACCACGCACAAGAAAAAGCTGCTGGAGCACGGGGTGATCTTCTGCTCCATCTCGGAGGCCGTGCGCGAATACCCGGAGCTGATCGAGGAATACCTCGGCTCGGTGGTGCCCATCGGCGACAACTTCTACGCCGCGCTGAACTCCGCCGTGTTCACCGACGGTTCGTTCGTGTTCATCCCGCCGGGCACGCGCTGCCCGATGGAGCTTTCGACCTACTTTCGCATCAACACCGAGGAAAGCGGCCAGTTCGAGCGCACCTTGATCGTGTGCTCCGAGGACAGCTACGTCTCGTACCTCGAGGGCTGCACCGCGCCCAAGTTCGACACCAACCAGCTGCACGCCGCGGTGGTGGAGCTGGTGACGCTGGACAACGCCGAAATCAAGTACAGCACCGTGCAGAACTGGTACTCGGGCGACCCCGAAACCGGCAAGGGCGGCATCTACAACTTCGTGACCAAGCGCGGGCTGTGCAAGGGGCGGAACTCAAAGATCTCGTGGACCCAGGTCGAGACCGGGTCGTCGATCACCTGGAAGTACCCCAGCTGCGTGCTGCAGGGCGACGGGAGCATCGGCGAGTTCTACTCGGTGGCGCTGGTAAACGGCCACATGCAGGCCGACACGGGCACCAAGATGATCCACCTGGGACGCGACACCAAGTCGCGCATCATCTCGAAGGGCATCTCCGCCGACCACGGCAGCAACGCCTACCGCGGCCTGGTGCGCATCGGCAAGAACGCCGCGGGCGCGCGCAACTTTTCGCAGTGCGACAGCATGCTGGTCGGCGCGCAGAGCAGCGCGCACACCTTCCCCTACCTCGAGGCCGCGAACGACGAGGCCGTGATCGAGCACGAGGCCTCGACCTCCAAGATCAGCGAGGACCAGCTGTTCTACCTCGAATCCCGCGGCATTTCCCGCGAAGAATCCGTCAGCATGATCCTCAACGGCTTCTGCCGCGAAGTCTTCCAGCAGCTGCCGATGGAATTCGCCGTGGAGGCGCAGAAGCTGTTGACGCTCAAATTGGAGAACAGTGTTGGGTAAAAACAGTTGTTGGTTGTTGGTTGTTGGTTGTTGGAGAAAACAAAACGCTTTTATTGCGTTTCTAACAACCAACAACTGACAACCAACAACCTATGAAGCATCGTCCACAGAGAGACTCAATGACCACACCGCTTTTACAGATCACCAACCTCCGCGCCGGCCTGGCCGGCCCCCCGCCCGTGGAAATCCTCAAGGGGATTTCCCTGACGATCCATCCCGGCGAAGTGCACGCCATCATGGGCCCGAACGGCTCGGGGAAGAGCACGCTGTCCAAGGTCGCGGCGGGACATCCCGACTATACCGTGACGGGCGGCGACGTCGTCTTCATGGGCGAGAGCCTTCTCGGGATGGAGCCGGATGCGCGGGCGCGCAAGGGCCTGTTCCTGGGCTTTCAGTACCCGGTGGAAATCCCCGGGGTCAGCAACGCGGAGTTCCTGCGCATCGCGGGCAACGCCCGCCGCCGCGAGCGGGGCGAAGAGGAACTGGATCCGTTCGATTTTCAGGAATTGCTGGACCAGCACATGAAGAACCTGGACATGGACGCGCGCTTCAAGGAGCGGGGCGTCAACGAAGGGTTTTCGGGCGGCGAGAAAAAGCGCAATGAAATCCTGCAGATGGCCGTGCTCGACCCGGCCCTGGCGATCCTGGACGAGACCGATTCGGGCCTCGACGTGGACGCGCTCAAGATCGTGAGCAAGGGCATCAACGCCCTGCGCCGCCCGGACAACGCCGTGCTGCTCATCACGCACTACCAGCGCCTGCTCGACTACGTACAGCCCGATTTCGTGCACATCCTGATGAACGGGAAGATCCTGAAGTCCGGCGACAAGAGCCTGGCGCTGGAGGTCGAAACCCGCGGTTACGATTGGCTCGTGGCATGACGGAAACGGCGGCCATCCCCACCCCGTTCAACATGCGGGCGACGCACGTCCCGGACGTTCCGGAGACCCTGCGTCGCGTCGCGGAATCCCTGCGGAAGGCGCACCCCTCTCCCGCCCTGCGCGAACTGCGCGAGGCGGCCTGGACCGTCTTCGAAAGCATGGGCGTCCCCCAGAACGGCCACGAGGACTTCTCCTTCGTCTCTTCCGCCGACCTCAAGGGCGTTCTGAACCGCCTCCCGGACGGGAAGCTCCTTGCGCCGGAGATCTCCTCGGCCACCACGATCGGGGTCCGCGACGAGGTCGACTCCGGCTGGATGGAGCTTCTGAAGGCCGAAAGCGACGCGCCCGCGGCCCTCGCCGCGGCCTTGGCCCCCGCGCCCCGGGAGATCGCGCTGGCGGACAAGGACCAGGTCCGCGTCGTGCTGGCCGGTTCCCTCGCCCGCGCCGACCATGCGCTACGCCTGGACGTTCCCGCGCACGCGAAGGCCTCGGTTTCCTTCGTCCTGGAAAACCCGGAGGCGCAAGCCTTCGTGAACGCCGTGGTTTACCTGCGCCTCGGCGCCGGCGCGACGCTCGACGTCTCGGTCTCGGAAGCCGCGCAAGGCTTCCAGCTGCTGAAAATCGGCGCGGACCTCCGCCGGGACGCGCAGTTGAACCTTCTCACGGTGTCCACCGGCAGCCGCCTCGCGCGCGTGTCGATCGATGCCGCGCTGCGCGAGCCCGGCGCGTCCCTGGACGCGCGCGGCGCGGCGGTCGCGGCGGGAGCGAACCGTTCGCACCGCCACCTGCGCATCCGCCACGCGGCGCCGGACTGCGTTTCGAAGCAGCTGTTCAAGACCGTGGTGCCGGGTCCGGGACGCAGCAGCATGGACGGCACGGTGTTCGTCGACCCCGGCGCGCAGCGCACGGACGCGCGCCAGCTTTTACAGCATTTGCTCCTGTCGAAGGAGGGGCGCGCCGACGCCAAGCCGCGCCTGTTGATCCATGCCGACGACGTGAAGTGCAGCCACGGGGCGACGGTCGGCAAGACCGATCCGGCCCAGAAGTTCTACCTGCTGTCGCGCGGCCTCGACGCGCGCACGGCCGACCGTCTGCTCACGCAGGCCTTTTTGAACGAGGCGCTCGAAATTTTCCCGGACGAAGCCACGGCCGACGCGCGCGCGCGGCTGATGGATGCGATCGGGGTGGAGGCGAAATGATTCTCGCCGCTCTCGCAGAAAATTTCAAGCCCTTTCGCCGTAGTTTAGCGACGCGAGGAGCGAGGACGAAAGATTTCGCGGGCGGAAGCCTCGCACTCCAGGAAACACCATGACCCCCTCCTACCTCGATATCAAATCCCAGTTCCCCGTCCTGACCAAGGCCCCCGCGCCCGGGCAGCCGCCCCTGGTGTACCTCGACACGGCCGCCACGGCCCAGAAGCCCAAGGCCGTCCTCGACGCCATGGACCAGTTCTACCGCGAAAGCTACGGCACCGTGCGCCGGGGCGTCTACCGCCTCAGCGAAAAGGCCACCGCCGCCTACGAGGGCACGCGCAAAAAGGTCGCCGCCCTCTTGGGCGCGGCCTCCGAAAAGGAAATCATCTATACCCGCGGCGCCACCGACGGCCTCAACCTCGTCGCGGCCTCCTACGGAGGATCCCAGCTCAAGGCCGGCGACGAAATCATCCTGTCGCAGCTCGAGCACCACGCCAACATCGTCCCCTGGCAGCTCGTCGCCGAAAAAACCGGCGCCGCCATCCGGGTCATCCCCTGCGACGACCGCGGCGTCCTCGACCTGGAGGCCTACCGGGCCCTGCTAACCTCGGGCAAGGTCAAGATCGTGGCCGTCGGCCACGTTTCCAACGCCCTCGGCACGATCAACCCCATCCGGGAAATGGCGGACCTCGCGCATGCCGCAGGCGCCGTAATCGTCGTCGACGGCGCCCAGGGCATCAGCCACATGCCCGTCGACGTGCGGGCCCTCGGCGCCGACTTCTACGCCTTCTCCAGCCACAAGATGTTCGGCCCCACCGGCGTCGGCATCCTCTACGGCCGCTACGAACTCCTGGAAAAGATGCCCCCCTACCAGGGCGGCGGCGACATGATCCGCCAGGTCACCTTCGAAAAGACCACCTACCAGAATCCCCCGCACCGCTTCGAGGCGGGCACGCCCTCCATCGCCGAGGTCGTCGGCCTGGGAGCCGCCGTCGACTGGCTCCAGTCCGTCGGGCTCGACAAGATCCAGGCCCACGAACACGCCCTGCTGCAGTACGGCACCCGGCTGCTCTCGCAGATTCCCGGCCTCACCTTGATCGGCACCGCGCCCGAAAAAGCCGGCGTCCTGGGCTTCGTGCTCGAAGGCATCCACCCGCACGACATCGGCACCATGCTCGACATGGACGGGATCGCCATCCGCGCCGGCCACCATTGCGCCCAGCCCGTGATGGCCCGCTTCAACGTCCCCGCGACGGCGAGAGCCTCCCTGGGGCCCTACAATACCGAAGCGGACCTGGATGCGTTGGCGGCAGGGATCCGGAAGATCCAGGGGATGTTTAAATGAAGCAGGTAAGAGGTAATAGGTATCAGGTAACAGAGACACCTCGAGTCCCTTCCCTTCTTATCCCTTCGCGCAGGCCCGCTCCTATCTATTACCTCCTACCTGTTACCTAATTCCATGTCCCAAGCCAACGAACTCTACCAGCAGGTCATCCTCGACCACAACCGCAACCCGCGCAACTACCGCGAGATGCCGGGCGCGACCCACGTGTGCCACGGGCATAACCCGCTGTGCGGCGACAACATCACCGTGTACGCCAAGGTCGGCCCGAACGACGTGATCGAGGACCTGAGCTTTCAGGGCAACGGCTGCGCCATCAGCAAGGCCAGCGCCTCGCTCATGACCACCCAGCTCAAAGGCAAGCCCATCGCCGAGGCGCGCGCTTTGTTCGGGGAATTCCACGAAATGGTCAAGGGAAACCTCGACCCCGAAACCCAGCCCAACCACCTGGGCAAGCTCAAGCTGTTCGAAGGCGTGAAGGAATACTCGTCGCGGATCAAATGCGCGACGCTCTCGTGGCACGCGCTCATCGGCGGCCCGCGGTGTCGTGAATCCCCAGTTTTTCCATCAAGGTCTGGCGGTGCTTTTCCACCGTCTTGATGCTGATGTCCAGCTCGCCGGCGATCTGTTTGTTCGCCAGGCCCTCGGCCACCATTTGCAGCACCTCGGCCTCGCGCACCGTGAGGGCGGGTTTTTTGGGAACCTCGGCCGCTCCGGGATGCTGCACCGAAGGGCCGAAAAAGATGCGGCCCGCATGGGCCTCGCGAATGGCCTTGGCGAGAACGTCCAGGGAGGCCTGTTTCAACAGGTATCCCTTTGCCCCGAACGACATGGCCTGTTCCACATAGGCACTCTCCGCGTGCGCCGAAAGCAGGATGATGCGCGCCTCGGGGCGGTCGCGCAGGATCTGCCGCACGGCTTCCAGGCCGTTCAGCAAGGGCATGCTGACGTCCATCACAATCACGTCGGGGCGCAAGGTTTGGGCGAGTTCGACCGCCTGGCGGCCGTTCTCGGCCTGGCCCACCACGCGCATGTCGGGCTCGGACTCGAGCAGCATGCGCAGCCCCTGCCGCACCACCGCGTGGTCCTCCGCCAGCATGACGGTCACTTCCGGCGAAGGAGAACCGGATTCGGAGGTCGGGGGCACCTCCGCGCGCGCGGGAGAATGCGACATGGCGAAAAGTTAGCTCAGCGCGCGCCGGCGAGGACGAACGAGGGTGTATGCGCGGGCCGTCCCGGGGTGAGGGCCGATTCTTCGATGCGGGAGCGCACGCGGGCAAGGCATTCCAGAACGGCCTGGATGTCGGAATCCTGCAGGGAGGCGAACTGGCGCTCCTGAAGGCGGGCCACCGGTTCCCGCAGCGTGTCCATCAACTGCATGCCGGGTTCGAGGATTTTCACGAACACCAGGCGACGGTCCGGGGACCCGCGCCGTCTTTCGATAAAGCCCGAGCGTTCGAGCCGGTCGAGCAACCGGGTGATGTCGGGATCGCGCGAGATCATCTTGCCGGCGATATCGCCGCAGGAAAGGGATTCGGGATAAGCCTCCTGCAACACGTTGAGCACGTTGTACTGGGGTTCGGAAACCCCGTACGTCTTCAGGAGGTCATCGACTTCGCGCTGCAAGGTCCCGAGGGTCCGGGTCAGGCAGAAATACAATTCAGCATAGCGTTTCATAAGAGCCCCACAAATTCCGTAGGGTTTAACCTAGACGCGAAGCCCGCGCCTCCCCATGGGGTCTTTCCCTAAAACGGATCGTATCAAACTGTAACGCCCCCTTTTTTAATAGGCGCGAGGGCTAATTTATTCAGGTCATGAAACCGTCCGTCGGCCTCCGTGATTTTCTCGTTTCCGGCACGCCTCCGGAGGCCGGGCATGCCCTGCGCGCTTCCGAGGAAAAATACCGCACGCTGTTCAATTCGATCGACGAGGGATTCGCGATCTGGAAGGTGCTCTACGACGACGCCGGCCGTCCCGTGGACGCCCGGATCCTGGAAGGAAACTCGCACTTCCTCTCGCTGCCCGGGCACGCCGACGCCATCGGCAAGACCAGCCGCGAGGTTTTTCCCGATGCCGACAACTGGTGGATCGAAACCTTCCACGACGTGATCCGGGGGGGCGTGCCGGTGCGGTTCGAACGGTTCTTCGATCCCGTCCAGCGCTGGCTCGAGGTCCATCTCTGCCCCTTGGGACCCTTGTTTCCGGACCAGGTGTCGGTGGTCTTTAACGACGTGACCGAACGCCGCCGGAACGCGGAGGCCCTGCGTGCCTCGGAGCAAAACCTGATCCATTTCAACGCCCGCCTCGAGGCCGAAGTGCGGGCCCGCACGGCCGAACTCAAGGAAAGCCGCGATCTTCTGCATTCAGTGCTCGACACCAGCCTGATCGGCATGGCCCTGCTCGAGGCCGTGCGCGGTGCCTCCGGCGAGGTCGAGGACTTCCGCATACGCCTGGTCAACACCCATCTCCGGCAGATGACCGGGGACGCCTACATGCCCGGCAAGCTGCTCACGCGCGACTTTCCCGCCGTGCGAGGCGGCCTGCTGGACCGCATGATCCGCGTCCTTAGGACCCGCGAACCCGAAGGGATGGAATACCCGAACTCGGCGAAGCCGGGAACCTGGTACTATACCCTGTTCGTCCCCAACGGCGACAGCCTGGTGGCGTCCACGCTCGACATTACCGAGCGCAAGCGCCACGAAGAGGCGTTGACGAAGGCCCACGCCTCGCTGGAACTCCGGAACCAGATCCACGCCCACGCCGAGGAGATCGCGGGCATGGGCACCTGGACCTGGAACACGGCCACGGACGTGCTCACCTACTCCGACAATCTGTATCGCCTCTTCGGCCTGCGGCCGGGCGAGATCGATCCGGACCTGAAGCAAATCGCCCGCTACATCCATCCCGAGGATCGCGAGCGCGTGCGCGAGAGCTCGGACCAACTGCGCCGGACCGGCGGGCGCGCCATGGCCCTGGAGTACCGGGTGATCCGCAAGGACGGCAGCCTGCGCCACTTCTCGAACCGCGTGCAAAGGATCGGCGAAATCGAGAACGGGTACATGCTCGTGGGCATCACCGAGGATATCACCTATCGCAAGCTCGAGGAGACGCACAACCGCCAGCTTCTGCGCGAAAGAAGCGAGGCCGAGGAACGCCAGCGCCGCGCCCTGCTCGCGGCGACCTTGAACACGCAGGAGGAAGAGCGCCGGCGCATCGCCGAAAGCCTGCATAACGGCATCGGCCAAATGCTGTACGGGATCCAGTTGAACCTGAACCTCTTGGACCTGAAACCGGGGGATACCTGGCAGGAGCGGCATGCCCGGCAGCAGCGGGCCACCTCGCGCCTGCTCAGCGACGCCATCACGGAATCGCGGCGCATTTCCCACGCGATCATGCCCCATGTGCTGGAGGACTTCGGCCTCAAGGCGGCCGTGGACGACATTTGCCGGCAGTTCCACGGCAAGCTGAAGGTGGACTGCCAGTTCGCGACGCTTCCGGAAAAGATCGAGCAATACGTGCAGATCGCGCTGTACCGGACCATCCAGGAACTGATGACCAACGTCGTGAAGCATGCGGGGGCCCGGAAGGCCACCGTGCGCCTGCGTCACGAAGACGGCGCCTACCACCTGGAAGTCCACGACGACGGGCGGGGGTTCGACGCCTCGGTGCAGGCGACGGGCATCGGCCTGAAGACCTTGCGCGAGAAAATCGACCTGTTGAAGGGGGACTTCGACGTGCAATCCGGCCCCGAGGGAACCCGGATCCAGGTGCGCGTTCCCGCCGAGGCGCCGAAGGAGCCCTGAAACAGAAAAGCCCCGGTTTTCAGCCCGGGGCTTTTACCCTTGAGGGGATCCCGCCGCATGCGACGCCGGCGGACTGGCCGGGAACCGGACCCCGAGGGACCCGGTTTCAAGCCCCCCGAATGTAATCCCGAAATGCGGAATGTATTCCGCGTGCCGGAAAAAACCGTTCTCAAACAGAGAACCGCAGGAACTCCACCAGGGCCTTCACGGCCTTGCCCCGGTGGCTCAGCGGATGCTTTTCCTCCGCGGACATCTCCGCGAACGTGCGGCCGTCGAGGGGCCGGCCGTCGGCGCCCGTCGGGATGAAAAGGACGTCGTAGCCGAACCCACCCCCGCCCCGCTCTTCGAAACCGATCAGGCCCTCGCAGGCGGCCTCGAAAAACACCGGCTCCCGCCCGGGCTCAATCAGGCACAGGGCGATCTGATACCGCGCCGTCCGGTCGGGATACGACTCATTGAGCTCGTCGTAAAAACCGGGCGGCTCCACGGGCTCCGTGACCGCCTGAAGTTCCCGCAACAACTTCTTGTTGTTGTCGTCGTCGGTGCAACCCGGCCCCGCATAGCGCGCGGACCACACGCCCGGCGCGCCGCCGAGGGCGTCCACCGCCAGGCCGCTGTCGTCGGAGAGCACGGGGTATTTGCCGCCGGTGCCCTCGAACACCGCGCGGGCCTTGATCTCGGCGTTGGCGCGAAAGGTGTCGCCCGTCTCCTCTGGCTCGGCGTCATAACCCGCCTGGGCGGCCGTGATCACCTTGTAACCGAGCGGCCCGAGCAGCGTCTGGAATTCACGGACCTTGCCGGGATTGCGGGTGGCGAGGACTAGGACCTTTGACATCGAATACCTGGTTGTTGTTGGTTGTTGGTTGTTGGTTGTTGGTTAAAACACAAACGAAATACGCTCTTCTGGAACTCGTGCGACTGGAAATCCGACAACCAACAACCGACAACTAACAACCAACAACTGTTTATCCCTTGACCACGAAGTTTACAAGCTTATCGGGAACCGCGATGACCTTGAGGATCTGCGCGTCCTTGAGGTACTCCGCCACGCGCGCGTGGGCGCGGGCCAGGGCCTCGAGGGCCGCCTTGTCGGTGCCCTTGGCGACCGTCTCCTTGGCGCGCACCTTGCCGTTGACCTGGAAGACCACCTCGACGGAGTCGTCGACGATGAGCGAGGCGTCGTAGGTGGGCCAGGGTTCGTAGGCCAAGGTCTTGGAGTGACCCAGCGCCTGCCAGATCTCTTCGCCGATATGCGGGGCGAAGGCCGAGAGCATTTTCGCCAGCGCCTCGGCGGGGGCGCGGTAGGCCTTGCCCTCTTTCTCGAGGTGCTCGGACAGGTCGTTGACGAACACCATCATGGCCGAAATGGCGGTGTTGAAGGCCAGGCCCTCCACGTCCTCGGTAACCTTTTTGATCGTCTTGTGCATCGACTTCAGGAGGGCCGGCGGAGGAACCTCCTCCGAC
>JAJNBB010000029.1 GCA_021155885.1 Fibrobacteria bacterium | reverse complement strand
GAAGACAAGGTCCCGCGCCGTGGCCGCTGCCCCGCCGTCAACGGAGACATTCACCGTCAGAGAAGTGGCGCTATTAAAGGTGGTCGAATGAACCGTGATCCCGGTGCCGCTAAAGCTCGCGACCACTCCATCCACAAAGCCCGTGCCCACAACCTCCAGGTTCTGGCTCGTCGCTCCCTGCCCGAGGCTGGCCGAAACGATCGAGGTGAAGGCGGGGGCGGCGTTCACCGTGAAGGCGTCGGAGCCGGTCACTTCCCCACCCTCCGCGTTCGTGATGACTAGATCCCGCGCCGAAAGGGTCACGGAGGGAGCCACCGTTACATTCACGGTAAGCGAGGTGGAGCTGTTGAACGTCACGCTGTTGACGGTGATGCCGGTTCCGCTGAACGACACTGTGGCGCCGGAGTTGAAACCCGTTCCGGTGACCGTGAGCGCCTGGTTGGCGGCCCCCTGTCCCCGGCTGACCGGCGATACCGAGGTGAAGGTCGGCGCCCGGCCGACCTTGAACATTCCGAAATTCGGGACACTGCTCGCCCGGATCGAGGTGGCCGTCTGGTTGTCGGAAGTCGGGCTGCTCCAGCTGCCGCTGGTGAACTTCCGGATCCGGAAGTCGGAAGTGGAGGCGCCCCCATCGAGGTCCGAAGCCGGCCAGGTGAAGGTGCTGTTGTGGCTGGTGAAACCGCCCACACCGCTGTTCGTGAGGTTCCACTGGCCGGCGACGTCCTCATCGGTGTCCAGCTTAGAGGTCGCGTTGTTGGGGTCTTCAGTGAGGGAAGTGCTCGCGGTCAGCGATCCCGAACCCGTCGTGGTCCCGCCGAAGGCCACGGTGACCGGACGATAGCTGGTGCCCTCGCCGATGTCGAAGGTGGCCGAAGGCGAGGCCGCGTTGGGAATGAAGCGTTCGAGATTGCCGATCACGAAGCGCGAGGAATTCGCCCCCGTGACGGACCCCGAGGCTGCGATGGCGACCTTGTTGGCCCCGGTGGTGATTTTTCCGTTCGTGAAGGTGAGCGTTCCGTTCACGGTGGGAGAGGTCGAAATCGTCGCGCCCGTGGCGTTGTTCAAGGTCAGGTTGTTGAAGGTCGTCGCGCTAGACCCGCCGACCGCCTGTGACGAGGATCCGTTCAGGGTGACCGTGCCGCCGTTGTGAGTATAGGTCCCGTCGTTGATCCAGTCGCCGGCCACGGAAAACGCGTTGGAGGCGGGGCCGGTCAAGGTACCCGCCGAAATCGTCAGGCCCCCGCCCAACGAGGTGGTCCCGTTGAGGGTCAGGGTACTGGAACCGCTCTTGGTCAGGCCGCCGGCGCCGCTGACGGTACCGGCGAAGGTGACGGAATGGTTGGCTTCGATGAGCGCGGTGGCCGACAGAGTGACCGGGCGCGAGGACGTGGCGATGATGCCGGTGGTGCGCAGCATGCCGCCGTTGAAGACCAGCGCGTTGGTGACACTGCCGTTGCCGAGGCTGTTGTTGGACTGGGCCGTGAGGATGCCGGAAGTCAAGGTGACCGGTCCCGCGAAGGAGGTGTTGGTGCCGGTGAGCCGCAGGAGGGAGTTGGCCGCGTTCTGGGTAATGCCGGTCACGTTCGCGCCGATCGTCACCTCTATGGCCGCATTGCCGGTGCCTGAGCCGGTGTTATGGATGGCGCCGACCGGATTGACGGCTCCGAATTGAAACTTCAGCACGCCGTTGCTGGAACCATTATTGCGGAGGATCAGATCGCCCGTCCCCGCCACGCCTCCGATGAGCGTGAACACTCCCGTGCTTGAGGAAGACACGGTCGTGCCGCCCGCATTCACCCGGAGTATGGCCTGCAGATCGAGGTTCGTGGGGGAGGTATTGCTGATGGCCGTGACGGTGGAAGCGACCGGGGAGGTGATCAGGACGGAAGCCGTGCCCCCACCCGATCCCGAAGCCGTGACCGTTCCGGAATTCTTCAGGGAGTCGCCGGTGACGACCAGGCCGTCGGTGAGTGGCCCATGGTTGTTCAGGATGAGGTTGCCCGTGCCGGTCACTCCGCCCGACAAGGTCAGTACCGTGCCGCTCGAGTTGTTGGCCACCGTGGTGGCGGTACCGTTTACCGTCAGCGGGCCGCTGACGGTGAGCCCGGAGGTCTCGCTGTTGCCCTGAATGCCGGTGACGTTGGAGCCCACGGGGGCGCTGATCAGCACGGTGCCGATGTCGTTGCCGGCATTCAGGATGAGGCCCGCGGGGTTCACCGCGTTCGTCGAGAGCGTGATACCGTCGATCGTCGCGCTGTTGTTGTTTAGGGTCAGATTGCCCGTGCCGTTCACACCGCCCGAAACCGTCAAAAGGGCCGTACCCGCCTCGTTGGTCAGCGAGGTGCCGGAGGCGTTCACGGTCAGCGCCGTCGTGGCGATGTTCAAGGCCGCGGTCGAGCTGTTCTGGGTGACCCCGGTCACGTTGGATCCCACGCCGCCGGTGATGGAAACGGCGCCGCTGGCCGTCCCCTCCAGGATGACCGTGCCCGCGGGGTTCACGGCAACGCTGCTGAAGGTCAGGGTGCCGCTGGTTGCGTTGCTTTGGATCGTCAGGTTGCCAGATCCGGTCACGCCCCCGGAGAACTCCGCGGAGACCGCCGTACCGGTGTTGCCGATCAGCTTCGTCCCGCTCGTGGCGCCCAGGACGATCGGCTGGGAGAACGTAAGGCCGCTGGTCCCAATGCGCAAGGTTGCGTTGTCGCTGCCGCTGGTGTGGCCCAGGTTGACGTTGCCGGCGCCTAGCGCCGACCCGGTGGTATTCGCGCGCACCGCGCCCGCGCGGATGGACAGGCCGGAGGTAAAGGTGTTCGCCCCGCTCAAGGTGAGCTGGGAGAGGGCGGAATTCTGGATCACTCCGGACACGCTGGCGCCGATGATGCTGCTGACGATCGACCCACCCGTACCGGCACCCGAGTTCGTCACCAGGCCAGTGTGGTTGACGCTGGCTCCATTCAGGTTGATGGCGTTCGCGACGGAGCTGGCGTTGTTCAGAATCAAGTTACCCGTGCCGCTTATGTTTCCGAAACCGCTGAGGAGCCCGCCCCCGTTATTGGTCAGGGTCGTGCCGGAACCGTTAACGGCCAAGGTCCCGAACTCGAAGGTTCGCGTGGCGGCGTTCTGGATAAATTGCGTGACGTTGGAGCCCACGGCCTGCACCACCGTAGTGCCCGCGCCCGCGCTGTTGGAGGTGATCGTGCCCGCGTTGTTCGCGCTCGTCAGGACGAGGAAACCTCCCGATCCGCTCAGGGTAAGATTATTGACGCCGGTCAAGTTCCCACCGAAAGTCGCGCTCACGCCGCTCTCTCCGCCCACCGTGAGCGTTCCGGAGGTACCGGTGGCGAGGACGATGGGATTCATGAAGGTAAGATTGCCGCCGGCGAAAATGCTGGCGTTCGCGCTGCCGCTGGTGTGGCCCAGCGTGATGCCGCCGGCGCCAAAGGCCGCACTGCTGGTGATGCCGCGCACCGTACCGGCCCGAACGGTCAAGCCGGTCGTGAAAGTATTGGCCCCGCCCAAAGTGACACCCGAGGTCGCGCTGTTTTGAATAACCCCGTCCACGTTCGTCCCTATTACCGAGCCGATCAGGATGTTTCCCGTGCCGCTGCCCGAGTTCACTACGGTTCCATCATTATTGACGGACCCGCTAGTGATGGAAATGCCGTCGGGCGCGGTCCCGTTGTTGTTGAGAATAAGATTGCCGGTGCCGCCGATTCCGCCGGTGAAGGCTATCGCCGTGCTCGCGGGAGCGACTTCCAGGGTGGTTTCGGTACTATTGACAGTCACCGCGCTGGTGACGGAAAGGCCGGAGGTCGCGCTGTTGGAGTAGATCCCCGTGACATTCGAACCGACGGGGGCGTTAATCAGGACGGAGCCCGAACCGCTGCCGGAGTTGGTGATCGCGCCGCCGTGATTGACCGTCGATCCCAGGAAATTGATGGCATTCCCGGTGGAGCTTTCGTTTTTCAGGTCCAGGTCGCCCGTGCCGGTGACGCCGCCCTGCACGGTGAGCAAGGCCGTACCCGCATCGTTGCGCAGAAGCTTGTCCCCCACGTCCACCACAAGCGCGCCGGTGACCAAAAGCTCCGAGGAACCCGACCCCTGGATCACTTGGGTCACGTTCCCGCCGATGCCGGAAGAGAAAACCGCCGCGCCCGGCCCTCCGCCCCCGTTGGTGACATTGCCGGTGTTGTTAACGGCGGCGGAGCTGAACGTCAGCATTCCCGCGGCTGCATCCACATTGACCAACAGGTCGTTCGTGCCGGTGACACCGCCGCTGAAGCCCGCCGAAACGTTCGATCCCAGGGTTCCCAGCGTCAGCTGGCCCGTCGTGCCCGTCGCCAGGACAATGGGCCGGGGGATAACCAAGCCGTCGGTGGTCAGGAAAAGGGTCGCATCGTCGCTGCCGCTGGTATGGCCGAGCGTGACGTTGCCGCCGTTGCCGAGCGCCTGCGCGCTGGTGGCGGCCTCCAGCGTACCCGCGCGGACCGTCGTGCCCCCCGTGTAGGTGCTGACGCCCGAAAGCGTCCACGTGCCCGGCCCAGTCTTGAGGACGCTGCCCGAACCCGTGCCGAGGATGCTCGCCAGGCTGCTCGCGGCGTTGCTGCCTCCCAGGGTCAGGCCAAAGCCCGAGCCCGTGATCGTGCCAGCCGCCGAAAGAATCAGGTCTCCGTTGTCGGCGATGATGCTGCTGGCGCTTCCCAGCGTCAGCAAGCCGCTGAATGTCGAAGCGCTTCCCGAGCTGTTCGTCAGGGCGCCGGCCGTGCCGCCCACGCCGTCGCCGTTCAAGGTCACGGGCTCGGCCGTGCCAAGCGTGAACCCGTTCAGATCCAAGGTCGCGCCCGAGGCCACGGTGGTGATTCCGGCGATGGTGCCCAGCGGCGCGTTGGTGGCGTCGCCGGGGGCTCCGACTTTCAAGGTGCCGGCGCTCACCATAGTCGGGCCCGTATAGCTGTTCGCCCCGCTCAGGGTCAGCGTGCCCGCGCTGTTTTGCGTGACGCCGCCCGCGCCGCCCACGACCAGGGACACCGTGCTGCTGCCCGTCGCGTTGGTCAGGCCCGTGGTGAGGCTGACCGAGTTACCCGACAGCGTGAAGCCGGTGGCGTTGATGTCGATGCTCGAGAAAGTCGTCCCGTTCGTGAAGTTGTTGACCGGGTTCAGCCGCGTGGTTCCGGTGAAAATCAGGGAATCGCCCGCGACCGGCGCCACGTCCCCGACCCAGTTCGCCGCCGTCATCCAGTTATCGTCCGCACCCCCGCCGTCCCAGGTGTAGGTGTGGGTCGCCACGTTTCCGACGGCAAAATCACTGAAGGTGGTGAAGCCCGTTCCCCGAATCGAGGTGGCGGTTTGCTGGTCCGAGGCTCCCGGCGGCGAGGACCAGGTGGGGTTGTTGAACTTGCGCACCAGGAATCCGGGGGTGGAGGCGCTTCCGTCGAGATCACCGGCAACCCAGTTCAAGGTGGCGTTATACGAAGTGAAGCCGGTGATGCCGCTGTTCGTCACCGTCCAATAAGCGTTCACGCTTCGGGTCGCGCCGAGATCCGATGTCGCCAGATCGGGATGATCCGACGTCGTGGTCGAGGCCGTCAGGGATCCCGAGCCCGCCGTGGTGCCCGCGAAGGCGATGGTCACGGGACGATAGGCCGAAGCCACGCCCACTTCGAAGGTCGCCGAGGGCGCCGCCGCGTTCGGGATGAACTTCCGCAAATTGCCGACCACGTAGGTCGCGGCCCCGGCCCCGCTCACGGAGCCACCCGCCGCGATGGCCAGGGTGTTCGCGCCCGTGGTGATCTTGCCGCTGGTGAGCGTGAGCGTGCCGCTGAGGATAGGGCTGCCGTTCAGGGTCAGGCCGTTGGCGTTGTTCAGCGTCAGGTTGTTCAAGGCGGTTACACCGGCCGGCAGGTTCACTCCGGAGGAACTCCCGCCGAACGACAGGCTCGAAGAAGAAGTAGTCACCAGGTTCGCCGGAGTGCCCGCGATCGCGGGGCCATTCAACCCCAGCGCATTGGAGCCCACCGTCAGCGAACCGGTCGTCAGCGTCAGCGTGCCGCTCAGGGTCGGGCTGCCGGAAAGCGAAAGACCGTTCGTGTTGTTCAAGGTCAGGTTATTCAATACCGTGACGCTGCCGGGCAGGCTCAACCCCGAGGCGCTCCCGCCGAAAGACAGGCTCGAAGAAGAAGTGGTCACCAGGTTCGCCGGAGCGCCCGCGATCGCGGGGCCGTTCAACGCCAGCGTATTGGAACCCACCGCGAACGAACCGTTGTTCAGGGTCAGCGTGCCGCTCACGGAGATGCCCTGGCTTGCCGAGACGCCTGCCGGGTTGCTGATCGTCAGGTTGTTCACCGTGGCGGGCAGGATCGTGCTGGTGACCTGGGCGCCGCTGCCGTCGAAGGTGAAGTTGTTGTTGGTGTTCGCGAAGGTCTTCGTGGTGGTCTGGATGGTCGCCGAAGCGCCCCCCACGCCGTTCACGTTTGCCGTGGCAAACGAGGCCCCGCTCCCCAGGGTGTAACCGCCCGCACCCGTGACCGCCGGGACCGCCGTGGCCGTGTGCGAACCGTTCACGGTCAAGGTGTTCGCCCCCACCGCGATGTTGCCGGAGGTTTGCGTCAGGGCGCCAGAGATCGCCAAGGAAGCGCCCAACGTAATCCCGTTGCCGTTGTTCAGCGTCAGGTTGGCCAACGCCGCCACGCTGGAAGGCACGAGCACGCCCGAGGCGCTTCCCCCGAAGGAAAGCGACGAAGAGGCCGAGGTCGCCAGGTTCGCCGGGGTTCCCGCGATGGTGGGCCCGTTCAGCGTCAGCGTGTTGGAACCCACTGTCAGCGCGCCGGTCGTCAGCGTCAGCGTGCCGCTCAGGGTCGGGCTGCCGGAAAGCGAAAGGCCGTTCGTGTTGTTCAAGGTCAGATTGTTCAATGCCGTCACGCTGCCGGGCAGGCTCAAACCCGGCGCGCTCCCGCCGAAGGAAAGCGACGAGGACGAAGTCGTGACGAGGCTCGCGGGCGTGCCCGCGATAGCCGGACCGTTCAACGACAAGGTGTTGGAGCCCACCGCGAACGAGCCCGTCCCCAAAGTCAGGATACCCCCCACGATAACCGCTCCACCCGCGGAATTCGTTCCGCTGGCGTTCGACAACGTCAGGTTGTTGTACGTGCCCGCCACCACCGTCTGGGTGCCGGTCACGCCGGTATAGATCACGGTGCCGCCCCAGGTCTTGTTCGCGCTGATGGGAGCCGCAGCCGTGTTTTCGGTTCTCAGGATGCCGGCATGGCTCGGCACGCCGGTCGCCGTCAGGACTCCCGTCCCCATGTCGAACGTACCGCCCGCCGCGGTCGTCAGGACGGCGTTCACGGTCACGTCTTCGCTGGCGACGTTCGTGCCGCTGGTGTTCTCCAACGTCAGGTTGTTGTACGTGCCGGTCACCACGGTCTGCGCGCCGGTCAAAAGCTCGTATTCCACCGTGCCCGTGCCGCCCCAGGTCTTGCCCGAGCCCAGCGGTTCGGAACTGGTGCTGGTGGGCACCGAGGTTTTGATGAATCCGTTATTGGTGATCGTCGCCAGCGTGCCGGTGAGGGTCGCGCTCGATCCCATTTGCAGGGAACCGCCCGCCGTCGTCGTCAACGCGCCGTTCACGACCAAGTTGCCGCCCGCTACGTTCTCGCCGCTCGCATTCGCCAGAGTAAGATTATTGTAGGTGCCCGCCACCACCGTCTGCAGGCCTGCGACGGCGTCGTAAACGATGGTTCCGCCCCAGGATCTGCCCGGGGCAATGGGGGTTGGGCTGTTGGTGGTCGGAGACGCGGTCTCGATCGTGCCGTTGTTCGTGATGGTGGCCAGCGTTCCGCCCAAGGTGAATGCGGCCGTCATGTCCAGCGTGCCCCCCGCCGTCGTCGTCAGCGTCCCGTTCACGGCCAGATTCCCACCCGCCGTTTGCTTGCCGCTGGTATTCGCCAAAGTCAGGTTGTTGTAGGTGCCCTGAGCTACCGTCTGTAGGCCCGCTACGGCATTGTAACGAACCGTTCCTCCCCAGGATCTGCCCGAGGGAATGGGAGTCGCGCTAGTGCCGGTTGGGACGGCGGTCTCGATCGTGCCGTTGTTCGTGATGGCGGCCAGCGTTCCGCCCAAGGTGAACGCGGGCGTCATGTCCAGCGTCCCCCCCGCCGTCGTCGTCAGCGTCCCGTTCACCGTCAGGTTGCCGCCGGCGGTCTGCGTGCCGCTGGCGTTGCTTAGCATCAGATGATTGTAAGTGAAGGCGTTGACCGTCTGACCGCCGGAAGCGGCGTTGTATTCGATCGTGCTGCCGGTCCCTTGAGTGAGGGTGCCGAGACTGGAGTTGCTCACCGCCGCGATCTCCAATACGTGGGCGGCATTGCTGCCGTTCATCAGGATCGTGCCGCCGTTGACGAGCCGGTTGGCGGCCGTGCCGCTCAAGGTAAGGGTGCGCGCGGTCGTGCCGAAGGTCAGGGTGCCGCCCGCCGTCGTCGTCAGCACCCCCGCCACCGTGACGTCTCCGGCGAGTGTTTGCGAGTTGCTGGTATTGCTCATCGTCAGATTGCCGTCGTAGGTTCGGGAGGTGACCGTCTGACCGCCGGCGGCGGCGCTGTAGTTGATTGTCGAGGTCGAGGTCAAGGTGACGGCGGGCCCGTTCGTGCTGTTGATGGCGCCCGAGGCGACCGTGAAACCGGTGGTGTTCGCCGTCTTGAAGGTTCCCTCGATGCGGGCCACGCTGTTGGTCGAACTGGCCCAGGTCAGGCTCGTGGTCCCCGCGTCCAGTGTGGAGCCCGAGTAAATACGCAAGGAGTCTCCGGTGGCGCGCGCGACCGCAAGGTTGTTGGTACGAAGGAGGCTGGCGGAGTTGAGGCTGCCCACGGCGATGGTGCCGGTGACGTTGGTGGCCGAAATCGCCGTGCCCAGCACGGCACCCGTGTTGAAGGTGTTGTCGATATGCAGGTTGGAGTAGGCGCCCGCGGTGAAGAAGTTGACGGTTTGGGCCGCCGTCCCGTTGTACCGGAATTTGGCGGTGGCGGACGACGTAAGGGTAGACGAGGTCGCGGGAACAAGCAACGCGCCCGACAGGTTCACCGTGCCGGCGCCCGTAATGTTGATCACCTTGTTGGCCGAAATGGACGTCACGAAAGAAAGGTTGTTGACGTTCAGCGTGCCCGTGGTAATCGTGATTCTCGCGATGCGGCTAGACGTGGTGACCGTGCTCAAAAAAGTCAGCCGTCCGCCCACCGTGGCGGTCTGGCCGTTGATGAACCATTCGTTCGCGGTAGTACTACCCGATTGGGTGATGGTGACGTTTCCCAGGACGTCTAGCGAATTATTGAGCGTCAGCCTGGAGGCGCTTCCCGTAAAAGACAAGGCCCCGATCGAGGTCGCCGTGTTCACGGTGGGATCCGTGGTGGTGGTGGGAATATTGACGCTGTCGCTCGCGCCCGGCAGCGTCCCGGGCGTGCCCCCGCTCACCGTCCAGTTGGCGAGGGTTTCCCAGGCCGTGCTGCTGCTGCCGTCCCAGATGTAGGTCGCGGCAAAGGAAGGCGCCGCGCTGCCCAGCAGGGTCAAAAGCCCGATGAGATGCACGAGCTTGAAGCCGGACTTTGTCATGCGGTTTTCTGAAAACTCAAGCAACGAAAAAAAACGGTCCGCCGCGCGCTGGAAGCGGCACGGAATATGGACGGAAAACCGTCTTTTTGGGCAAAAAACGAGCAAACACGAGCAGACTCTCTCTGATGTCCGAAGGTAGATGCGGTTGCGGGATTTTAACCTTGATTTACCCCTGCTTGTCCTTTTGACAAGCGAAGTTCTGCCAAGCGTATTATCCGTCACTCTTTTTTTTCGACGTACAAATGAAGCGAAGGCCGTCGGCCGACGGCGACGCGTCTCGAATCCACACCCGGATTGCCCATCTTGGGACAATGATCGTGTGGAACCCTTCTAAACACTGCGAATTCTTACCTTCAGACCCGGCGCGCACCGTGGGCACAGTGACAAGAAGCACCCGCGCGGCATGAAAAACGGGGAACCCCCGAAAGCGATTTTGCCGATTTTGTTCTAAAATTTTGGACAACTTGTCCAAATCGTTATCGAATAAGTGCCCTTTTGAGCCATTTTTAATCGATTCGATAACGACCGGTTCCGGAACCGCCAGGGGTCGCTCGCCGTCCGCGAAAACCCGTCACCGTGAGGTGGCAGGTGATCATCCACGGCGTCTTTTTGCTCTCGGCGCTCGCGCTGGCCCGGACCGAGGAGATCTTGCATTCATACAAGGCCAGCCATAAGTAGCCGCAGGCGCCTGAAAAAAGTCAGGCTCCTTTGTGGCCGGCCGCGTCAGCTTCCCGCGGGAAAAACCCAGCGGCCCAGCGTGAACAGGACCGCCAGGATCAGGGCGATGCCCACCAGGTTGAGCCAAAAGCCGGCACGCAGCATGGCCTGGGCCTCCACGTGGCCGGAGCCATAGGCGATGGCATTGGGCGGCGTGGCGACGGGGAGCATGAACCCGCAACTGGCCGCCAAGGTGACCGGAATCAGCACCAACAGCGGGTCCCAGCCCATGCCTTGCGCGACCGCCGCGCAGATGGGGATCAAGGTGGCCGCCATGGCGGTGTTGCTCAGAAGTTCGCCGAGAAAGGCCACTCCCACCGCCGCCAGAGCGATGAACGCCCATACGGGCATACCCCGAAACGCGCCGAGCTGATGGCCCAGAAACGTCCCCACGCCGTTCCGCTCGATGGCAGCGGCCAGGCTGAGCCCGCCGCCGAACAGCAGCAGCAGGCCGAAGGGAAGGCGCTTGGCCGTGTCCCAGTCCATCACGGCCCGGCCGGTCTTTCCGGAAGGCAGCACGAACAGCGCCAGCGCGGCAAGAATGGCCACGCCTGAATCGGTGAGCCCGGCGAACGGCTGCACGCCGCCCACCGAAAGCGAGACCAGCCAAGGGCGAAACACCCAGGCGCATACGGCCACACCGAAGGCGGCGATGGTCGCCTTTTCCCCCGCCGACATGGGCCCCATGTCCTTCAGGGCCCGCCCCGCCATACCGTCGACGCCGCGTACCTGAAGTCTGCGCACCGGGAATACCCGGATCAACAGCCACCAAGCCGCGGGCAGGAACAGCAGAATTATCGGCACGCCGATCAGCATCCAGCGCGCGAAGCCGATCTCGATGCCCAGGCTATCGCGGGCATACGAGGCCAGGAAGAGGTTCGGTGGCGTGCCGATCAAGGTCCCGAAGCCGCCGATGGAAGCCGCGTAGGCGACTCCCAGCAACAGGGCGTGCGATAAATTGCGGAACTCCCCCGCCGAGGCGCCGGCCCGCGCCAGCCCCAGGACGCTGAGTGCCACCGGATACAACGTCAGCGCCGCCGCCGTGTTCGAAACCCACATCGAGAGGGCCGCCGTCACCGCCATGAACCCCAGCACCAAGGTGTCCGCGCGGGTGCCCAGCAGGCGCAGCGCGCTGAAGGCAATGCGCCGGTCCAGTCCCCATCGTTGCATTGAAAGCGCCAGCAAGAAACCCCCGAGAAACAGGAAAATCGTCTCGTTCCCATAGGGAGCCGCGGCCTCCCTTGCGCTCCCGCCCCCCAGCAGCGGCAACAACGCCAAGGGCAATAACGCCGTCGCGTACACCGGAATCGCCTCGGTCATCCACCACACCGCCATCCACACCGCCAGCGCGGCGGTCGTGCGGGCTCCATCCGAAAAGACCGCGGGATTGCCGGCGGCATCCCGGTATTCGGAGGGCAAAAGCCAAAAGGCCAAGAGCGCCAAGGCCGGCCCGGCCCACAGCCCGATCCGCCGTAGCCACGTCTGGGCCGGGGTGGAGGTATCGGGGGGTTCGGGGATGGAGTTCATGCGAGGAAGAATAGTTTAGCGATCCCCCGTCCTGTCCTGACGGAAACGCACAGAATGGGGCCTAGACCCCATGGGGAAGCCTTTCGTTCGCGTGTTTATTAACGGCACGAACAGGAGTTCCCTATGAAATCCACCCCCCTCTCACGACTTTTCGCCTTGGCCTTACTCGGCGCGGTCCTGGTTCTTCCGGCGGTCGCCGGCAAGGATAAGGGCGGCCAGGACGAGAACCACGGCTCCAAAAAAAGGGCCGCGCACGCCGGGCCGCAAAAGCAGGCACACAAGGGTCATGATGCGCATCCGGGCCATAGCACCCAGCAATCACACGACTGGCAAAAGCAGCGGGGGTGGCAACGCGGCGGGGCTTGGGGCGGGCATGACGATTGGAAGGGCGGGCGTGCGAAGCATTGGCGCAACGAGCACCGCACGTGGGCTCAACGCGGAGGGTACGGGGGCTATTATGTCCCGGGCCCGCAGTTCAATCTCCATTTCGGCCCGCGTCATGACTTCCGCATTCAAAGCCGGCCCGTCATGCATCAGGGATACCCGCGCTTTTACCACCAAGGGCATTCGTTCCTTCTAGTGGACCCCTACCCCGAGACTTGGGAAACGGGCTGGTACAAGTCGGATGACGTTTATATCGACTACAATGACGGGTATTATCTGCATAACAGGCGTCGGCCGGGGTTTCCCCTGGCGGTCACGATCATCCAGTAGCGGGGAGCGGGAGGCAGGCGCCGCTTTTCTCAATGCAGCGTGGTAAGCTTGTCCAGCATGTTGCAGCGCACCTTGAGGAACCCCTTTTTCGTGCGCGCCATGGCCACGTCGCCGATGATCGAATGCGCCATGACGTAGCCGATCAGGTCCCAGTCGGGACCGCAGGTGCTGATGCCGAAGTGATAATAGCGCGGGTCGTTTTCGAAGCCGATCACCGAAATGCTTTTCGGAACGGCGATTCCCTGGCTCTCCAGCCACTGAAGCCCCTCGGCCGCCATTTTGTCCCGCGCGAAAATCCATAGCTTCGCCTTGCGGTGCCGGCGGCAAGCCTCGAAGACGTCGGGGTCGAATTCAATCGCCTCCTCAAGGGCGTTCAAGTCGGCGCCCGGGTATTTCGACTCCAGGTAACGGCGGTATTCCGGCCCGATGGAATGGAGGAATTCCAGGGAATGGGTGGAGTTCGGCAGCGGCCGGATGATGAGGCGGAATTTGAATCCGGGAATGATGCTCTGGATGGAGAGCGCGATCTTGAGGAAGAAATTGGCGCGGTAGCGCTCGCCGAATTCGCTTTCATGCACGCACAGGATCGCCTCGTGGCATCCCTGGTCGAGCAGGTGGTGCGCCAGCACGCGGGCCATGTCGGTTTCGACGTTGCCCCGGGAGAACACGCTGGCGTACTCGGTGAGCTCCGAAAGATCGTTGTTCTGGCCGTGCACCAACACGCGCACCCGGTGCTTTTTCAGGGCGACCGCGAAGCGCGTGAACAGGCTCCGGAAAAACGGCAGCTGCGTTCCGTCCACCGCGTAAAAAACCAGGCCCGCGGGATACTGCTGGTTGGCCTCCCACTTCTTCAGCAGTCCCTCGAGGTTGGCCGCGTTTTCGGGATGCAGGAAGTAGCCGGAGTGATAAAGCTCGCGCTCCATCTTCTGGAAGGCCAGGGCGATGGGGTCCGAGTTGAAGATGCTGGAGAAATCGCCCGGTCCGAAGCGGAAGAAAAACACCTCGCGGCGCGGCCGCTCAGCCAGAAGCCGATCGATGCGGCCCACCCAGTAGTTCTTGCCTATTTTCTCGACGTAGCCGAGGTTCTCCATGCTCTGGTAGGCGAGCGTCACCGTCTCGGAGGAGACCTTGAAGTGATTGCGGAGGAACTTCACCGGCGGAAGCGGCTTTCCCTTGCGGTAGACGCCCTCCGCGATCAGGCGGATGAGGCTCTTGGTGAGGTGTTCGGCCGCGCTGTCCCGAAGCACGCCTTCCTTGGCCTCCATCGAGCGATCGGAAGGCCGCGTGGTGTCGGGAGTGAACGTGCCCTTTCCCGGGATGCGGACGAGCTTTCCTTCGTCGCGCAGCTTGGCGAGGGTTCTCTGGATGGTGATGGGCGACAAGCCCCACTGCGCGACCATTTCGCGGTCGGGGGGCAGGCATGTGTTGG
The DNA here is from genome assembly GCA_021155885.1 of Fibrobacteria bacterium. Taxonomy (GTDB): domain Bacteria; phylum Fibrobacterota; class Fibrobacteria; order UBA11236; family UBA11236; genus UBA11236. The sequence continues at coordinate 15,615 of JAJNBB010000029.1, read as the reverse complement.
GAGGAAGCTTCTCAATCTCCGAAAGCACCCATTGGCGAAATTCCCTGGCGCGCGAATGTGGCACGGATAACTCCCGCCGGGACCAGGCCCGGGATTACGAAGACCGCCAGGCCAGGGGTCTCCGTTTGCCGGAGGGGAACCCCGGCGGGCCTCCCGAGAGATAGGGAGGCAAGAACGTCTGTAGCTATTTTAGCATAAAATTCGAGAAAATACCATAAAGGAAGCCGTCAGGCCAGCCGCTCGGCCGGAATCCAGGCCTTCACGGTGTCGCGAATATAGTCGCCGTCCTTCAAGGTCACCCCGTCCGGGTCGCCCACGGCGGCATCGCACTCGTCCTCGAACACCACCCAGCCTTCGTAATTCGTCTGGACAAGATCCTCGATCACCGTCTTGAAGTCGATGGAACCCTCCCCGGTCTGGGCCCAGCGGCCGTCCGGGAACATGTCCTTGAAATGGATGTGATTCACCAGATCCCGGTATTCGCGGATCAGGCCCACGGGGTCCATGCCGCCCTTGGCGATGTGCCCCACGTCGGGGGTCCATCCCAACGCCTGGCTGTCCAGCCGGGGGAGCAGCTTGTCGTAGTCCTCGCGCGTGCGGAAGATCGAACCGGCGGGCGAGTTGGGGTGGTATGAAGACCGGATGCCGCGGTCGGCGGCGCGGCGCGCCAGATCGTTCACGCAGGCGATGAAATTGTCGTGGCGGAGGTCGAGGTTTTCGCGATCCTTCTGCGGCATCTGCACGGGCATGAAAAGCACCGGGTAGGAAAAGCTCTGGATCAGGTCCATCATGCGGTCGGCCTCCTTCCGCTCGGCCTCGGTCTCCTTGGGTTCGAGCCAGTCGCACACGAACGCCACGGAAGAAAGCTTCAAACCCCGCGCCTCCAAAGTGTCCTTCAATAATTTGTGATCCCAATACGGGCCCAACTGGAGATTCATCGGCTCGATTCCCTCGAAACCCGAACGCGACGCCGTGTCGGCCATATGGTCGATCTTGCCGATGTACTTGTCGCCGCACATGATCCAGGCGTAGGTTTCGCAGGTGAATTGAATCTTGTTCATGGGATGGCCCGCTGGAAAAAAAGGTGGAAGCCGGAAAAGCTTAAAATAAAACAGGGGGCCGAAGCCCCCCGCGGGAAAGACGCCTGGAAGCCCGGGCGCCCTTCATTCGAATCAGAACAGCGGCAGGTTGCGGGCGTACACGCCCTTGGCCGTCTTCACCCGAAGCAGGTAGACCCCGCCGCGCGCGGCCCGCAGCTCGCCCAGGTCGTAGGCCGCGCCCGCGTCTCCCGCCGCGCGGAACACTTCGCGTCCACCGGCGGTGAGCAGCGTGACCTCGTGGCGGCCGGCCTCGAGAATCTGGAGGCGGCCGGCGTTGAAGGTCATGCGCAGGTCGGAAAGGGGACGCACGTCGGACACCGAGGAAGGCGCGAGCTTGCAGGTGCCGTTGTAGGTCACGCGCAGCACGCCCGAGTTCCCGGTGGCCGCGTAATCGCCGCCGCCGTAGTTCAGGAAGTACAGGGCGCCGTCGGGACCGTAGGAGGCCTGAACCGGCCGGCGCACGTTGGCGGGCGCAGTGGTGACGGCCAGCACGCCGTTGTCGAGGCGCACGGGGGTTCCCGTGGTCGTGACGGCCGCGCTGTCCACGAAGACGCCGTACACCGAGACGCTGTTGTTGACGCTCTGCATCATTAGCCATTGATGATGCAGGTGGGGCGGGAACTTCACGGCCGACTTGAGGTTGCGGTCGTAGAGATAGACGTCGCCGCCGATGGCCACGTTGGTGGGGATCGTCGTGGGCGTCACGGCGGAGTTGTACCAGATGGCCGCGCTCTTGGCCGGAGGCAGCTGCTGTACCCCGCTGTTCATTGGCGAGGTGTTCGTGGGAGCAAGCGTGTCCTTGGCCGGGGTGATGGTGCCGGGAGTCGCGACGTTGTTGCGGTGGAAGTAAGGGAAACCCGTGAAGGCCGGCGTGGTGACGAGGTTGTACTCGTCGTTGGTGGTCTGGTAATTCACCTCGCCCCAGGCCAGCCAGCGCTTGGTGGGATGCACCCAGATGGAATAATTGCTGCGGGTGCCCTTGACGTAGATCTCGGGCAGGACCTTCAAGGTATCGCGATACTGCGCCGCCAAGGTGGCGTTGCCGTTGTTCTGGAAATGATTGGCCCAATATGCGCCGAAGTTGTTGGCGGGGATGGAATACCCTTTGGCCGAATTGTCCGGATGGATTCGGATCACGCCGCCGCGCATCGAAGCCGTGCTGGAGGATCCCCATTCCTGGTTCGCATTGCTGTCGCTGGCGGAATATTGCGAACCGGAGCCGCTAAGGTCGTTGCCATTATTCCCGATCGTCACCCAGAGATCCCCGTGGGCGTCGAAGCGCATGGGACCGCCGCTGTGCCAGGTGCGGGTCTTGCTCAGCTGGATGTCGATGAGGATCTTCTCGGTGGAAAGCTGCAGGGTGTCCTGCGCGCCGAGGGTGAAGCGGGACAGGCGGCCGCGATAGTAATTCGAGCCCACGCGCTGGGGGATGTACCAGAGGTACACCCAGCGGTTGGTGGCGAAGTTCGGGTCGAGGGCGATGCCCATCAGGCCGTTGTCCCCGTTGCCGCTTTCGTTGAACTCCGCGTTGTTGACGAATCCGATCTGCTTGACGGTCTTCGCCGTGAAGTCGTACTTGCGCACGACGCCCTTGCGCTGAACGAGGTAGATGTCGGCGCCCACGACGGAGTCGCCCGACTTGACCGCGTTGAACGCCATGGCCACGGGCTCGGAGAGATCCGAGACCGTCACGGCGCCCGTGCTGCCGCTGCGGCTGAAAAGCTCGGTCCTGCCGAAGTCGGAGGACTGGAGGGGATCGCATCCCGGGTAGGTGAATTGGGCCTGGGCGGCCAAGGCGGATCCTAGAACCGCGACGGCGGCGAGATATTTCATATTCCCTCTTGGGGTGGGTGATGACGTTTTAATATACCGCCGAAGCCTTTTTTCCGCTTGCAGTATGAATCCAAAGAACCGACATTCGTTCGGGATTTCAGTCAATACTATCACTTTCTGAAACGCCTGGAGAATACGGCGAGGCAAAGAAAGATCGGGCGGAAAAGCCCGAAAATGGGTATCATATGGCCTCGTCAACGAACCCCTCCGCGAGGCGGAGATTTCCAGAACGGGAGCGCGCATGCATCGGATTTCCATTGGAACCTGGGCTTATTCCGTCGGCCCCTACGCCGACAACCCCATTCCCTTCCGCACGGTCGTCGAGGGCCTGCGCGACATGAAATTCGACGGCCTGGAACTGGGCGCGTTCGGGTCGCACCCGAAACCCGAAAACCACCCCACGAAGGAGTCCCGGCAGACCCTGAAGGACCTGGTGGAATCGAACGGCCTGAAATTTTCGGGGATCGCCGGCGACATGTGGAGCGAGCATCTCGTGGACGCCGAGGACGGCGGCAAGTCCTACCTCGCCACGGTGCGCAAGAACCTTGAGTTCGCGAAGGACCTGGGCATCACGCTGTTCCGCGTGGACACGGTCCAGCCCCCCGAGGTGATCGACGCGATCGGCAAGGACGTGGCGCGCGACCGCGTCGTCAAGACCTGGACGGAGGCCTGCAAGATGGCGGCCGACATGGGCATCGACGTGACCTGGGAATTCGAGCCCGGCTTCGCCTTCAACCGTCCCTCGGACATCGTGGAGCTGGTGGACGCCATGAGCGGCTCCAAAAACTTCGGCCCGATGTTCGACACCTGCCACGCCTACACCTGCGCCGTGGTCGGCCTCCGTCAGACCGGCGGCCCGCGGGAGGTCTCGGAGGACGGCGTGCTGGAGCTGGCGAAGCGCCTGAGGGGCAAGATCAACGCCATCCAGCTCATCGATTGCGACGGCTCCCTCAACGAGCACGGCACCAGCACCCACACCCCCATCGGCGACGGCAACATCGACTTCGGCCCCGTGCTGACGGAACTGACCGCGAACGGCGGCGTGAAGCACGACTGGTGGACCATTGACCTCTGTTTCTGGCCCAACGCCTGGCCCGCGACGGCGCAGTGCAAAACGGCCGTGGACGACTTCAACAAGCGCTATGGTTAAAGGCCAGGGCGAGGGCCGTTCCGCCCTCGTCACGGGCGCCGCCGCGGGCATCGGCCGCGCCATTTGCGCGGCCCTCGTGGCGGAGGGCTTTCGCGTGACGGGCGCCGACCTGTCCGATAGGGTTTTCCAGGCGGTCGACTCCCCCCTGTTCCGCGGCGTGCTCTGCGACGTGGCCCGCGAGGACGAGGTGCGCGCCGCGGTGGCCGCGGCGGCGCCCGGGGGAACGCTCGACCTCGTGGTCTGCAACGCCGGGATCTTCACCGCGGGGGAACGCATCGAGGACCTGGACGACGCGACCTGGGAGCGCAGCCTGGCCGTGAACCTCACGGGCACCCTCCGCGTGATGCGCGCGGCCATCCCCGCCCTGCGGCGCGGGTCGAACGCCTCCATCGTGGTGGTCGGGTCCCGCAACGTCGCCGCCCCCGGCCCCGGCGCCGCCGCCTACTCGGTGGCCAAGGCCGGCATCACCCAGCTGGCCCGCGTGGCGGCGTTGGAACTGGCCCCCGAGGGAGTGCGCGTCAACGTCGTGCATCCCGACGCGGTGTTCGACACCGAACTGTGGACCGAAGAAGTCCTCTCCCGCTCCGCCGCGCGCTATGGATTGTCGGTGGAGGAATACAAGCGCAAAAATCTCATGAAAGCCGAAGTGCGGTCCGCGGATGTGGCCGCCTTGGTGTGCGCCATGGCCGGCCCGGCCTTCGCCCGGACGACGGGCGCGCAGGTGCCCGTCGACGGCGGCAACGACCGCGTGATCTGACGGAGGAAGCCCCGATGAACAAAGCCCGCAAAATCCTCAATGATCCCCTCCGCGTCGCCGATGAATTGCTCGAAGGCCTGGTGCTGGCCGGCGACGGCAAGGTCGTGAAGCTTCCCGGGGTGAACGCCCTGGTGCGCCCCGACCTTCCCGAAGGCAAGGTGGCCCTCCTGGTGGGCGGAGGGAGCGGCCACGAGCCCTTGTTCCACGGCTTCGTCGGCAAGAACATGGCGGACGGCGCCGCCTGCGGCGACATCTTCGCGGCCCCCTCCCCCGACGTGCCCTACGAGGCCACCAAGGCCATCCATCGCGGCAACGGCGTCCTGTACTTGTACGGCAACTACGCCGGGGACGCCATGAACTTCGACATCGCCGCCGAGATGGCCGCCGCCGACGGCATCCGCGTCGAGACCATTCGCATCTGCGACGACGTGGCCTCGGCGCCGCCCGAAAGGGCCTCGGAACGGCGCGGCATCGCGGGTGACCTGTACATGATCAAGATCGCGGGCGGCGCGGCGGCGACCTACCCCACCCTCGACGAGGTGGTGCGCGTGACGCGCAAGGCCGTAGACAACATCCGATCGCTGGGCGTCGCGCTCGCGGCGGGGTCGATACCCCAGACCGGCGAACCCACCTTCCTCCTTCCCGACGACGAAATCGAGATCGGCATGGGAGTCCACGGCGAGCCGGGCGTGGGGCGCCAGAAAATGACCTCGGCCGACGCGCTCACCGCGCAGATGTTGGAGCGCCTCCTGGCGGACCTGCCGTTCAAGCAGGGCGACTCGGTGTGCCTGCTCGTCAATTCCCTGGGTTCCACCACGATGATGGAATGCCTGATCGTGAACCGCGCCGCGCGCGCCCTGCTTGCCGAAAGGGGCATTACGGTACACGCCACCGACATCGGGCCCTATGTCACATGCCAGGAGATGGCGGGCTTCTCGATCACCTTGATGCGCCTGGACGACGAACTGCGCCGGCTGTACGACCTGCCCGCCGATTCGGTCGGTTATCGTAAAATGGGCAAGGCCGGCGCATGAGCCCCGAAAAGGACGCGTGGGATGCGGAGGCCCTCAAGCGGGCGCTGGAACGCGCGGCGGACCTCATTCTTTCCGAGACCGAAACCTTGACCCGCGCCGACCAGGCGATCGGCGACGGCGATCATGGCATCGGCATGGCCCGGGGCTTCAACGCCGTCAAGGCCGCGCTCCCCGCCTGCGAGCCCACCGTGCCGGCCGTCCTGGAAACCGTGGGCAGAACCTTGATGCTCAAGGTCGGCGGTTCGTCGGGCGCGATTTTCGGGACGCTTTTCATGGCCGGTTCGAAGGCGGTGTCCGAAGCGCCTTTCGATGCCGAAGGGTTCGCCCGCTTCCTGGAAGCCGGCCTCGAGGGCGTGCAAAAGCGCGGCAACGCCCGGCCCGGTGACAAAACGCTGGTGGACGCGCTCGCCCCCGCCGCAGCGGAAGCCCGCGCGACGCTCCACCAAAACGGCGGCGCTTCCCTAGGCCAATGCCTGCACGCCGCCGCGCGGGCGGCCGGGGACGGCATGGAACGTACGCGCGGCATGGTGGCGACGCTGGGGCGCGCGAAAACATTGGGCGAACGGTCGCTCGGGCACCCCGATCCCGGGGCGATCTCGATGACCTTGTTGCTGCGCGGCCTGGCCGGGGCGATGAACGAAGCCCCCTAGCGTTCAACGACTTTTCATTCATCATTCAGGAGAAAACATGGCCGATCTCGATGGCGCCGAAGACACCAAGGAATACCACGTGGACGTGCCCCAGAAAACCGAGGGCTTTTACCTCAAGGGCTGCGGCAATCTCGACTGGGGCATGAAGAACCGGCTGGGCCGCGTTTTCAATCCCGTCAGTGGCAAGACCGTGATGCTGGCGTTCGACCACGGCTACTTCCAGGGGCCGACCACGGGGCTGGAACGGGTGGACGTGTCCATCCTGCCGCTGGAGCCTTATTGCGACACCCTGATGGTCACGCGCGGGATCCTGCGCAGCATCATCCCGCCCGGCACGCAAAAGCCCATCGCCCTGCGCGCTTCGGGCGGCCCGAGCATCCTCAAGGAACTGTCCAACGAGCAGATAGCCGTGGACATCGACGATGCGGTGCGCCTGAACGCCAGCGCCCTGGCGGTGCAGGTTTTCATCGGGGGCGAATACGAGACCCAAAGCGTCATCAACATGACGCGCCTCGTCGACGCCGGCATCCGGGCGGGCATCCCCGTCATGGCCGTCACGGCCGTCGGCAAGGAACTGGCCCGCACCCCGCGGTACTTCCGGCTGGCCACGCGCATGTGCGCGGAGCTGGGGGCCCACTTCATCAAAACCTACTACGTCGAGAAGGAGTTCGAGACCATAACCTCGTGCTGCCCGGTTCCCATCGTGATCGCGGGGGGCAAGAAACTGCCCGAACCCGACGCGCTGAAGATGTGCTACAACGCGATCCAGCAGGGCGCCGCGGGCGTCGACATGGGCCGGAACATCTTCCAGGCGCCGAACCCGGTCGCGATGATCCAGGCAGTGCGCGCCGTGGTCCACGGCGGGGAGACCGCCGAAAAAGCCTACCAGATGTACAAGGATCTCGGAGGGACATAAAAAAGAGTTGGGAGTTGGGAGTTGGGAGTCAAGAGTTACGGAGTAAAAACAGGAGTCTTTTCATGGCCAAGCCCTATGTGAACGTGAACGGAATCAAACTCGCCTACGAGGAACGCGGAAGCGGTGAACCCCTGGTGCTCATCATGGGGCTGGGCGCCGACGGCCCCGTCTGGGACCTGCACGCGCGCGCCTACGCGGAGAAGTTCCGCTGCTTCCTGGTCGACAACCGGGGCACGGGCGAGTCGGACAAGCCCGAAGGGCCCTATACCACCGCGCGGATGGCGGATGATTACGCCGGATTGATCCGGGAACTCGGCCTCGGCAAGGTGCGCGTCGCCGGCATCTCGATGGGCGGGGCCATCGCGCAGGAACTCGCCTTGCGTCACCCCGACCTGGTCCGCTCCCTGGTGCTGGTCTGCACCTGGGCGAAGTTCGAACCCTACGCGGTGCAGGTTTTCGACAACCTCGCGAACCTGCGCGCGGTCGCCACGCCCGAGGTTTTCCTCGAGCTGCTGCACCTGTGGATCTGGACGCCGGCCTACATCAACGCCCACGCGGCGGAGATGGCCGAAGGGCGCGCCGCCGCCAATGCCGGGTTGAAGGACGGCAGCTGGATGCCCACCCACGCCTTCGCGGCGCAGGCCTCGGCCTGCAATACCCACGACACCACGGGGCGGCTCCAGAACATCCGGGTGCCGGTGCTGCTGACCATCGGCACGGCGGATATCTTCACCCCCATGGCCTATACCGAGTATCTGCACAAACATATCGCCGGCAGCGAAGTCGTCACCTTCCCCGGCTGGGGGCACGTGCACCACTGGGAGGATCTGGAGCGCTTCAACCAAGTCACCCGGGACTGGCTCGAAGGGCATTGAGGGGACGGGCGGCCCTACCCCCAACGAAAAGGCCTCCCGTTTCGGGGAGGCCTTTTTTTCATCAGCGATCCGGCCGGCCTAGAAAATGTACCGGCGGCTCATCGTCTTTTTGCCGACGCTCACCTTCATCACGTAAATGCCGCGCTTCGACTTGGGCAGAAACGAGGTGAAGTCATAGGAAACCGGCGCGCGGCGACCCGACATTTGCTTGAATACCTTGCCGGAAAGATCATACAGCGCCACCGTGTGGGCACCGCGCGTGCTGATAAGGACCGAAGGATGGTTCGCCGAGAAGGCGACGCCCGAACGGTCGAACTGGTAGGATCCGGCCCCCGGCCTGCCGATCGCCGTAGGCACCTCCACGGTGTCATAACCCGCGATGTAATACATGAACTGCTTGAAGAAGCGATCCCAGGTGGTCTGGCCCATGGCCTGCATCGTGACCAGGTCGTGCCCTTCCATGAAATAACCCACGCTGCCCTTGCCGGCAGGAAAGGTCCAGGTCGCCGGGTATCCTTCCGCAGCCGTGCCGTAGGTGCTGGCGGAGGCGCCGCAATACGGGTTCTCGACGGTATTGACCTTCTGGATGCAGGAGGCGGGATTCATCTTCAGGAGGAGGTTCTTGTCGGCCACCTTGGTGGCGATCTTTGCGTTGAAGGTGTGCCATTCGCCCTGCGACCACACGACGCTGTCCTCCGTCCCGCTCGCGCCGAATCCGATCCCCTCCATGATGGGGTGCGTCTTGGCGGCAGGGTTGATGCCGACCTTCGCCGAAACGTTGGTGCGGGACGACTCGCCCGTATAGGTGATGGGCATCAGGGTGCTGTAGTACCAAGCCCAGTTGTTCGAGCTGCGGGAGTCTCCCGAGGAGTGCATGACGAAAACGCCGCCCCCCTGGTTCTCCACGAAGTTCTGAACCGCGGTGCGATTGGCCGTGGGGAAGCCCGTGCCGCTCGCCCAGCTGGATATGTAGTTGGCGAAGAACACCTGGTAATCCGTCAGTTTGGCGGCCGTGACGTTCGCCCCGTTCCGTACCGTGTCGACCGTCCAGCCTTCGGCGCCGCCGATGCGCCTGATGGTATTTTCCAGGTTGGTCGTTGCGGTCGTATGGTTGAAGTTATAGAAGAAGTTGCCGACCAGGATCTTCTCCAGCTTCGACGTGAGCATGTATTGCTTGCCGTTGATGGTCTCCGTGCGCTGCTTGGCGAGCGGCACGGTCTGGGCACTGGCAAGCCCGGACAAGGCGGAGATGAGAAGGGCGGCCGTGGCCCACCGCGAAGTGTTCCGATTAAGTGCGTTCATGGTTTTCTCCTGGCGTTTTAAGTTCCGAAATTCCCGGTTTGAAATCAAAGACCCCATTGGAAGCGCAGCATGTAATACCAGTCCGAGCTCTTTTGGGTCAGGGGCATGAAGGAAGGCTGCGCCGTCACGTCCTGCACCCGGAAATGGTCGTTGGCGACCTGAAGGTAAACTTCGAGGCCGGAAACGATGGTTTTTTTGAGGTAAGCCGACCATTTCAGGTCGTCCTTCTCGTACTGTCCGGCGTCGCGGCGATCCGCGTAGGCTCCCGGATTGTCGCCCGGAAACCCCGGATGCGGCACGAGGTTGCTGAATTGCTGGAAATTGTTGTCCGGGTAGGGGCTCTTTAGATATTCGATCTGGAACGAAAGAAGGTCCAGGACCCCGAACGTCGGCACGCTGATCCCGAGCATGACGGGAATGCGATGGGTGATGTCCTCGTAATAATAAGGCTGGTTCTTGATGCCCAGCACCGCGACTTCGCCGAACACCTTGAAGGGACCCGCTTCCCCGGAAAGTCCCGTCAGCACGCCCAGGTCGAGTGAGGCCCGGCCCATCACCTTCACGGCCTGGAAGGTGAGCCGCTGCGATTTGCCGATGCGAAGCGTATCCCCGGCGACGGTGATGTAAATCGTGTTTCCGTTCGCGTCGGTGGACTGGGAAACGACGGGCGTCCCGGTGGAATCCACGAAGGTCGTGACGCGGTTCTGGATCTCCTTCAGGGTGCCCTCGCCCGCCACGGGGCTGTATTCGAGCGTCAGGGGATCCTGCACGCCGTAGGCGGGGAAATTCTCGATCTCCACGTAGGTGTTTCCAGGACCCCTCGGCGATTCCTGGCTGGGCACGATCGGCAGCCAACGGTGGAAAGAAACGCCAGCGCCGATTTCAAGGGCCTTCACGACCTTGCCCGTCACGACGTAGGACGGCGTGAAGTCGAAGATCGGCGCCTGGTTGAACTCGCTGAAAAGCAGCAGGTCGTGGCGCCAGCGCCCGCCCGGCGACGTCCAGCTGAACTGGGCGCCCATCGACTTGTATTCATTGCTGTTCAGCCAGACCCAGCCGCCCATGCTGCCGGTCTGAATGATGGTCGGATAGGCCTCGCTGCGGAGGAGATATTCCCCCAGGTTAACGGCGTCTGGATTGTATTTGTACCCGAAAAACCCGAATTTAATGCTCATCCGGTCGTTGAAATCGTAGCGAGCCGAGGCCTCGGAGATGCCGGGGCCGAAGTTGATGCGTTTCGTGGCGGCATCGGTGGCTTCGGGGATCGGCTTCCAGAACAATCCGCCCACGCCGATGTTCATGTGCAATTTCTCGTTCACCGTGGCGGCGTAGGTCAGGGCGACGCCGTCCCGGTTCAGGAACAAGTTCTCGACGTCGTTGGGCGAGGCGCCGTCGTCGTTGACGAGCGTGCCGCGCACGATCTGGCCGACGTCCACGAAGGCGCCCACCGAGATGCTCCGGTCGGTTACGCGGGGTTCCTCGGGGGCCGCGAACGACGATCCCGCCGCGAGCAGCAGCGCCGAGAGAGCGGTGTGTTTCATGGACCGTCTCCGTGAGTCAGTTGCATTGGAGGTTGTATTCATTGTCAGAAGCCCCATTGCAGGTGAGCTAGGTAGTACCAGTGGCTTTTTTCAATCGTGAGCGGAGCGGGAGCCAGAGAGGGGCCGCTCACGCCGAACCGGTGAAGGCGAAGATGGTCGTTGGCCACCTGAACCTTGAACTTGAGCCCCGGTACGACCGTCCGGATCGCGTGTACGCTCCATTTCCAGTCATCGCCGTGAACCGACTTGGCATTATAATACGGCAGGTTGTAATCCGCGGGGTCGAGGTCGGGAATCCCCATGGCCGGACCGGGAAGCGGGGCGCTCAGGTGGGTCGTCAGCATCATCGGGCTGTCGTTGTTCGGGTTGTTCAGGTATTCGACCTCGACGGCGAGCAGATCGAGTACGCCGAAGGTCGGCACCTGCACTCCCAGCATGACCGGGATGCGATTGTAGATGTTCTCGTAATAAACCGGCTGGTTCTCCACGCCGAGCACCGCGGATTCCATGTAAAGCTTGAAGGGACCGGTTCCGCTCAGCTCAAAGGCCTCCGCGAAATCAAGGGTCACGCGCCCCATCAAGTTGACCGCGCGGCGCGTGATCCGGCGGTTTTCCAAGAGAAGCGGATCGACCGTTGTGTCCGCGATCAGGTTGCCGTTGGCGTCGGTCACGCGGAGGTTTCCCTCTTCGTCGAGATAGGCCTGGCAACTCATGGGATTGTCCCAGCAATTTTCCCCGGTAGGCGAATAGCGGGTATTTTGCAGGAATATCTGGATGTCGCGGCGGACTCCCGCCGCGCTTCCTTGCTGGAGCATTTCCATGCCGGTGACCGTGGCCCCCGGATGCGCGGCCAGGGCCGTGGCGGCGTCGAACGACGTTCCGCCTCTCCAGACCACGAAAGTATCGGCCTCCACCATTCCCGAGCCGTTGTCGTAACGGTAGCGCACGCGCGCATGGTTCTGGACCTCCGGGAAGTTGCCGATCGCCTGGTAACGGCCGGCGGCCTGCGCCGCCTCGTCGCCCTGAATGCCCGTGTAGCCCGAGTTCGGCTGGAACCACCGCCTGAGGGCGACGCCGCCTCCGATTTCCAGGCCCCTCATGGGTTTCCACGCGAACAGGTAGGCCGGCGAAAGGTCGAACAGCGGCGCGTTCTGCATCTCGGCGTATATCCCCGCCTCATGGCGGAAGGCGCCGCCGAAGTGGGAGGCCTGCAGCCTCACCCCGAGAACGCGGGTATAGGCGCTGTCCACCCAGGTCCAGCCGCCGGTGGTCAGGGTGGTGGGATAGGATTCGCTGCGAATCAGGTACTCTCCCAGGTTCATCGCCGGGCTGTTGTACTTGAACGGAAAGTAACCGCCCTCCACCGCATAATTCCGGGAGACCAGCACCTTGGCGGAAGCCACATTGATGCCGGGCCCGAAGCGAATCGAATTGTGCCAGAAATCTCCCAGCGGATAAGTCTGCCAGAAGAGCCCGCCCACTCCCACGCGCACCACTAGGCGCCCGTTGACCGTGTCCTCGGCCGTCAGGCTGATTCCCATGCGGTTGAGGAAGTCGTCCTCGACGGCCCCCGCCCCGTGCACGTTGCCTCGGACGATCTTGCCCATGTCGGTGAAGGCTTCCCCGCTGATTTTATCGATGGAGACGGAACCGGAGGCGCCGGCCGCCGATAGCGCCAGGGCGAGGACAATAAGGCGCAATGCCGACGGCTTGCCGGAGAAGGAAATCATCGAGTGCATCAGTCTCCGAAGATACTGTCGCCTCCCTTTTTTTTCCTCGGAAATTTTGTTTACTTGCTTGCCCATAGGCTTTCCGGCCCGATTTTACGGGGGCTTGAGCGCAAGAAGCTTCAATGTTAGAGGGTACTTTGAAAAGTTGGGGGCATAGCGCCCCCTAAGCAATCAAACCTGTCATTCCATGGCCGTCCTCGCCCCCTCCCGTCCCCTGTGGATCCTCGGCCCCAAGCGGGACCTGTTGTTCTTCATTCTCCCCCCCTTGTTCATCGTTCCCTTGATCCTCGTCCTGAAGCGGGCGATTCCTGCGGAGACGCTCGCGCTTTACATCCTGGGCCTAGGGGGTTTCGGACATCATCTTCCCGGATTCATCCGCGCGTACGCCGACCCCGGCTTGTTCCGCCGCTACAAGCTGCGCTTCACCCTCGTGCCCGCGCTGCTCCTACTGGTCTGCGCCCTGTATTCCTATCTCGACCTGAACGCCCTCGTGCTGGCCACCGTGGCTTGGGGCACCTGGCACGGGGCCATGCAGATCAACGGCTTCGCGCGGATCTACGACGCCCGGGTGGGGTCGATCGCCCCTGCGACCGCCCGGCTCGACGCCTGGATGTGCATCGCATGGTTCGGGTTCGCGATCCTGTGCTCCCCGGCCAAGCAGTTCTCCCTGGTCACGCCGTTCTACCTCTCGGGCGGCCCCCTGATCCCGCCCGCGGCCTTCGGCATCGTGCGCTTCGCCTGGGGAGCGGCCACCGCCGCGATCACGCTCGGGTTCGCCCTGAACGCTTTCCGGCAATGGCGCGCGGGCAACCCGCCCAATCCCGTCAAGCTCCTGGTGATGGCGGCGAGCTTCGCGTTCTGGTGGTACTGCACCGCCTGGCCCGAGAGCCTCATCCTCGGGGTGCTGATGTGGGAGATCTTCCACGACATCCAGTACAACGCCCTCGTATGGCGCTTTCAGCGCCAGCGAGTCGACGACGGGCTCGGCGCCGGCCGCATCGAACGCGCGCTGTTCCGCCCCGGGTGGGGTCGCCTCGCCCTGTATGCCGCGTTGATCGGGGTCTATGGCTACATCGGCGTGGCGGCCTCCTTCTCGGACATCAACACGCCCGAGAAGATGCTCCTGGGCGCCTCGGGACCGCAGTGGCTGCTGCGGATCACCTTGGCCTCGGCGCTGCTGCACTTCTATTACGATGGCTTCATCTGGCGCATACGCCGGCAGGAGATCCGGCAAGGGCTGGGCCTTTCCGGCAAGGAGAGCGCTCCCGTCCGGCCGGAAAGAGACGCCTTCGGCGCCCACGGCTGGAAGTGGATCCTATTCCTTCTGCCCGTGGGCTACCTGGGATGGGCCCAATACGAGAAGTGGGGTCCCGCCTTTGAGGCCCAAGTGGTGAACCTCAGCCGCGCGCTGCCGGGCAGCTGGATCAGCCATTTCCTCGCGGGCACCTATTACAAGGGCCAAGGGCAAATGGCGGAGGCCGAGGAACAATACCGCCAGGTCACGCGCTTCAATCCCGAATTTCCCCAGGGTCACGTCTTCCTGGGCGACCTTCTTTACCGCCGCGGCGCCCTCGACGAGGCCGCCGCCGAATACGAACGCGCGCTGAAACTCGATTCCAGCGATGCCTCGGTGCGCCGCAACCTCGGCTTTCTTTATTTATCGCTCGGCCGGGCCTATTCCGCCACCCGGCAATTCGAGGCCCTGCTGGCCCGCGATCCCCGCGACGTCGAGGCCGGGTTCGGGCTGGCCAACGCGCTGCTGCGGCAAAACCTCCTGAGGGAGGCCGCGGACCGGGCGGATAAGGTGCTGCGCCTCCAACCTGGTCATTCGGGCGCGCTGAACATCCTCGGCATGGCGCATCAATTGCGCGGGGAACGCGACAGCGCGCGGTTCTATTATGCGCGCGCCCTGCTCGCCGACTCCTCCAACGCGAGCGCCCTCCAGAACCTCCGGGACCTCGCCGCCACTCCCGGAGCCTCCGGAAACAGGTCGAAATGACTTATTGGAAAGACGATGTGAACCGTGCGCGAATGAATTTCGAGCCGTTCCCTTTTCAACGCGCGCGCACCGGGGGCCAAATGACCCGTCCCGGGGTATATTAACCAGGCGAAAACCGCCGGCCGCCCTTCAACATCCACTTCCGATTTTCTGCTTTTCATGAAAAACCATTATGCGATCGGGCTGGACTACGGCACCAATTCCTGCAGGGCCCTGCTGGTGAGTTTAAAGGACGGGGCGGAAGTCGCCCAGCATGTTTTCAATTACCCCAGCGGCGACCTGGGCGTCCTGGCCGATCCGAAGAATCCCCACGTCGCGCGCCAGCACCCCCGGGACTATCTCGAGGGCCTCGAAGCGGGGCTGGTCGGGGTACTGCGCGAGGCCGCGGCCAAGGTTCCCGGCTTCGATCCCGCCGAGGTGATCGGCATCGGCGCCGACAGCACCGGCAGCACGGTGCTTCCCGTGGACGCGCGCGGCATCCCGCTGGCCCTGCGCCCGGAGTTCTCGGACCGGCTTGCCGCCCTGTCCTGGCTGTGGAAAGATCATGCCTCGCACGCCGAGGCCGCGCGCATCACGGAGCTCGCCGCCCGCACCCGCCCGCATTATCTCGCCAAGTGCGGCGGGGCCTATTCCTCGGAATGGTTCTGGGCGAAGATCTGGCATTGCCTGAACACGGATCCCGAAGTCTTCGAAGCCGCCCATTCCTGGGTGGAGCTCTGCGATTACCT
>JAJNBB010000028.1 GCA_021155885.1 Fibrobacteria bacterium | reverse complement strand
GCGCCGAAGGCTGGATTTTGGGAGGATTCGGTCTCTTAGAAGATTCAGGCGGCAAGGGTTATCATTCTTAAAACTCCGGGAGCCAAGAGCTGCCTAACCCCGAGGAATGCGTGAGCGAAAAAAATTCTCTGTTGAAAATTTTCGTCGCGGCCGGGATCCTTTGGCGGCGCAAATGGAGCATCGCGGCGGGGACGGCGGTTTTCACGGCGGCGGGCGTGGCGTACTCCTTGCTGGCGCCGGCCACCTATGTCGCCCGCGCGGTCATCTATCCTCAGGACATATCCGCGCGGTCCGAAAGCTCGGCGTTGGGCGGCGGATTGAGCGGCGCCCTGAATCCGATGCTGGGAGTCGGGCATTTGAACCGGGTCGACATCATTTTGAAAAGCCGCGAGATGGCGCGGCGCGTGGTCGTCAAGGAGCGCCTGGTTCCGGTGTTTTTCCCCGAGTCGTGGGACGGGAGCAAGCCTCCGCGCCCCGAGGAACGGGTGCCGCGAGTGATCAATAGCGGCGTCGGAAAACTTCGCGGCATGATTTCCACCAAGGTGGATGTCTACCGGATGACGCTGGAGATCACCGCGCGGGCGGGGGATCCGAAGCTGGCCTTCCGGCTTGTCCAGGCTTACCTCGACGGCTTGAACGAGCGCCTGAAGGAAAACGTGATTCGAAAGGCAATGGCGAACCGGGATTTTTTGGAGGCCCAGATGGATCGCACCGCGGATCCGGTATCCCGCGAGAAAATCCAGGAGCTGATCATCCGGGAAACGGAGACCGCCATGCTGCTCAACGCCACCGCGTTCGATCTTCTGGAGGCGCCCGAGGTGCCGCTCCTGCGTGAGACGCCCAAACGGAAAAGAATCGTAGTGGTGTCGGCGTTGCTTGGTTTCCTGGTTTCTTGTTTGGGCGCGCTTGCCGTTCCGATGGTGAAAAACATGAGGGCCGAACTTAAGACCTCGCCGATCTAGGGCGCCTGATCCATGGACTTGTTCGCCCAGGCTTCCCCCGACTTGCTGAGAGCCTGCGCCTGGGTTTTCCTTTTCGGCTGGCTCGTGTCTTCCCGGCATCTGCCCCTGCGCCTTTCGGCGGGGATCGCCGTCCTGAAGATCGGCATTCCCTTCGTTTACTTCGCCACCAACCCTTCAGGCTGGTTTCATCTGGCCGACGACGTCACCTATTTCCACGGCAGCATCCTGTTCCTGAAAACGGGGTTCGAACCGCTCTCGCTTTTTTCGGATTACCGCGCCTTTCCCTTGATGGCCGAAATCGCGGGAACCCGGCAGCACATCGCCTATCCCCTGTGGAACCTGGCCGGCACCCATCTTTTCGGACCCCATTATTTCTCTCCCGTGCTGATGAATGTCGGCGCGACGTTCGTGTCGGGATGGTTTTTTTTCAGGATATTACGGGCCGCGGAATTTCCGGTTCTTTATTGCCGTCTCGCGCTGGTGTTTTTTTTGCTTCACTGGGACACGCTGGCCTGGTCTTCCTTTTTGAACCTCAAGGATACCTTGGTGGTGACGCTCACCCTCGCCTTGTTGCATCAATGCATGGAAACCTTCAAGCGCCCCCGCGCGTGGCGGGTGATTCCGATCGGACTGCTGGCCTTTGCGGGAGTTTTCCTCCGGTTTTACGCTCCGCTTTTCGTCCTCCTGGCCGCGGGGATTCATCTGGCGCTTCAGAAACGAAGCTGGAGTCTGGCCGGTTGCTTGCTGGCCGTGGCGGGCGCGCTGATGGCGGTAACCGGGCGCGTCGCGTCCGTGGCGGGACGGATACACCCCGCGGAAATTTTTTGGGGATTGCCGCAATTTCTGCTCACGCCCTTGCCATGGAACCTGAGCGCCGGGTATGAGTTCCTTCTCATCCCCTCCCTGCTTCATCTTTTGTTCATCGTACCGGTTTTGATCGTCCTTCCAAGGCTTTGGAAGCAGAGTCCGCCCGCCCGCATCCTGCTTACCTACCTGTTCCTGGTGGTGCTTGCCTTTTCCATGGTTCCCGAAAACCGGGGAATCCGGCAACGCCAGATGGCGGGTTTCGTTTTCATCTGGATGCAGTTCCACGCGCTTTGGCGCCTGGCTCGCTATGCCTTTCGGGAAGAGTCTTCGCGCAGGGAAGCCCAATAGGTCATTGACCGGTCGATTCCCGTTTCAAGATCGGTTTGGGGTTTCCAGCTCGTGCAGGCGGTGAATGCGGCGTGGTCTCCCACGAAGTTGCGAAGGTCCAGCGGGCCGGTGCGTTTTTGGGCCTGCGCCGCGATGAGCCGCGCCGCCTCGGCCAAGGTACGCCCCACTCCCGAGGCGATCACGAAGTGGCGACCGTTCACGGCCTCCCCATGGGCGGCCGCGCTGGCGAAGGCCTTGGCCGCGTCCTCCACGTATAGATAATCGCGCAAGAAATTCCCGCCGTCGTACACGGTCAGCGGTTCCCCGCGCAGGGCGCTTCGAATCATGCGGTTCAGGACGCCCCGGTCCGCGCCCGCTTCGCGCGGGCCCGGGCCGTACAGGTTCGAGAGCCGCAGCGTCGTTCCGCGCGCCGCGCCCGCGCGTACCGCGGCCTCCAGGCTTTGTTCTCCCTGAAGCTTGTGGCGGTCGTAGGCCGTCACCGGGCGATCGGCGTGCGTTTCGTCCGCCGGAAGCGAATAGGCGACACCCGACTGGGTGACCGTGCCGGCGAAGACCACGAAGGTCCGGGGCTGGCGGTCGCGGCAGATTTCCAGGATATGCTCCAGGGGGCGGACGTTGGCCTCGAAATCCCTTTCGGGATCCTCGTCGGCGACACGGGCGCTGGTCTGAGCCGCGAGATGGAACACGGTCTCCACGCCCTCCAGCGCCTTTTCCAGGGCGTTCCGGTGCGTCACGTCTCCTATGAAATTTTCCAGGCCCGGCGCGGTCGGCGCCGGCGGCGCCCCGGGGCGGATTAGGCGCCGAATGCGATACTTTCCGCGCAGTTCGGCGACCAGGCTATGGGCGAGATAGCCGGTGCCACCCGTGATCAGGCAGGATTTCATGCCGGTGGGGTCCATGCTGCCGTCCAAGGTAAGTCTTTCGTGTTTTATTCGCGGGGTGGCTAGTTTTGCCGGGATGATGCTCCGGCCCTTGTCCGTTAAAACTTTTCTCCTGTGGTTCGCGGGGGGGCTGGCGCTTCGCCTGCTGCTTTCCCCGCTCTACGGGACCCAGGACGTGGAATGGCAGAAGGCGTGGGCCAAAGGCATGCTGCAGCACGGCATGACGCGCGTGTACGGCGCCCCGGACGCGGAAATTTTGGGGAGAATAAAGGACGGGCAAGACCGTGCCGCGGTGCGCGCCGCCACCCAGACCGTGCTTTCGTTTCAGCCTTACCGTTATTTTCGAACGGAGTACCTCGTCACGTACCCGCCCGGCTACCTGTATGTCCTTAATGGTTCCGCGCGGGTTTATGGCTTCGTGGCTCCCGGCCTTCCCAATGGCAGGCTGTTCAACGTATTCATCAACCTTCCTTCGATTCTCGCGGCCGCGGCGTTGACGCTGGCGATCGCCGCCTTCGCGGGCAGCCTGCTTTCCCCGGCCGCCGGTTACGGGATCGCCCTTCTGTATTGGCTGAATCCCGTGGCGATCCTGAACTCCCCGATCCAGGGCTATCAGGACCCCCTTTGCGCCCTGTTCGCGGTTCTGGCGGTGCTGGCGATTTTTCGCCGCCGCGTCGTGTGGGCGTGCGTGTTCCTGGCCGCCGGAATGCTGGTCAAACCCCAGGCCGTGCTGGTCGCTCCCGTGGTACTGGGGGCGGGGTTGCTTCTGCAACCCGCGCTCCGGAACCTCTGGGGCTGGCTCGCGGGGGCCTTGGTCGCCCTGATGGTCCTCTCGCCCTGGCTTCTCGCGGGCAGGGGCCTCAGCGTTCTTCAAGGGGTCCTTTCCGTCACGGATTCCTCCGGGGATTTGAGCCGGCAGGCGCTGAACCTGTGGTGGCCGGTGCAATACGCCTGGAACGCGGTCGAGGCCGTTCGGGGGGGGCTCGCGGGGTGGGACGCCTTCGCGGGGGGCGCTTATGGTTGGTACGCCGACGTACCGGCGGCGCTTCTCGAGCCGCGGCTCGGGTTCTCCCCGGGAGCCCTCGGGCTTCTGCTGCTCGCGGCCTTCACCGGATTCAACCTGTATCACCTCGCGCGGCGCTGCAGGAAAGACCCTCTGGTGATCGTGGAGGCATCGGCCCTGCAGGTCTACGCCTACTTCATCCTGCGCGCCGGGGTTCAGGGCAATCATTACTACCTGCTCGTCCCGCTCCTGGCCCTGGCTTGCCTTCGCCCGGGAGCCACGCTTCGCTTCTACGGCGCGGTCAGCCTGGTCTTCCTGCTGCAGGACCTGATCTTCTATGGATTCGGGCGCGACTTCAATTTCGGCAAGCAGGTCTTGTCGCGCCTGCACCTGGGCTGGACCACGAACGTTCTGGCGCTCGCGAACATCGTGCTTTTCGGAATGTTGTGCCGGCACTTTTACCGGCGCGGCCGGTCCGCGCCCGCGCCGTAGTCACGTCGGCCTGGACGCCTCCACGCGCATGTCCCGCCAGGAGACATGGGTTCGCGGCGGCAGGATTTTCACCTCGGTAAAGCCCGCCGATTCCAGTTCGCGTCGCAGGTGCCAGGGCGCCCAGGCGAAGGCGTAGGGGACGTATTCCGATTTTTCACGGACGTGCTCCGGCCCGAAGGCGAAGAGCCCCCGCACGCCCTCAAGAAAATCGGATTCCCGTTGCTCTTGTCCCGCCTCCAGGATTCTCGCGGCGCATTTTTCCAGATCGGGCGCCTCCAGGATCAGCCGTCCCCCCGGCCGCAGTACGCGCAAGGCTTCGCGAAAAAAAAGACGCGCCTCCCAAAGGCTCATGTAGCCCAGGGCATGGATCATGAGGATTTCCGACACGGACCCCGTCCCGAAGACGCGGTTCAGGCGCCGCGCGTCGAGGATCAGGTCCGCGCGCGCCGAGGGGTCCCGGTCGATGTTGAGATAGCCTTCGAGGCGCTCGTTCCCGCAACCCACGTGAAGGCGCAAGCCGCCTGCGCGCGCGGGGACGCCCCCGCCCCGCGCCGCCCGAAGGGCGCGCCACAGCCTCCAGAACAGGCGTTCCGCGCTCCGGGCTCCCGGGATTTGCAAAACGATGCGAGCAGCCTTCATGCGTGGATTTTCCTGCGGAGGATGCCGAGAATGCGGTCCGCCTCCCGGTTTCGAAAAAGAAGTTTCTGGATCCAAAAATAAGCGACGAAGGCGAGGCCGAGGCAGCCGAGCGCCCAGGCGTCCGTGTCCGGAAAAAGCAGGCGCAGCGACAGGGCGGGAACCAGGGCGAGACCGGCCGCCATCAGGGCCAGGCCGAAGGGCCGCATGAAAAGGGGGAAGACGGCGAATCCCGCGCGACGGGCCAGCAACAGGCCCAACGCGAGCACCGAGGCGTAAAAGTAGAGGTTGAAGGACAAGGGCAGGGCCGTCAGGCCCAGGAAGGGGGAGAAAACCCCGCACAGGAAACCGTATAGGGTGATTTCTAGAATCCCGACGACCAGTGGCGTGCGGGTGTCCTTCAGGACGTAAAATCCCTGCCCGATGATCGTGCCGGCGGCGGTTGCGGGAAGGGAAAGGGCGTAAAGGGAAAACAACCCCGCGGTCGCGGCCGCGTCCTCGCGGGAAAAGGCGCCCCGCTCGAAGAGAATACGGATCAGGGGTTCGCTGAAGGCGCACAGTAGAACGGCCGCGGGAACGCTGAAGAACATCAGGGCGCGAAGGCTGCGCTCCATCGAATCCCTCAGGCCGGCGGAATCGTCGCGGGCCGCCAGCCGGGACATGCGCACGAATCCCGCCAGGGAAATGCCCGTGGTCAGCACCGGACTGATCACGAGGAACAAGCGGTTGGCGTAAGCCAAGGTGGAGATCGACCCGTACGGCATCCCCGAGGCGATCCAGCGATCGATGACGGGGACGAGCCGCGTGATGCCGAAGCCCAGGACCAGCGGCAGCATGCGCAGGACGACGGTGCGCAGCGCGGGTCCCAGCGCGGAGAGGGAGGGCCGGGCGCGCGGGAGCGGTTTCGAGGCGCGGGAACCAAGCCCCGCCAGCAAGAGCAAGGTCTGGAGCGCGCCGGTGGCCAGCGTCGCGAGCACCAGGCTGCGCACGCTCAAGGCGGGGGCGAGCCAGGCCACGAAAAGAAGGGTGATCAGGGGACCGATCACCTTGATCAGCAGGGGCATGAAAAAGCGCCCGCCCGAATAGTAGAGGGCGGAAAGGGCTTCGTTGGCGAGGGCCAGGACCAGCCCGGGAAGCAGCCAGCGCATCAGACCGGCGGAAAGCTCCAGCGGGGCGCCCGCCAGTCCCGGCGCGAGCCATCGGGAAAGGACGCCTGAAAAAAGAATGCCCGCGCCCGCCAGGAGGAACCCGAGGCCCAGCGCCAGGAACAGGAAGGCCCGCGCGATGCCGGGGGCTTCCGCGGGATTTTTTTCCTGGTATTCCGCCAGCAAGGGAACGAAGGCGGCGCTTATCGCCCCGCCGAACACCGCCGCCAGCAGGGTCGGGAGCGTGGTGGCTGCGACGTAGGCGTCCATTTCCGAGCCCACGCCGAACACGGCCGCGATCACCAGATTGCTCAGGAAACCGAGACCGAGACCCAGCACCGTGAAGAGCGTGATGGTAGCCGTGGAATGGGTGAAACTGTTCATGGGGTCGACGGGGTGCGGCAGTCCAGGCCAAATCTAGACATAGGGATGGCTATTTTAAGTGATTTCGAAAGGCGAAGCATGCCCCAGTGCTTGATCAGCGGAAAAGACTTCGAGCCCTTTCTGTCTTTCGGAAAAATGCCGATCGCGAACGGGTTTCTCCGTCCCGAATCCGTGGGCGAAGAGTACTTCTTTAATCTCGCGGTCGGTTTTTGCCCCGAATCCAGAATGGTCCAGTTGACGGAACTCGTGGATGAAGCCCGCATGTTCCACGAGAATTACGCCTTTTTCTCTTCCACCTCCGCCTACATGGCCCGGCATTTCGAAACGTTCGCCGGCACCGTCAAGGGGCGGTACCTCGCCGGCGGCAAGGACCCTTTCGTCGTCGAGATCGGCAGCAACGACGGGATCCTGCTGCGGCATTTCGCCGGGGCCGGCATCCGTCATCTGGGAATCGAACCCTCGGCGAACGTGGCCGAGACGGCGCGGCAAAAAGGGATACGGACCGTCTCCCGTTTTTTCAACGAGGACCTCGCGCGCGCAATCGTCGCCGAGCACGGCCAGGCGGACGCCTTCCTGGGCGCGAACGTGATGTGCCACATTCCTTACCTGCATTCGGTGGTCGAGGGCATCCGCCTGCTCCTGAAACCCGGGGGCGTGCTGGTTTTCGAGGACCCCTACCTCGGCGACATCCTCTCCAAAAACTCCTTCGACCAGATTTACGATGAACACGCCTTCTACTTTTCCGTCGCCTCGGTGGATTACCTGATGGCGGCGCACGGGCTGGAAGTCGTGAACGTGGAACCGCAATCCGTGCACGGCGGCTCCATGCGTTATACGGTCGCGCACAAGGGGGCGCTGCCCGTATCGCCGGCCGTCGCCGAACAGCGGCTCAAGGAGGAGGCCCAGGGGCTCGGGCGCCCGGAGACCTATGAGGCCTTCGCGGGGCGCGTGCGGAAGATCCGCGCGGACCTCGTGGCGCTGCTGACGCGTCTCCGGCGTGACGGCAAACGCGTCACCGCCTACGGGGCCACTTCCAAAAGCACCACCGTTACCAATTACTGCGGAATCGGTCCCGGCCTCGTCGAATCCATTTGCGATACGACCCCCATCAAACAAGGCAAGTTGTCTCCCGGCGCCCACATTCCGGTGGTTCCCTACGCCGACTTTTCAAACCGCCACCCCGACTACGCGCTTCTTTTCGCTTGGAACCATGCTGCGGAAATTACCGCGAAAGAAGGGGTTTTCCGGGAACGGGGAGGGAAATTCATTCTCTATGTTCCCGAGGTGCATCTCCTCTGATTCGGGAAGTATTTTCCCAGCCGTGCCCGCATTCCGGCGGGGCGAAGGAGAGCCACGTGGAGAGTCCGTCCGGACTGAGACTGCCCGAACTCAAGGGACAGCGGGTGCTGATCACCGGCGGCCTGGGGTTTATCGGAAGCAATCTCGCGCACCGCTGCCTGGAATTGGGCGCCGCGGTGACGCTCTACGACTGCCTCGACCCGCGCTCGGGCGGCAACATGCGCAATGTCCAGGAGATCCAGGGCGACGTCCGCCTGGTGCTGAACGATCTCCGGAACTTCGAGGGCGTATGCGCGGCCGTGCTGGATCAGGACGTCATTTTCAATTGCGCGGCCTACACGTCCCACCCCAATTCGATGAAGGAGCCGTACATAGACGTCGACGTCAACTGCAAGGGCGTCCTCAACGTGCTCGAGGCCATGCGCCGCTTCAATCCAGGCGGAAAGCTCGTGCATGTGGGGACCAGCACCCAGATCGGGCGCATGGTCTACGGTCCGATCGACGAGGCGCATCCCGAGTTCCCCCTCGACATCTACTCGGCCAACAAGTCGGCTTCCGAAAAATACGTGCTCGTCTACGCGCAGGCCTATGACTTGCGCGCCACCGTGATCCGGCTCGCGAACACCTACGGCCCGCGCTCCAACATCCGCAGTCCCGACTTCGGTTTCATGAACTATTTCATCGGGCTGGCCCTCCAAAACAAGGAGATTCCCGTTTTCGGCGACGGCTCGCAGCTGCGCACCATCAGCTACGTCGCCGACAGCGTGGCGTCCCTGATCCTGGCCTCCCAATCGGACCGCAGCGACGGCAAGGTTTTCTTTTCGGTTTCGGACCAGCAAATGACCGTCGCCCAGATCGCCCGGGCGATCACCGCGGAGATCGGGGGGTCGCTTCGCTACGTGGAGTGGCCCCGCGGCCGGGACGAGATCGAGATCGGCGACGCGCCCATCAGCAACAAGCGGATCTCCGCAGAGCTGGGATGGAGCGCCCGGTACGACTTGGCGGCGGGCCTGGCTGGAACGCGGGAATACTTCTCGCCGCGCCTTGAGGCCTACCTTTAGTGGAACCCGCTCCCGGCATTCTTTATGTCGTGGACGGCCGGAGGGGGCACGCCACGCAACAGGCGCGGGGCCTGGCCTACCGGGGACTTTTCGAAAGGGAGGGCTGGAGGGTTGGCTTCGTGGACGTCGCGGAGACGGACGAGGCCGCGGTCGTGGCCGCGGCGCGCGGGCATTCGATCGTCTGCCTGCTCAAGGTCGCCTCCTATTCCCTGGTGAAGAAGCTCCGGGGGGAAACCTCCGTCCCCGTGGTTTTCGATCTGACCGACGCGCTCTGGAAACCCGTGCATCGACGCGGAGGGTGGCGGGACCTGGAGCGCATCCTGCGCGCCGTCGACGCCGTGCTTTGCGAAAACGAATACCTCGAGGCCTATGCGCAGCGTTTCCATTCCCGAATCTTTCGCGTCCCGGCGAGCAGCCAGGTGGAGCGGTTCGACGCCCTGCGCGGCGCGGCCGCGCTTCGTTCCGGCGACGAGGTGGTGATCGGCTGGGTGGGCAGCCCGGGCACCTTCGCCGCGCTCGCCGGGATCCGGCGTCCCCTCGCCCGGGTTTCCGCGCGTCACCCGGGCGTGCGCCTGCGCGTCGTGGGCGGCGACGCGGCGGCGGCGGCGCCCGTCCTGAAGGGGGTGCCGCACACGTTGCGGGCGGACTACGACGCGGAAGGCATGATCCGGGAAATGCTCGCGATGGACATCGGGGTTTTTCCGGCGCCCTTCGATCTCGAGGATTACCGCGCCCGGGGGCCCTTGAAGGCCCTGCTGTACATGGCTGCGGGAATTCCCGTCGTCTGCCAGGCGGGGGGGGAATGCTCCGGGATCTTCCGGGAAGGGGAGGCGGGCCTGTTATGCCGGTCCGAGGAAGATTGGGAGAAAAGCCTGGAAACCCTGGTCGTTTCCGCCGCGTTGCGCCGGAGAATGGGGGAGGCCGGCCTGGATAAAGCGCGCCGCGATCACTCCCTTGAAGCCTCCTTTCAAAAGTTGCGCGACGCGCTTCTCCTCACCCTGCGGGCGACGCGGGCCCCGGGGGAACTCCGGCGTCCGACGCCCCGGGGGGTCCGGTTCCTGGATGCCTGCAGAAGCCTGCGAATTCAGGCCGCGGTTCTGGCCTTTCGCCTGCGCCGGAGGCTGGCATGAAACTCGTGGTCACGGGCGCGCTGGGCCACATAGGCTCGGCTTTCATCCGCTCGCTGCGCCCGGGCGAGTTCGACGAAGTCGTGCTTCTCGATAATTTACGGACGCAACGCTACGCCTCGCTTTTCCACCTGCCAGAGGGCGTTCCGTTCCGGTTTTTCGAGGAAGATATCCTGACCGCGGACCTCGCGCGGCGTTTCGAGGACGCGCATGCGGTGGTTCATCTGGCGGCGTTCACGGACGCGGGCGCCAGTTTCGAAAGCCCGGCGGAAATGGAATCGGTGAACGGGGAGGGCGCCGAGAAGGTGGCCCGGGCCTGCGTCGAGACCGGCGCCCGCCTGATCTTTCCGTCGTCCACCAGCGTTTACGGGACCCCGGAGACGACCGTGGATGAATCCTGCGGGGACGCGGGCCTGGCGCCCCAGACCCCCTACGCCGCGAGCAAGCTGCGCACCGAAGCCTTCCTGGCGGCGCTCGCCGCGGAGGCGGGGTTGCGGCACGTCATCCTGCGCCTGGGAACGATCTTCGGTCCTTCGCCGGGCATGCGGTTTCATACCGCGGTGAACAAGTTCGCCTGGCAGGCATGCCGCGGCGAGCCGTTGACTGTATGGCGGACGGCCCTGGACCAAGTCCGGCCCTACCTGGACCTTGACGACGCCTGCGCGGCGCTTCGTTTCGTCCTGCGCCGCGACCTGTTCGCCGGGGGGACCTATAACGTCCTGACGTGCAACGCGACCGTGGCCCAGGTGCTCGAGGCCCTGCGCCGGCATGTCCCGGATTGCGCGCCCCGCCTGGTGGATGCCCGCGCCATGAACGCCTTATCGTTTTTGGTGTCTCCCGAAAAATTCAAGGCCCTCGGTTTCGAATACGGCGGATCCCTGGACGAGGGGCTGCGCCGCACGGTTGAGTGGCTCCGCAACCTGCGTCCGGAAAATCCATGAAGCGGGTGGTGCTGGCGATTTCCTCCCTGCGCATGGGCGGCGCCGAGCGCGTCCTGACCTTGCTCGCGAATCACCTCGCGCACGCGGGATGCGAAGTCCGTGTCCTCACCTGGAGCCCCGCGGGGGAGACCGCCTTCTTTCCGCTCGACGCGCGCGTGCGCGTCCTGAATTTGGGGCTGTCCGGAGTCTCCGGGGGGTGGAGGCGAAAGGTCGCGGCGAACCTGCGCCGGATTTTCGCGTTGCGCCGCGCGCTGCGAGCGGCCCGGCCCGACGCCGTGGTGAGCTTCATGGACGCCACCAACGTCCGCGTGCTCGTCGCCGCCTGGGGCACGGGAATTCCCGTATTCGTTTCCGAAAGGACCAACGCGAAGGTTCACCCGCTCGCGCCCCACTGGAAATTCCTGCGGCGCCTCCTTTACCCGCGCGCGCGGGCGGTGGTGGTTCCGAACGAGGGCTGCGCCTCTTATTTCCGGTCGTGGCTCCCGCAGGTTCGGGTGATCCCGAATCCCGTTCCCGATGTTCCGCCGGCGCCCGCCGTCCTGCGGGTTCCAAGCATTCTCGCCGTGGGACGGTTGGCGCGCCTGAAGGGGTACGACCTGCTGGTACGCGCCTTCGCCGACATCCACGAGCGTCTCCCCGGCTGGACCGTGACGATCGCGGGAGAAGGGGAGGCGCGCGCGGAACTCGAAGCCCTGATCGCGCGGCGGGGGCTCCAGCAGAAGGTTCACTTGAAGGGGGCGACGCGCGACCCCGGGCAAGCCATGCGGGAAGCCTCCGTGTTCGTCCTGCCCTCTCGGGTGGAGGGCTTCCCCAACGCCTTGTGCGAGGCCATGGCGCACGGCATGGCCGTCGTGGCGACGGATTGCGAGGCGGGGCCTCGTGAAATCCTCACCGACGGCGTCGATGGGATCCTGGTGCCCGTGGAGGACGTCGGCGCCCTGGCCGCGGCGCTTTTGCGGCTCGCGCGGGAGCCCGAGACGCGGGCCCGGATGGGCGCGCGCGCAGCCGCCATCAGCTCCCGGTATTCAGCCCCCACGGTCTTCGCGGCCTGGGACTCCTTGCTGGCGGGAGTGGCGGGGAACGATTGATGGAACGCGCGCCTTCCGGCAAGATCCTGGTGGTCCTTCCCTCGCTGCGAGGCGGCGGCGCGGAACGCGCGGCTGCCTGGCTGACGCATGAATGGGCTCGCGATCATTCCGTGGTGACCGCGGTCTTCAACGGCGTTGCCCCCGCTTATTCCGTGGCCGGAGAAATCCTGGATTTGCGGATTCCGGGAGGGCCGGGGCGCTGGGGAAAAATGGTCCGGGGCCTTCGGCGGGTTCTCGCGCTACGAAAGACCGTACGGCGATTGGATCCGGATTTCATTTTCAGCTTCATGGAGTCCGCCAACCTGCCGCTGCTGGCCGCCCTGCTTTTCTCTCCCGCGCGCCGCCGCACGGTGATCAGCCTGCACGGCGATCCCGCGCAGCTCGGGCGGGCGCACAAGTTGGGCGTATTCCTGCTTTACCGCAAGGCCGGCAGGATCGTGGCGGTTTCACGCGGCGCGGCGGCTCGTCTTTCCACGCTTGCGCGCCTTCCTCTCGCCCGCATCGAGGTGATCCCCAATCCCGTGGCTCTGGAGGAGATCGCCCGCGCGGCCGGCGAGGCCCTTGATCCCGCGCTCACCGGGCCGCGCTATTTTTTCGCCGCGGGACGCCTCGTTCCCGGCAAGGACTTCGCGCGCATGATCCGGCTGTTCGCGGAAGCCGCCTGCCCGGGCGTCCGGCTCCTGATCGCCGGAGAGGGGCCCGAAAAAAAAAGACTGCAGGCCCTGATAGAACGACGGGGTGTTTCCGAAAGCGTGCGCCTGCTCGGGCGCGTGGAGAACCCCTTCGCCTACATGAAAAGCGCGGAGGCCTTCTTGATGACTTCGCGCCACGAGGGGTTTCCCATGGTGTTGATCGAGGCCCTGGCCTGCGGCTGTCCGTTTCTTTCCGCGGATTGCGATTACGGCCCCCGTGAAATCGCGGCCGGAGAGGCTTGCGGGTTCGTCGTCCCGCCGGACGACGACGCGGCCTTCATCGAACGGCTGACTCGGCTCGCGGCGGATCCCGTTTTGCGAAAGAGGATGGGAGAAGCGGGGCTGCGGCGCGCGGCCGCCTTCGACGCGCGCGAGGTCGCGCGGGTCTGGACGGGCGAGCGCTCATGAAAGTCCTGCATGTCATCTCGGGACTCACCTCCGGAGGCGCCGAGCGGATGCTTTACAAGCTGGCGGTGGAAATGCGCCGCGACGGTTTCGCTTCCGAAGTCGCCTGTCTCGGTCCGCGCGGCGGAGCCGGGAGCTTGCTGGAAAGCGCCGGCATTCCGGTCCACTACCTCGGCTTGAAGAAAAACCTTCTCTTCTTCTTCGGGATCCGCAAACTGGCCGCCCTGGTGAAAGGTTCCTCGCCCGACATCATCCAGGGCTGGATGTACCAGGGAAACCTCGCGGCGGCATGGGCGCTGCGGCTCTCGGGGGCGTCTTCGCGGCTGTTTTGGAGCGTGCATCAATCCCTGTATTCCCTGCGTTACGAAACCTGGTCGAACGCCCTGATGATCCGCCTGAGCGACCGCTTGTCCTCCCTTCCCGAATGCACGGTTTTCGTTTCGCGCGCGGCGCGGGCGCAGCACATCGCGAGAGGGTATCCTCCCGAAAGGACCCGGTCGATCCCGATCGGCTTCGACACGACGGTTTTCCGGCCCTACGCCCCGGAAGAAAAACGGCGGGCGCGAAGGCGCCTGGGCTTGCCCGAGCGGCTTCCCCTCGTGGGGTTGGTGGCGCGCCACGACCCCAAAAAGGACCAGGCGTCCTTCATCGAGGCCGCGGCGCGGGTGGCGAAACGGTTTCCTGACGCCCGCTTTCTCTTATTGGGAAGAAACATGGAGGGGCTCCGCCACCCCCTGCGGGTCTTGGCGCGCGAACGCGGGGTGGAGGAGGCGATCCTGTTCCGGGGGGAAACGGCGGAGGTCCAGGTTTGGACCGCCGTTCTCGACATCGCGGTGTCGTCCTCCTACACCGAAGGTTTTCCCAACGTGGTCGGCGAGGCCATGGCGTGCGCCGTGCCGTGCGTCGTCACCGATGTCGGGGACTCCGCGCGGCTTTTGGGGGACGCCGGACTCGTGGTGCCCCCGCGCGACGCCGCCGCGCTGGCGGAAGCCCTGGCGCGGCTGCTCGCTTCCGGAGCCGCGGAGAGAAGCGCCTTGGGGGCCGCGGGAAGGGCGCGGATCGAGGAAAATTTCACGATCGAAAAGATCGGCCGGGAATACGCGGGCCTGTACCGCGGCGGCCGCTAGGAAATCAGGGCGTTCGCGACCTTGAGGTATTGCGCCGTGATATGGTCTTCCCCGAAGCCCGCCTCCACGAGGGCCCGGCCGCGGCGCCCCATGGCCTCGAGGTCGGCCTCGTTCATCCTCGCCATCCGCAGCATCGCCTCGGCCAGGCTTTCCGCGTCGCGCGCCGCGCACAACATCCCGTTCACGCCGTGCTTGACGGCTTCCCGGCATCCGGGCAGGTCCGTCGCCAGCAGGGGCTTCGCCGCCGCGGCGGCTTCCAGCAGGCTCTTGGGTATGCCCTCGCGATAATACGTCGGCAGCACCACGCAGTCGGCCTCGCTGTGCGCCTTGCGCACGTCCTCGAGCGGGCCGCGATACCGCAGCAAACCCTCGTCCTCCCATTCCGCGAGCTGCTCGCGGCTCACGTATTTGGGATTGCCGGCCTCGAGGAATCCGTAGACCTGACATTCAATCCGGGGATCTTCGCGCTTCACGAGGCGCATGGCCTCGGCCAGGTACGCGAATCCTTTTTCCCACAGGATGCGTCCGGCGAAAATGAAGACGAAATTTTCGGAGCGTCTCTTGGGGTTGGGCTTGAAGTGGCTGAGATCCACGCCGGACCCCGAAAGCAGCAGGACTTGTTTCGGGGTCACGAGCGAACGTTCGACCATGAAGTCGCGGTCCGAGGCGCTCTGGAAAAAAATCCGCGCGGATTTCCTTTGAAGGACGCGGTAGGCGACCTGAATGAAGCGGTTGAACCATCCCTCCGTGTTGAACGCGCTTCCCAGGCCTGAAATGCTGTTGGCGTGGGGAATGTCCAGCAGGCGCGCGGCCAGGGATCCGTACAAGTTGCACTTGATGGTGAAGTGAAAGGCCACGTCGGGCCGGACCGCGTGGTAAACCCGGAAAAACCCGACCAGCGCGGCCAGTTCACGAAACGGATTTTTGGAATGCGGCTTGATGGGCAGCGGAAGGTGGACGCAGCCTAGCGCCCGCAACTTTTCGGTATAGGCGTCCACGGGCGCGGCGATGAAAACCTCATAGCCCGCGTCCATGAATGCCGCAAAGGTGTTCCGGTAATAATTGAACAGATACCATGAGGTATTGGCCGAAAACACCACCCGGGGTTTGCCGACGGATTTGAAACCCATGTGCGCTATCAAACTCCTTAAAGGCCCGGCACCCCTGTTTTGTCCTCGGCGGGGCAAGAAATATAAGCTCAATGCGACTTCGGGAAGCCGATGACGGCCCACCCCCCAGGCACGAAACGTCCCCATTTTCGAAGGTTTCCCGGGATCACGTATATCCTTGTGCGTGAACGGGGCCGCGGAGCTAAGTTATCAGGGGTCCAGTGGGGAAGAGGGAGTCAAGATGAGACATTTTAAACAGGTCAACCGGATTCTCCTGGCCGGAGGCATTCTTTTAGCCGCGGGCGAGGCATTCCCGCAATCCTCCTGGACCTTGAGGAATCCCCCCCCTTCCATCAAAACCCTCCAGTCCATTACCTGGACGGGCAGCCTGCTGGTGGCGGTAGGCGACAGCGGCTACACCCTCACCTCGGCCAATGGGAGCAACTGGACATCCCCGGTTTCCATCACCGGAAGCGCCCTGTATGGGGTCGCCTCGAACGGGACCTCGATCGTGGCCGTGGGCGCCGCGGGCACCATCCGCACCTCCGCCGACGGCCTGACCTGGACGACACGCAGTTCGCCCACGACCAGCGCGCTTCACGCCGTCACCTGGACCGGCAGCCAGTATATCGCCGTGGGCGCGTCGGCGACCATGTTGTCCTCCTCCGACGGCGTCACGTGGGCCAGCGTCGCCACCGGCGTGGCCGCGTCCATCGGCTTCAACAGCGTCAAGGCGGGCGGGGGCGTGATCGTGGTGGCGGGAGACAACGGAACCCTCCTGACTTCCCCGACGGGGAGCGCGTGGACCGCGCAAACCTCCGGCACGACCCAGGCGCTTTACTCGGTGGCCTGGATGGCCGGCCAGTTCGTCGTGGTCGGCCGCACGGGAACCCTCCTCACCTCGACCACCGGTGCCGGATGGACCTCGCGGACCTCGGGGGTTACCAGCCATTTGTCCTCGGTCACCAGCGCGGGAAGCCAATTCGTGATCGTCGGAGACGGCGGCGTGGTGTTGACTTCCTCGGACGGAACGACCTGGGCTCCCTCGGTTTCGGGAGTCCTCACCGGACTGCGCTCGGTCGCCTGGACGGGCGCCACGCACGTGGCCGTGGGCGTCGGCGGGGCGATCCGGACCTCGCCCGATGCGGTCGCCTGGAGCGGCCTGGGCGTGACCACCCGGTCCCTGAACGCCGGCGCCGTGGCCGGCGACAGCGTTTCGCTCGTGGCGGTGGGCGACACCGGCACCATCGTCACCTCTTCGGACGGCGTCACCTGGACGCTCCGGGCCTCGGGCGTCACGAGAACGCTTTACGGCGTGGTCTGGGCCGACACCATGTTCGTCGCGGTGGGAACCAGCGGCACCATTTTAACCTCCAAGACCGGAGCGACCTGGGTGGCGCAAACCTCCGGCATCGCCTCCAGCCTCAATTCCATTGCCTTCAACGGGACCACGATGGTCGTCGTAGGGGCGGGAGGCGCCATTTTAACCTCCGCCAACGGCATTGTCTGGACGCCGCGAACCTCTCCCACGACGCAGACCCTGAACTCCGTGGTCTGGAGCGGAACGCAATTCGTGGCGGTGGGAGCGGCAGGCACGATCGCCACGTCCGCGGCGGGAACCACCTGGGCCACCCAGAATTCCGGAGTGAGCTCGACCCTCTATTCGGTGGCCTCGGCCGGCAACCAGCTCGTGGCCGTGGGCGCGGGCGGAGTCGTGCGCATATCCCCCGACGGGATCACCTGGAGCGTCCGTACTTCCGGCGTGACCAGCAACCTGTATTCCGTCACCTGGGGCGGCGCGCTGATGACCGCCACCACCGCCGGCGGGACGATTCTGACCTCCCTGGACGCGGTCACCTGGGCCGCGCAATCTTCTTCCTCGACCAAAACGACGGCCACCCTGAACGCCTCGGCATGGACCAAGACCCAGGTTTTCGTCTTCGGGGCGGGCGGGACCATCATTAGCTCCCCGCGCTCCTTGCTGCCCGTCGCGCCGGCCTTGGTCACGCCCGCGGCGGGAGCCACGGGAGTTTCGGTGTTCGCGAACCTGAGCTGGAGCGCCGTTCCGGGCGCCGCGTTGTACCGGGTGCAGGTATCCACGCAATCCAACTTCTCCTCCTTCGTGCTCCAGGATTCGCTGACGGGGACCTCCAAGACGACCGCGCAGCTTGGAAACACCACGCTTTACTATTGGCGCGTGAATTCAAGCAACGCCCTGGGCGTGAGCGACTGGTCGCAGGCCCGCAGCTTCACGACGGGAACCGCCCCGACCGGCCCTCCGATGCCCCCCGCCTTGCTCTCCCCGATCCAGTTCGCCACGGGCGTGCCGCGCACGGCCACCTTGACCTGGCAGGCCTCCGACGGCGCCTCCTCCTACCGCGTGCAAGTCGCCACCAACTCCGGCATGAGCCCCTTGGTCGTGGATGACAGCCTGATCACCGCCACTTCGAAGGTGACCTCCCTGCTGGCCGGAAATACGGCCCACTATTGGCGCGTGGCGGGCAAGAACTCCTTCGGGTACGGAGGCTGGTCCGAGAAGCTCAATTTCTTCACGGAACAGGGAAGCGCGATCGTTTCCAGAAAGTTGGCGTTCTCGAAGGTGTCGGGAGCCGCCGGAATGGTGCGGTTCAAGCTGGAGAAAAGCGAGCGCGTCACCCTGCGGGTGTGGGATACCGAAGGCCGCCTGGTGGCCGATCTCCTGAACGAAACGCGTGCTCCGGGTTCTCACGCGGTGCCCTTGCCGGCCGCGTTGAAAGGCTCGCTGTATTTGCTCCGTTTCAGCATCGGAAGTTCGCAGGAAACGCTCAAGATTTTCCCTTAAAATCCTATTTTTAAGGGAAAATCCCGTCAAGACGGGAACAATTTTACGTCCGGCCGCAGTATATTAACCCTGCAGAAGAAGAGGAAATCGACTGCAGGGGAGAGGCCCGGTTATGCGATCGTTTAAACAGTGGATTTTGGCGGGGCTTGCGTTCTCGATGGCCTTTACCGGGGCCTTGGCCCAGGAAGTCTGGACCACCCGGAATCCGCTCACGCAGCAGAAGAGCTTGCAGTCCATCGTGTGGACGGGATCGATGTATGTCGCCGTCGGCGACGCGGGCACGATCGTCACTTCTTCCAACGGCACCACCTGGAATTCCCAGTCCTCTGGCACGGCCAGCAATTTGTACAGCATCGCGTCGTCGGGCGATGGAAAGCTCGTGGTGGTGGGGGCCGCCGGCGTCATCCTGACCTCGACCAATGGCACGAGCTGGCAGGTTCAAACCCCCGCGCCCAAGGCCCTCTATTCCGTGGCCTGGGCCGGCACGCAATTCGTGGCCGTCGGCGTAGACGGGACCGCCATGACTTCCGCCACCGGGTCCAGTTGGACTACCCTGGCTTCTCCCTCCGCCACCACGGCGCTCAACGGCGTCACCTACGCGGGCGGACAGTATGTGGCCGTAGGTGACGGTGGCAAGATCTTCGTCTCGGCCACCGGCAGCGCCTGGAGCGGTCCCGCTTCCAGCACCACGAACGCCCTCTATTCCGTGACCTCGCTCGGCGGCCTGCTGGTCGCCGGCGGCGTGGGCGGGGTGATCCGCACGTCCAGCGATAACGGCGCCACCTGGCAAGCGGCCACTTCGGGAACCTCCCTGGCCCTCTCCGCCGTCGGTTCGGGCAGCGGCCAGTTCATCATCGTGGGCTCCTCCGGCACCATCCTGACCTCTTCCAACGGCACGAACTGGACCCCCCGCACCTCGCCCTCGACCGCGAACCTGCGGTCGATCGCCACGAACGGAAGCCAAACCATCGTGGTCGGCACGGGCGGCACCATCCTGAGCTCGACCGACGGGATCAACTGGACGCAGGTTTCCTCCGGGACGACGAACCTGAACGCCATTACCTCGATGGGCGGTTTGCTCGTGGCCGTGGGCGCCGGCGGCGCCATCTGGACCTCGACCGACGCCGTGACCTGGACGCCTCGCGCTTCGGGGGTGACCGCCAACCTGACCGGGGTGGCCTCGAACGGCAGCAACCTTCTGGTGGCCGTGGGCGCCACGGGAACCATCTTGACCTCTTCCAACGGCACTACGTGGATTCCGCAGACTTCCGCCAACCCCACGGCGAGCATGAGCTCGGTGACCTGGGCCAACAGCCTGTTCATGGCGGTGGGAGGCGCCGGACCGGTGCAAACCTCCCCGGACGGGGTCGTGTGGACCTCCCGAAGCACCTCCGCCACGAACGTGTTCAATGCCGTGTCGGCCTCCGGCACGCAATTCATCGGCGTGGGAAACGCCGTGGGAACCCCGACGGCCTTCAACATCCGCACCTCGCTTTTCTCCGCCACTCCCAACGGCACGAACTGGTCGACGCGCACGAGCGGGTTTACCGGGACGCTTTACGGCATCGGCTGGACAGGAACGATGGCGGTCGCCGTCGGCGCGAGCGGCACGATTCGTACCTCCACCGATAACGGCACCACCTGGGCTTCTCCCACCTCGCCGGTTACGGGAGGCTTGTACGCCGTGGCCACCACCGGCAGCCAGATCGTGGTGACCGGGGCCTCGGGAACGATCCTGGCCTCCTCCAACGGCAGCACCTGGACCCCCAAGACCTCGAACGTGTCGCAAGGCCTCAACGCCATCACCTGGAACAACACCCTCGGCCTGCTGGTGGCGGTGGGCGATGGCGGCACCATCGTGACCTCCTCGCCCGTGGCGCTCCCGCCGGTTCCCGTTCTGAACTCTCCCGCGAACGGGGCCACCGGCGTGCTGGTCAGCCCCACCTTGAGCTGGGGTTCTTCCAGCGGCGCCAACCTGTACCGCGTGCAGGTTTCCGCCAACACGGGCTTCACGCCCACCGTGTACGACGATTCCCTGGCGGGCACCTCCGTGAACGTGCCGGGTCCCCTCGCGCTGAACTCCACCTACTATTGGCGCGTCCGCGCCAAGGGTAACACGGGATCCAGCAATTATTCCACCGAGGCTTCCTTCACCACGACCCCGGCGGCGACCTCCGCGCCGGTGGGGCCGTCACCGGCCCATAACGCCGTGGGCGTCAGCGTGTCCACCAGCCTCGCCTGGACGGCCTTCACGGGAGCGACCTCCTACCACGTGCAATTCGGCACGGACTCCAGCTTCGCCACCACCTTGCTCAACGACTCCCTCACGGTGACGAGCGCGAGCCGCATTCTGCCTTTCACGCTGACGCAAAACACGCGCTACCACTGGCGCGTGAAAGCCATGGGGCCGGCGGGAACCAGCGCCTGGTCGTCCACCTTCAGCTTCAATACCCCGCCGCCGGTTCCCGGCGCTCCCGCTCTGGCAAGCCCGGCCGACAACGCCTTCGCCGTGTCTCTTTCTCCCACCTTGAGCTGGAGCGCAGGGACCGGCGCCACGCCCACCAGCTACCGCGTTCAGCTGTCGACCGATCCCAACTTCGGCACCACAGTGGTCAACGATTCCCTGTCCGGCACCTCCAGGGCCGTCTCGGGCCTGGTTCTCAACGCGGTGTACTACTGGCGCGTCAGGGCCCATAACTCGGGGGGCATAGGCCCCTATTCCGTCACGCGCACCTTCACCACCACCGTTTCGGCGCCGGCGAAGCCCACGCTGAGTTCTCCCGCCAACCTCGCCATCAACGTCGAC
The DNA here is from genome assembly GCA_021155885.1 of Fibrobacteria bacterium. Classification (GTDB taxonomy): domain Bacteria; phylum Fibrobacterota; class Fibrobacteria; order UBA11236; family UBA11236; genus UBA11236. Next base: position 10,836 of record JAJNBB010000028.1, on the reverse strand, counting down.
GTGTTCACCGACGTGACCTGGCAGGCCGCCTCGGGAGCCATGTCCTACCGGCTGCAAGTCTCGACGGATTCCACCTTCACGACGAGCCTCATCAACGATTCCACGCTTACGGCCCTGACGCGCAACATCGGTCAGCTGGCCAACACCACGGTGTATTACTGGCGCGTGACGGCCAAGAACCCCGCGGGCACCACGACGTCCGACCGCCGCAGCTTCACTTCGGGGAGCGCGCCGACGATCGTGCCTCCCGCCCCCGACTTGGCGAATCCCAGTTCGTCCATTCCCGCCCAGTTCTCAACCGGAATTGCCGTCTCCAACGTGACCTTCTCCTGGAACCCCGCCGCCACGGCCCGCTGGTACCACCTGCAGGTCGCCACCGACAACCAGTTCAACAACAAGGTTTACGATGACTCCGGTTTCACCGGCACGACGCGCGTCGTGCCGGGCCCGCTCACGGGGTCTACCCCCCATTTCTGGCGCGTGCGCGCCATCAACGGTGTCGGCGCCGGTCCCTATTCCGCCAGCTGGACCTTCACCACCGGGGCCGTGACGCCGGCCGCGCCGGCCCTGCTTCTCCCGGACCAGTACTCTACCGGCGTCTCGACCACGCCCACGCTGACCTGGGCGGCGGTGACCGGGGCCACGACCTACCGGCTGCAGGTGTCCCTGAATCCGGGCTTCTCTTCCTTTGTCGTGAACGATTCCACCCTCACCACGGCCTCCCGGGCCATCGGGCCGCTCCTGGAAAACACGGCCTATTACTGGCGCGTGAGCGCGAAGAATTCCGCCGGCACCAGCGGCTTCCACGCGCTGGCGCCCTACCAGTTCTTTACCGGAACGGCCCCGGTCCCGGCAAAGCCCGAACTGATCACCCCGGCGCTCTATGCGGAGAACGTCGCCACGACCACGGCGCTCGTCTGGGGAGCCTCCATCGGAGCCACGCGCTATCACGTGCAGCTGAGCACCAGTCCGACCTGGGTGAGCTTCATCGTGAACGACTCCACGACCACGAGCACGACCAAGACCGGCCTCTCCCTGGCCGCCAATACCACGTTTTATTGGCGCGTCCGGGCCATCAATTCCTCGGGCTCCAGCGATTACGCCTCCTCGATGTTCGTGACCGGACAGGGAACGGCGATCTTGCCGAAGGAAATTTCCCTGCGCGGCATAGCCGGCGACAAGGGAAGCCTTCGTTTCGCGCTGCCCGAGAACCAGAGGGTGTCGATTCGCCTCTTCGGCACCGGCGGGCGCAAGCTCGTCCCGAACGTGGACAAGGTCTTCGACGCGGGCTATCACACGATCGCCCTGCCGCCCGAATTGCACGGCACCTTCTATCTGGTGGAGTTCACCGCCGGGCCTTACCGGAAAATCGTGAAAATTCATCCTTGATCCCGGGCCTCGCGCCGGATTTAAAAATCCCGAGCGCGAGGATCAGCAGGGCGGGCAAATCGAACAGCACCGTCTTGAGCCGCTGGTTGGGCAAATAGACGAATAGCTGGAAGGCCGTCACGAGCAGGATCCCAGCCCACAAAAGGGGCCAGGCGGCATCCGGCGTTCCCCGGTCCCGCCGTCCCAGCCGGACCGCGAAGAAAGCGCTTCCCGCCAACAACAGCGCCAGGGCGACGTCCCTCGGGCCCCGCAGCGAAAACCCGAAGCCATGCAGGACCTTCGTCGCTCCATAAAAGGAAGTGCGCGCCGGATGCTCCCGCCATACGGCGCGCGCGGCTTCCCCGAGGTTCCGGGGCGCACGTTCGGCTTCGCCGAACCCGGCGTATCGCGCGAACCGATAGGGCAGGGTATTCGCATCCCGTGGATCTTGCGCGACTCCCGTTCCCAGGTACAGATTCATGTCCGAGGCCGTGGACAGAAGCACCGGCCGGCGGTTTTGCAGGGAAACGAAAACGGACCAGGGAGCGATCATCGCCAGCGACAAAAGAATGAAGGAGGCGGCGCGCTTGCGTCCCAGGAAAATACCGAGGGGTAGCAAAAGCAGAAAGTGATTCGGTTTCAGGTACACCAGCAGGCCGAAAAGCAGGGAGGGCCCGGCCCAAGAAACGAACCCGGGCGAATTCCCGGCCCGCCGTGAAAGGACCCACAGCAGCAGGGCCATGAGGAAGAGGCTGCAGGTTTCGGCAATGAGGATCGGGGAGAAATGATAAAGCGGGGGCCAGCCGGCGACCATGGCCGCGCCGCCAAGGGCCTTCCAGTCCGCGAAGGAGAACCCCCGCAGGAGATTCCGAAGGGTGAGAAAGGCCAGGAAGGCCATGGAGGCTGAAAGCAAAATCTGGGCAAGGCGCGCGGCGCGCAGGGGCGCGGCGGACACCGGCTGGAACGCCGCCAGGAACAGGGGATAACCGGGGGTTCGAAAGCCGTCGCTAAAGGCCGCCTTGAAACCGGCGGGCTCGGCCCCCGCCAGTTGTCGCGCCCGCCGCACATAGTCCCGGGAATCTCCCGAAGAAGGGCTGGAGCGGTTTTCGACGCCGTCGTCGAGCGCCCCCTGGTAGGCGAAGAATTGCAGCGACGCGTTCGCCAGGCACAACAGGACGCATAACACCCAAGGGAGGCGCGCGGTTCCCTTCACCGTGGCGGAAATGGGGGGCATCCAGCGAATTTAACTAAGAAGCGCGTTCGGGGCTCGCCGCGCGGGGTGGTCCGCGGGCAAAGATCATATATCTTGATCTCGAACGGGGATAGTCTTTATCCCCCAAGCGCCGGAGCCCGCTCATGAAGAAACCCACCCGCCTCCTGGACCGCGTCCCCTGGCTCGGGTATCTCTGGATGCTCACGCGCGAAACCGCGATCGAGTGGAAAAAGGACGACGCCTCGCGCCTCGCCGCCTCCCTCGCCTATTACACGGTGTTTTCGCTCGCCCCGCTGCTTCTCATCGTCATCGCCGTGGCCGGGTTCTTCTTCGGGGAGACCCAGGCCCGCGGTGAAATCTTCGATCAAATGCAAAGCCTCCTGGGGCCCTCGGGCGCCGAGTACATGAAGACCGTGCTCGATCGCTCCTGGAGCGGGTCCTCGGGCCTCATCGCCACGGCCGTCGGCCTCGTGGTGCTCCTGATCGGCGCCACGGGCGCCTTCGCCGAACTGCAGGATTCGCTCAACCAGATCTGGGACGCCGAACCGCGCAAGGGAAACACGGTCTGGCTGTACCTGCGCCAGCGCCTGCTCTCGTTTTCGCTGGTGCTCACCTTGGGCTTCCTGATGATGGTCTCGCTCGTCCTCAGCGCCGCCCTCTCCGCCGCGAGCAAATACCTGTTTTACCTCGTTCCCGACTACTTTCCCGTATTCAATTTCCTGAACTGGTTCGTCTCGTTTCTGGTGACCTCGGGCCTCTTCGCCGCGATCTACAAAATCCTGCCCGACACCCAGGTGCGCTGGAAAAACGTCTGGCTGGGCGCGGTGGTGGCCTCGCTGCTCTTTTCCATCGGGCGCTATTTCATCGGCCTATACCTGGGCCAAAGCTCCTTCGGCTCGGTGTACGGCGCCGCCGGGTCGTTCGTGCTCATCCTGCTGTGGGTCTATTATTCCGCCCAGATTCTTTTCTTCGGGGCCGAGTTCACCTGGGTATGCGCCCGGCACGACAGCAGCGGCGTGTTGGCCGCGGACGCCACTTCCAGGGACCCGGACGGTAAAAAAAAACTTGAGACCTACGTCCGCCTGAAAAAAAAATAGGGAAGCGGGCGCCTGGGCCCCCGCCTGCGCGGCAGGCTTGCCGGGAGTACCTTTGGCGCTACCCGGGAATGTGCCTTGAGCCGCACTATTCCGCTCCGGAAGCGAGGCGAGGACCGGGTTGCCGTAGTTTGCAAATTTGCGTTGGCAGCCCGCGAAGCGGGCGGTCCCTTACGGGCATCGGACCGCAGCCGAGCGAGGAGCGGAATAGTCCGGCGAAACGGCGAAACTTAAGGCATTACCTGGATTCAACCGACGGCGTTCCCGCCGCGTCGTTCTTGTCCTCATGCTTGTCCGTGAACGCCTCTACGATCGCCTCGCCGGCGGCCCGGCCCAGGTTGGCCAGAAGGTTCCACTCCGTGGCGACCACGTTGCGGAAAACCTCCCATTTGGATTCCGTCTCCGTTTGGCCCGCCCGCGCCGCGCGCCGCACCGACTCGTATAATTCCAGCTCGCGCCGCGCGCACGCTTCGTCCGACAGGTCCTGCGCGGTTTCGCGCGCCCGGGCCTGCAAGGCGGCGCGCGCTTCGGGGGATTTTACCGCCACGTCCTTCAACGCGGCCGCGAAGGCCGCCGCATCCTCTTCTTCCAGCAGGCGGCCGTTGACGCCGTCTCGCACCACCTCCTGCACGCCGGGCCCGCGCAAGGCCACGACGGGCACGCCCGCGGCCATCGCCTCCGTGACCACCAGCCCCTGGGTCTCGCTTCGCGAGGCGAAGGCGAATACGTCCAGCGAGCGGTAGAAATCGAAAAGTTCTTCGCCCGCGAGGTTGCCGCGCATGAGGATGCGGTCGCGCGTTGCCGAGGCCTCGAACCGGCTCCGGAGAGACTCTTCCAGGGGCCCCACCCCCGCCACGACGAACCAGGCCGAAATGTTCTCGTCAAGAAACCGGAGTACCGCGTCGCAGAGGAACTCCAGGTTCTTCTCCGGCGCCAGGCGGCTGCAGAATCCCACCACGAACGCCTCCTCCGGGATTCCCTGCGTCTTCCGGAAGCGGGCTCCCTGCCCGGCGGCGATGGCGCGCACGTCCACCCCCGTGGGGACGACGGACACGGGCTTGGTCACGCCGCGCGCCTTCAGTTCCTCGGCGATGGAAAGGCTGGGCGCGATGACGTGATCGGTGAGGTTGGCGTACCCCGACGCCAAGGTCACCACGAAGCGGCGCAACGCGTCCGATTCTCCCCCCGGCACATAATGCAGGTAGCGCTCGTACTGCGTGTGGTAGGTGAACACCAGCGGTTTCTCGAGCCAGGCGGCGATGCGAAGGGCGGTGCTGCCCAGCAGGAAGGGGTGGTGGGAGTGCACGATGTCCGGGGAAAACCCCTCGGCGAACTCGTGGAGGTTGGCGGGAATCGGCAGGTGCACGCTGAAATCGGTGCCGTTGAAATGCTGCAGCGCGGGCACGCGAAAGACGTCGGGATCCTCTTCCTGGCCCTCGAAATCGGGCGCCACGATCTTGACCTCGTGCCCCAGCTTGCGGTATTGCCCGGCGAACGTGTCCACCGAGCGCGGCACCCCGCCGGTGAAGGGGCGGTAGGTGTTGGTGAACATCAGGATTTTCATACGGCTCCCCCCGCACGGCGGTAAATGTGCCGGCCGGGTTCGGCGCTGCGGGGTTCCCAGCCCGCCTCTTCGAACCGTACCTCGACCTCGGGCGGGACGCCGCGCCACTCCGCCTTCCAGGTCAGTTCCAGTTCTGTCCCGTTGCTTTCCAGGGAGACGGTAACGGGCCCGAAGCGGGTGGGCGCGGGGCCGTAACGCGCGGGCCTGCCCGGCGCGCACCAGTCGGCCGAGAGACCGGCTCCCACCACCACCTTGTTCTCGAATTCCTCGTCGAAAAGGAAGCAGTTCCGGATCATCAGCATCCACTCGGCCGCGGCCCAGGCGTGCTGGCCGTCGCCCATGCAGCCCGTGCGCAATTGCGGGTGGATGGCCTCGGGCCAGTGGCCCGTGGGCGAAGCCAGCTCCGCGATGCCCTTCATGAGCCGCCGGAACCGCGGGTCCCCCGCGCGCAACAGGCACTGCGCGATGTGCAGGGTGAGATAGGCGTTGATGCCGGAATGGCTGATGTCGTGGTAGAAGGCGTCGTGAATCAGGCACTTCTCGCACAGGTAATCCACCGTCGCGGCTAGGCGCGGGTCCGACGCGGGCCACAGCTGCAGGGGAAAGCCCGCGGCCAGGGAGCCTACGTTGGCGCTGTCCAGCCGGCGGTAGGGAGACACGGGCATCGCCGGGGTCCCCAAAACGCGCGCGGTATGCCGCAGGCTGCGGTCCAGGGCCTCCGCCAGCTCCAGGGCCTCGCGCGCGGCCAGGTCCGCGGTCTCCGCCTCGCCCGCGCCCCGCAGCATTTCCTCGGCGAGGCGGAGTCCCCCGACCGTCCAAAAATCATCCCAATAGTAATGGTCGTTCGGCCCGAAGTGTTCGGCGCTGAACCCCGCCGGGAGCAGGCCCGCGTGCGGCGCGATCCCTCCGTGCCGGTCCTTCGCCGCCAGCGTGCCCTTCCGCTTGCGGGCGATCCACTGCACGGCCTTGCGGATCGCCGGGACCCAGGCGGGCTTCGGCGGCGCATCGAACAGGCGGCAATAGCGCCCGATGGCCCACAACACCTGGCCGTTCGAATCCCATTCGCCTTCCTGCGACTTGAAATAGCCCGTCAACTTCTGCCCGGCCACGAAAAAGTCCAGGGAGTTCTCGGCCAGGGAGCGATGGCCCGCGCACATCAGCGCGTGCAGGATGATGGCCGCGTCGCGGTACCAGAACCGCTTGTACGTATAGGGCCCCGCATAGATCTCGCGCGGGGAGAGAAGCACGGCAGTGTGCAGGGAGGTTTGGTACAGGAATTCGAAGCGCTCCTCTCCCGAGAACGCGGCGCTCTCCGCCAGCGCCGCGCGCCAGGATTCCTCGGGGCCCAGGGCCGTGGCGGCATCGCCCAAGGGAACCTCGAGGAACATTTCGGTCTCGCCGGAGGCCTGCACGCGGTAGAGCGCCGCGCCCGTGGCCATGCCCACCCCGCAGGAAACGGACTCTTCGGCCTGATCCAGCTTCTTTTGGCGCAGGGCGAGGTAGACGTCGCCGTCGCGGTAGTTGGAAAGCAGGCGCTTTTCGGGCGGGCGGGAGAAACGCACCGTGTCCTTCTCGTTGATGCGCCAGCCCTCGCCGCCGGGAAGCCAGGAAAGATCGTTCACGAAGCTCACGCCCTCGGCGTTGTAGGGGCGCACGCAGGCGGTGAGCCATCCCGCGCGGGCGGCCGCGATGTGCAGCGTCAGTCGCAGGACGGGGTGGCCTTCGGGCCCCCGCGCGACCTCGGCCGTCGAAACCAGCCGCGAACCGTCCCGCGAGGTCGTCGTGACCAGGCGCAGGTTGGGCGTCCATTCCAGGCGCTGGGTCGTGCCGGCCGTGCGCGAGGGCAGCAGCGATTCCCCGGCATCGGGCACGAACCATCCCTCCAGCGACCAGCTGTCGAAGAAGGGCATCACCAGCCCGCGCGCGTCGGCCACGGGCGTCTCCTCGCAGCCGGGGTATCCCACCGCGGTCCAGTTGCGCTGCGTGATGTTGATGTGGGTCATCGAGAACGAGCGCGGGATGAAGGAGGGATGATTGGGGTCGAACTGGCGCTCGACCCAGAAGGGCCACACCCAATCCAGGTTATGCTGGATGACGTTGTTGTTCATGAACCCGCGCGCGTGCAGCACGGCCCCGGCCCGCAGCAATTCGATGGGAGCCGCGGTTTCGGCGGGTTGCCCGATCGCGTGAATGCGGGCGAACATCGCGATGGGGTCGATGAAGCCCTTTTTCCGCGCCACGTAGCGGACGATGTATTTCCATAATCCGTTAAGCATGAGGGGCTCCGGGGGTCGATGGGGGAGGGGCGTTCCCTTCGCCGGTTTCAGCCTGTCCCGGTTCGATTTCCGGAAAGGCGATGTCGGCGATCAAGGGCAGATGGTCCGAGGCGGCTTTCGCCAGATGGAAGGTGGGGATGTGGATGTGCCGCGCGGCCAGGGGATCCGCGACGAAAATGTGGTCGAGCCGCAGCAGGGGCCAGCCCGAAAACCAGGTATTGCGCGGCTTATGGCGCGGGACCTGCAGCTGGCAGTCGGAAAATTCCCCGCAAAGCAGCCGGTAGGGGGGGGAGCCCGGACCGCAGTTCAGGTCGCCGCAGACGATCAGGGGCACGCCCGCCTCGCGCGCGCCCAGCCACTCCGGACCCAGCAGCGCCTTGACCTGCAGGTAGCGTTCTTCGGCGCCCAGACCCAGGTGGGTGTTGAGGATTTGCACCCGGCGGCCCTCGAATTCCACCTCGACCCACAGGGCGCCGCGCGCCTCGGCGCGCCTCGGGCGCGGCCCCGGCTTCGGGCCGGGGAGTTCGCCCACCTTCACGATTTCCAGCGGGTAGCGGCTCAGGATCGCGTTGCCGAACTTCTGGTCCTGCACCTCGCGCACCGAGTGGAAGTGATATTCGAAACGCAGCAGCGCGGCGATCTGGCGGGCCTGGTGCAGGCCTCCGGAGCGGGCATGGCCGACGTCGAGCTCCTGCAGGCACACCACGTCGGGATGATAGTGCGCGATCACGCGCGCGATGCGCCGCGCGTCGTGGCGCTGGTCCAGGCCGATGCACGAGTGCACGTTGTAGGTCATCACCCGCAGCCGGGCGGCCGGGCGCGCCGGCGGGGGCGGGGGATCCCCGGCATCCTCGCGGCCCAGATGGAGGAGGGCGGCGCGGCGCAAGTCGAGGGGGCGCATGAATCCCGGGGCGAGCATCTCGCGCTCGAGGTCGTCCGGCATCGCGACGAAGGCCGTGCACTCCTCCGGGCTGATGCCGCCGTGCGCCCCGTACTCGAACGCGAAGGTCAGCGGCCGGCCGATCCCGCTCCTCCACCCCAGCAGGATCAGGTCGCCCGTATGTTCGTGGCGCGCCACCCGTTCGAGGTCCGCCAGGAGCGCCTCGCGGAACGGATGCCCCGCCAGGAGCTTGTCCGCGTCCGCGGGGAATGAAACCGGGCCCTCCGCCGTCCAGCCCCCCAGCGGGCCTCCGGATTCCAGGGCGCGCGCGTCGAGCACGATGGGCACGCCCGCCTCGCGCGCCAGACGTTCTCCCAACCGCGCGCGCTTCTCCGCGGTCGCGTCGGGGCCGAGATATACCAGGGCCAGGGGCCCGAAATCGGAAAGGAGGGGAAAATGCACGGGAGCGGGCGGGGGAGGCTTCAGGGTGCCGTGCGCGCCCTTCCACAGCGCCCTTCCGGCGTGCGGGATCAGGGCCTCGGTAGGCTCCCCGCCGGCGTCCCACAGGTCCGCCACCGCCTGTTTCAGCGTCTTGCCCGTCGCCTCGAGGTAGGGAGTCGAACGCACCTGGCCGTGATCGGAATAGATCCAGACCTCGTAGGGCCGCCGGTCTGAATTCTTCGCCGCGCGCCACACGCGCTTGATCGAATCGTCGATGCCGCCCAGCACCCAGTGCGCGAACGCCGAGTCGGGACCGCGATGGTGCGATTGCTCGTCGTACCCGAGCAGGTTGAGATGGATGACGGGCAGGCCGCGGATAATGTCCATGCGGGCCGCGTGGGTGACCCACTCGCGCAGCAGCACGCAGACGGCCACGCGGGCGGGGATGAACTTGAACTCGTGCTTGGGCTTCGACCCGCCGAAGACCCCCCGGATCGCGTCGAAGGTCGCCAGGGCGATCTCGAGCACGCCGAAGGCCACCGCCCGGAGCAACCCGTAAAAATTCAGCAGGGCCAAAAGCGCCATCAGGAAGGGGCCGGGGGCCTTGGTCGAGGTGCCCCAGCCCATCGAGGCCGCGCACCAGCGCGGCTCGCGCGCGCCCCCCGTATAGATGTCGCTGTAGGCGCTGCCGTCGCGCAGCAGGGGTTCGCCCTTTTGCGCGAGGCCCGCCTCGACTTCCCGCGCCGAATCGGGCTCGAGCATGCGGCACATGCGGCCGCAGCCCTTGTGGAAAAATCCGAAGGCGGGCACCGCGCTCGGCACCCCGTAGAAAAGCTCCGCCTGCATCGAGGGCGTATTGGATGGCAGTCCCGAATACATCTTGCGCAGCGCGTAGTTCTCCCGGTCCAGCAATCGCGAGAGGAAGGGCATCTCGCCCTCTTTCAGCGCGCGCTGCAGCTCCATATGCGACAGCCCATCGATCTGGATCATCACCAGGCCGTGGGCGGCCGCCCCGTCCGATCCCCCGGAGGGTTCTTTCGGAAGGCCGAGAAGCCGCACCATCCATTCGCCGCGGCTGAACAGCTTGCGAAGGCGTCGCCAACGCGCCTGCATCCGGAATATCATTCGGATCCCTCCGTGACATCCCTTTCGCGGTTCGGGTCCTTATCCGGAATCCCGGCGGCCGTCGGGTCTTGCCGAGGATCTCCTTCGGAAACGCTCAGTTCCCGGAGCTTCCGGCGACCCTGATAGCCCGCGTACGCGAACAGGGCCAGCGCCACGGCCAGGCCCGCCAGGGACCAGGGCCACCGGCTTCCCACCGCGTGATCGCCGGGGCGCAACAGCGAAGCCAGGTCCGAGGCCACGCTGCCCGCGGCCACGCTCACCGCCGTCATCGGGGCGATGCCCACGAACGTGCCGAACAGAAAGGAACGAAAGGGAAAGCGCATCCAGCCGAAGAAATAATTCGAAAGCTTGAACGGGAAAAACGGAATCAGGCGGGTGGACAGCACGATTTTCCAGCCTCCGCCGCGCACGAACCTTTCGAGGACCACGACCCACCGCCAGCGCGCGCCTTCCGGCGCGCTCCGCGCGGGAAAACCGAAGCGCGCGATCCCGTAAGCCGTCACGGCGCCCAGCGTGGAACCGCAAAGGGCCACCGCGAGGCCCGCCCACATGCCGAACAGAAACCCGGCGGCGGCGGTGAAAAACGGCCCGGGAATCACCAGAATCACGAAAAGAGCCTGCAGTCCGAGGATCCAGAGCGCCGCCTCCGGGCCTTGGCTCTCGATCCACTGCAGCAGGGAGAGAAGGGCGGCTTTCCAGTCCATGAAAGTACGATACAACGATAGGGTGGGGGAATCACTACGATTCGCAAGAAATCGCCAACCTTGGACGACAAGCCCCAACAAAAAAGCCTCCCGGGCTATCCGGGAGGCTTTGGTTTGTTTCGGTGTATACACCGTTTTATTAGAACCTTGGCGCAGACCTACTCTCCCGCG